>NC_008346.1:2562500-2936195 GCF_000014725.1 Syntrophomonas wolfei subsp. wolfei str. Goettingen G311
CGGGGGATCAAGCACTATCACATCAATAGGCTCATCTATCCGCGCCACTACTCTTTCACAGAAACCGTGGATGAACTCTACATTGTATATGCCAGCTTCTATAGCATTACTACGAGCATCATGAATAGCCGGTTCATAGCTCTCCACCCCAATCACCCGCTCCGCCTGCCGGGCCAGGTTGAGGGCTATACTGCCTACTCCACAAAAGGCGTCCAGAACTGTTTTACCGGAAAAATCGACTAATGAAAGGATGAGCCTGATCATCTCTTCGGCCTGGCAATGATTCACCTGGAAAAAGGCTCCAGGGGATAAAGCAAATTTCACCTGACCCAGTTTGTCCAACAGGCGCTGAGGGCCGGAAATATAGTGGCAGGTGTTTTTTTCTATAACCACCACCGAATCGCTGATAGCACTAAGCTCTGCCCAGATCTCGGGTGCAGGCCAGCCTTGCAACCCCTTCCATATGAGCATGGTTGAGTGATCCAGGGATGATTCTCGTAAGGTTATTTCACTGCCAGTAGCAGGCTGGATTAAGGGTAAAAGAGCCTTTACCCTGGCTGTTAGGCAGTTCATTTTTTCCGAGATAAGCCGGCAGTGGGAAATGGGAAGCAGCTGACGGCTGGCCTCACGAAAGAAGCCGAGAACAGGCTCCTGCTTCCCCGTTGCGGCCATATGCCAGGTGACCTTGTTGCGATAATGCCAGGGCTCCGGCATTGACAGGACCGGTTCAACCACGGTAGCGATCTTAGCGATACGCTGAATTGCATCCTTTACTACCTGGCGCTTCAGAACCAGTTCCTCTTCATACTTCGCATGCTGGTAGGCACAACCGCCACATTCATAATAATGAGGGCAGAGCGGAGTAAGGCGGTAGGGTGAGGCTTCCAGCAGTTGCACTAACTGCGCCCGGGCAAAACGAGCCCGATTATCCGTAATGACAATTTCCACCACTTCACCGGGTAGGGCCTGTGGTACAAAAACGACCTTTCCGCCAACGCGGGCTACCCCTTCACCTTGATGGTTTATCCTCTCAATAGAACAGCGCAAAATAACCTCCTGCAGGGGCCTATCTTGACATATATCTATAACCCTTATTGTAGGCTTATTGTACTACCATTAGACTACGTAGTCCATTATTGTAAAAATTCGAAACTTTCATCTCATAACCGGGTTAATGGGATGGCTTTTTTTCTTATGCCTTAACTGTGTTTAGAAAAAGGTCTTCATGAAAACGAGGCTTATCTTCGTGTTATACTGAAAGAAAAAAAAGTATCAACAGGCCTGGTAAAGCAGTAAAATAAGAATGTCGGAGGAGATTGTTGGAGGAGGAATTTCGGTGAGGCTGGCTCAGAGGGCAGAGTTTAATTCAAGTAAATTATTCTTGCTTAAAATGCTTGTCATTCTTTTGACTGCTCTGCTTGGGGCTATACTTGCTGTTTGGCTGTTGGGTAGCACTGCCTTTGACCTCGAAGGTATTGAATTTCGAGCGGGCTTAACTCCGGGCCGAAGCGGTATAACGGAACTGCACTTTCCCCCCTTTGGGGTTGTCGAAGCTAAAACCCATCAGGGACCGGTGAAACTGGTTATCAGCCTGGAACAGATAAGAAGTGACACCCTCAAGTCGCATATAGATAATCTGCCGGATCAGAAACAACTGGTAGAACAGCTACAGAGCAGTGCCCGGAATAAAATAACCGTCTTTGCCCTGCGCCAGGTGGCAGTAGCATTTCTGGGTGCCTTTTTGCTGGTCTTTTTAATCTGGCGTCCTGGCCTGCTCAAGTCCTTACTTTATACTACTGCATCTACGCTAATATTAATATTAATCCTGGCTGGAGTATTCCGTTCCTATGATACGGCAGCCTTTCGCGAGCCGGAATATAAGGGTGTTCTTAGCATGGCTCCAGTAGCGATAAAATTCGCCAGTGATTCCCTTAGTGATTTACAGAAAATCCGTGACAACACCCGGCAAATTGTATCCAATCTGGGCCTGCTTTTTTCCAGTTCTAATAGCCTTACGGTTATGGCCAATCCAGAGGAACAAGGCCAGGTAGTTAAAATACTGCTGGTCAGTGATATACATTCCAACCCGGTGGGAATCGTATTGTGTAAAAGTTTGGCGGCCCGTTTTAAGGTAGATTTCCTGATAAATGCGGGTGATTTAACTGATATGGGCTCACAATTAGAAACTGGTGCTACCCAGGAACTAGCCACAGTGGGTGTACCCCAGTTGTTTGTGGGCGGAAACCATGATAGTCCGGAAACCCTCAATTTTATTACTACTCTGCCCGACAGTCAGGTTTTAAATGGGGAGATGATTAGCCTTAAAGGAGTTAAGGTCCTGGGTTTTGCTGACCCATTATCAGCATCAAAGGCTGTAGAGTATGAGAGTCAGGAAGCAGAACGGGAAAGCTTAAAAGAACAGGTAAGCAGGATAGAGGAGGCGGTTGCGGCCCAGGGGCGTCCTGACATACTGGTAGTGCATAATTACCGGCTGGGGAAAGAAATTGCCCCGCTGGCCGGCCTGGTGGTGGCCGGGCACGACCATCGTATAAGAATAGAAGAGGGGCCGGACGGGGTTTTTGTTGACCCTGGAACTACTGGGGCTTCCGGCTTACGAGGCCTATATTCGGAAAAGGGCATTTCCTATTCAGCAGCTATTGCTTACCTTTTGCCAGGTTCCGGTTTACTGGCAGTAGATATGGTTCAATATAATCCGGTTTCCCACCAGTTTTCCCTGGAAAGACAGGTATTCCAAAGCACAGAACCGGATGATCTGGTTCCGGATCGAGATGCTCACTCAACATAATTGCGAATTCCGCCCGCACATATCATGGGAACAGCTCTGGCGATATATCTTCCTTGATAAAGCTGCATCCCAATGCCAACCTGACTTCACCGGTCTGGAACTGGGTTCCTATTATGTAAAAACAGTGAAAGCAGTTATGGACGGAACATGGAAGAGTGAAGCTTACTGGGGCGGACTGGAAGATGGCATTGTAGACCTTGCTCCAATAAGTGATAAAGTGTCGGCTGATATAATGAAGCTAAGAAGAAAGAGATGACTTTCTGTTACCCTGCGGGGCAACCAGGTGGTCAGCGGGCTGGCCTTAACTATTTTCGGTACTGGTATCAGTGGTTTCATGGGTAAGAGCTATCAGGGCATGCCTGCGGCTGATCCGTTTCGACCGATATCAGTTCCGGTTCTGGGTGATATACCAGTCCTGGGACCCATATTATTTAAGCAGGATGCTCTGGTGTATATCAGCCTTATACTGGCGATTGGCCTCTGGTATATCCTCTTTCGAACCCGCTGGGGTCTGCGTATACGTTCCGTGGGTGAAAACCCTGCGGTAGCAGATGCGGTAGGAATCAGTGTCAGCCGGGTAAGGTATATTTGTACCATATTGGGTGGTATGCTGGCTGGTCTGGGCGGGGCTTATTTGTCTTTAGCCTATGCCCCTTCCTGGCAGGAAAACATGACCGCAGGACGGGGATGGATTGCGGTGGCACTGGTAATCTTTGCTCTCTGGAATCCATTACGGGGACTTTTGGGTTCTTACCTCTTCGGTGGGGTTGAAGCATTAACCTTTCGTATCCAGACCATCGGTATCCATGTGTCATCCTTTTTCCTGGCCATGTTACCGTATTTGTTGACCATTCTTGTCTTGGTACTGGTTACGATTCGTCTCCGGCAGGAGGCAGGAGCACCACGGGCTCTCGGGGTTCCTTATGATCGCGAAGAACGATGACCGGGGAATAGACACCGCGACATTAATAGTGGCTCGGCACTCAGTACCAAATGATTATCTTTAATCTTTAACCAAGATTTTACTGAGTGCTTTGTTTGTTGATGTGGTGAACTAGAATCGGTACTATGTGCCAATCCGACTCCCTGCATGCCGAAAGCTCAAGAGGTGTATGAGAGGAACTTTCTTAGCTAAGTTATGATGAATTCTCTGATTATTTCGTTTTTTGCTGAAAATTATTATTTTATGGATAATTGTGCTAATAATTATAGCTTTATAATATTAGCCAGTGATATACTGAGAAGGATAAAAAAGCAAATTCCTATCTATTATTATCTATATCTATTTTTACTGGGCCTATGAAAAGGAGTTTTAAAACTATGCACCAGGCACTACTGAGCGGAGAAGCCCTGCCCGAAGAGTATTAGTACGGGAGAGATATAAAGATGAGCAACAGCCTTTTTCGTAAAGCCAGTCTGGACAGTTTATCCTCACCGGAGCAGTTGAACGATTATATAAAAGTATCCAACCCGAGCATTTGGATAGTTTTGATGGCTATGTTTATATTGCTGGCGGTGGTATTGATATGGAGCTTTACCGGCAGCCTGCCAACCAGTATACATACAAAAGGCGTTGTTAACAGTGGAAAAGCTGTGGGTTATGTTGATATTACTGAAGCGGGCACTATAAAAGCCGGGCAGAAGGTGAAAGTCCAGGCCGTTAACCAGAATACCGCCATAAACGGGCATATAGACTCGCTTGGAGTTGTTCCCCTGTCTGCTTCTGAGATCACCGCTGAGCTAAAGAGCGATTATCTGGCCCAGGCCCTTGCTCCCAAGGGCTTTGCGGTAACAGTCGATGTTTCTTTGGACAGCTCTGATCTACCCGATAAAACCCTGGTAAATATCAACATTGTAACTGATACGGTCAGACCGATAGATTTTCTTCTAAAATAGGGGAGAGTTCATGCCTGAAATTGCCAAAGTCCCTGTAGTTATGCAAATGGAAGCTTTAGAGTGCGGTGCCGCCAGTCTGGCCATGATACTGGCTTTTCATGGCAAATGGGTTCCGTTGGAACGAGTGCGGAGCGACTGCGGAGTATCCCGCGATGGCAGCAATGCCGTAAACATCCTGCGGGCGGCGCGTGCCTACGGCATGGGAGCCTCAGGGTATCGTCTGGAACTTGACGATGTCAAACAGATAGAATATCCGGTGATAATACACTGGAACTTTAATCATTTCGTAGTGTTAAACGGATTTAAGAAAAACTATGCGGTGTTAAATGATCCCGGACGGGGAACGGTTGAGGTACCCATGGAAGAGTTTAATAAATCCTTTACCGGCATTGTGCTTACTTTTTCTAAAACAGCTGATTTTGTGGCCGACGGCCAGCCGCGCAGCGTACTCGATTTTGCCAAAGGCCGTTTAAAAGGCACTCTGGTGCCGATATTATTCGTAATTCTCACCGGTATTCTGACCGCCGTGACGGGGGTTATGACCCCGGTTTTTGCCCGGGTGTTTATGGACCGAATTTTAACCGGGGCCAATCCTGATTGGCTTTATCCCTTTATATTGGCCATGAGTGGCTTGCTCGCTTTTCAGATCATAGTATCTCTTATCAACACCCTGTACATGCTAAAAATCAGAGGCAAACTGGCTATTGTGGCCAACACCACCTTCTTCTGGCATGTCCTGCGCCTGCCGATGGAGTTTTTTTCGCAGCGCATGGCCGGGGATATTGCCGCCCGGCAGA
The DNA here is from genome assembly GCF_000014725.1 of Syntrophomonas wolfei subsp. wolfei str. Goettingen G311. GTDB lineage: Bacteria > Bacillota > Syntrophomonadia > Syntrophomonadales > Syntrophomonadaceae > Syntrophomonas > Syntrophomonas wolfei. The sequence continues at coordinate 2,568,000 of NC_008346.1, forward strand.
GTTCCAACGAGCTTATCGCCGAAACCTTGATAAGCCAACTGGCCCCGGTCCTGTTAAACCTGGCCATGCTGGTTTTTTATCTGGTGGTTATGATAAAATACAGCCTTTTGCTGACTGCTGTAGGACTTGCGTCTACCTTCATCAATATGTGGGTAGCCCGTATTATTTCAAAGAAACGGGTGAATATAACCCGGGCTCAGATGCGCGACAGCGGTAAACTGGCAGCCACCACCATGAGCGGGATTGAAATGATTGAAACCATAAAAGCATCCGGGGCGGAAAATGGTTATTTTGAACGCTGGGCCGGTTTCCAGGCTTCGGTCAACAGTTCATCGGTCAGGTTTGCCCTGCTCAATCAGTACCTGGGAGCGGTTCCCGGTGCCCTGCAGCAGATTGCTAATCTGGCCGTGCTGGTGCTGGGGGTGATGCTGATCATGAACGGCAAGTTTACGGTAGGTATGCTCCTGGCCTTTCAGGGTTTCATGGCCTCATTTTTAGCGCCTGTGAATGCCTTTATCGGGCTGGGACAGAATATGCAGGAAATGCGTTCTTCCATGGAGAGGATCGAAGATGTGATGAATTACCAGCCCGATGTGGAGTACCTGCCCCAGGCTAAGGACGATGACCGGGGGTACCACAAATTGAGCGGGGCTCTTACCATGAAAAACGTTACCTTTGGCTATTCCCGGCTGGCAAAACCCTTGATTAAAAACTTCAACCTTACTGTCCAACCGGGCCAGAGAATTGCCCTGGTAGGCACCTCAGGGTGCGGAAAATCCACCCTCTCCAAATTGATTTCCGGTCTGTACCGGCCCTGGAGCGGTGTGATCGAGTTTGACGGCCAGGCCCGGGAAGACATCTTCCCGGAGGTTTTTACCGGATCGGTGGCGGTAGTCGATCAGGACATTATCCTGTTTGAGGATACCATTTGCAATAACATAAAGATGTGGGATAAATCTATTGAAGACTTTGAAATGATTTTAGCCGCCCGCGACGCCGGGCTGCATACGGAAATAATGCAGCGGGAGGGCGGCTACAATGGCATGGTCCTGGAGGGAGGCCGAAATTTCTCGGGCGGGCAGCGGCAGAGGATGGAGATAGCCCGGGTGCTGGCCCAGGACCCCAGGATTGTCATTCTGGACGAGGCCACCTCAGCCCTGGATGCCAAAACCGAGTATGAAGTTATACAAGCTATCAAGGACCGGGGCGTAACCTGCATTATTATAGCCCATCGGCTGTCCACCATTCGCGACTGTGATGAAATTATCGTGATGAATAAGGGCAAAGTGGTCGAGCGGGGCCGACATGAAGAACTATACCAAGCCGGGGGCCTTTATACCGAGCTTATTGCCACTGAATAGGAGAGGCTGCCATGAGCAAAGGCTGGTTTGATGAACAGATAAAAAACAGAATCCGGTATGACGAGGAAGGCTTTCAAAATGCCTTCGCCCAACTCTCCTCGGTTGTTCTGGGCAAATCGCTGATATCGTCTGCCTTAAACAGCGACCGCTTGAAAACTAAAAATGCCATCGAGGAAATCCTTAAGTTTTACAATACCGAACCAGTAGAATTACCCGAAGAAGTAGAGGACATGAACGACCAGCTTAAGTACCTGCTGCGTCCAACCGGGATTATGCGAAGGGTGGTAAAACTGCAAGGCAACTGGTGGCGGGATGCTGTGGGACCTATGCTGGGACAGACGAAAAGCGGCGATGTGGTGGCCCTCCTCCCGGTGGGGTTGGCCGGATACGAGTTCTTTGATTACGAAACAGGAGAAAAGCTCAGGCTGTCGCGGAAAACCAGGGATAAGCTACAAGAAGAAGCCTTTTGTTTCTACCGTCCCCTGCCCCTTAAACAACTGGGGCTTACTGATCTGCTGCAGTATATATTAAACACCCTTTCTTCTACGGATATTCTTATGGTAGCCCTGGCCAGTTTGGGGGTAAGCCTCCTGGGCCTGTTCACTCCCTACTTAACGAAACTCATCTTTGAACGGGTCATTCCGGCCGGGGAACCCGGGCTGCTGCTGCCGGTGGCTTTGGTGCTGGTAGGTGTTGCCCTATCTTCAATACTGATTGAAATTACCAAAACGCTTTTAATCGCCCGGGTGCAGACCAAAATGAATATCCCCGTTGAAGCGGCCGCCATGAGCCGGCTACTTTTACTACCAGCGGCCTTTTTTAAAGAATACAACGCCGGTGAGTTGAGTTCGCGCATTTCGGCCATCATGCAGCTCTGTGATATGCTGGCCAATACCTTTCTTTCAACCGGACTCACCGCACTTTTTTCGTTTATTTATGTATTTCAGATTATAAGTTTTGCGCCAGCCCTGGTGTTTCCGGCCCTTATGGTCATCCTGGCGCAATTGGCGGTTACCGTTATAACCGGTTTAGTCGAGCTAAACCTTAACCGCCGCCGCATAGCTCTTAATGCCAGGCTTAACGGTCTAACCTTTGCCAGTTTTTCAGGTGTGCAAAAGATAAAACTGGCCGGCGCTGAACGGCGTGTATTTGCCAAATGGGCGGATACTTTTAAACAGCAGGCGGACATATCCTACAATCCGCCCCTGCTTATTAAGGTACAGCCGGTTGTTGCCAGCGCTATCTCCCTGGGCGGGATCATTATCATATATTACAGCGCCGCGGCGGCCAGTGTTTCCGTTGCCGACTACATGGCCTTCAACGCCTCATTCGGCCTGGTAACCGGCGCCATTATGTCTCTGGCCGGTGTAACCACCTCCTTTGCCAATATAAAGCCGCTGATGGAAATGGTCGGACCCATTTTACAAGCAGTGCCGGAAGTGGGGGAGAACAAGCAGATAATAACCAGCTTGTCCGGCAATATTGAACTAAACAATGTTTCCTTTCGCTACCATGAGGAGATGCCCCTGGTTTTGGACGACATCAGCCTGAAAATAAAGGCCGGTCAATATGTAGCCATAGTCGGAAAAACCGGATGCGGCAAATCAACTCTGATGCGGCTATTGCTTGGGTTTGAAACGCCGCAGAGGGGGGCCATCTATTATGACGGCCGGGATATCGCCCGCCTTGATATGCGCTCCTTAAGGCAGAATATTGGGGCGGTAACCCAGGATGGACGATTATTTTCCGGGGACATTTTCTCCAATATCGTCATCTCCGCTCCCTGGCTGTCGCGAGACGATGCCTGGCAGGCTGCGGAACTGGCCGGTATAGCCGATGATATTCGAGCCATGCCCATGGGCATGCACACCGTGATTTCCGAAGGCAGCGGCGGCATTTCCGGCGGTCAGCGCCAGCGCTTGATGATCGCCCGGGCGATTGTGCCCAAACCCCGGATTTTGATGTTTGATGAAGCCACTTCGGCCCTGGATAATATCACCCAGAAACAGGTGTCAGAAGCCCTGGATTCTATGAAAAGCACCCGGATCGTAATAGCCCACCGGCTTTCTACCATTCGTCATTGTGATCGCATCTTAGTCCTTGATAACGGCAAAATCAAGGAAGACGGCTGCTATGACGAACTGCTCCAGAAGGGCAGCTATTTCGCCGAACTGGTGGAGAGGCAGAGGCTGGATGATGACTCATTTGTGGGCAAGACCACGCTGTTTTAGGGCTGTCAACCAAAATTTTTTTACATCCTGAGCTACTTTTTCAAGTTCATCGTATATATAACTATACTTTTGGTGACAAAAGCTTTCTTTGGTTTAAAAAATAATTAAGAGGAAGGAGGGTAATTCAATATGAAAAAAGATTTAAACCATCAATTATTATTGGAAGAGCAGCTTAAAGCTGTGCAAGGCGGGCGCGGTAATTCATTAGTGACGGTCATACTTAGATGTTTATATCCAGGATGCACCTGGAGTCATCGTTGTTCTCCATCAAATGAGCAACAAGCACGTCAGGAGCATACTCAGAACAACCCAGGACATAATGAATTTTCTGCGGACGTAGAAAGCCCTATGTAAATAGGAATAGGCAGCGGTGTGCTACAAATACCTGGCAGTTTCCTCCGATGCTTAATTCGAGCTTTGCCCAAAAAGCCCAAACTGAGAAATGCAGCGAGTTTAGAGTATGATTAAGAATGGAGGAATGAATAATGGAAAAGTCTAAAATTTCAGACCAAGAACTCAAAAAGGTATCCGGGGGTCGTGATGAATACGAGAATTATTTTTGCACTCAGCTAGATAAGCAGACCTTTGAATTCCATTATAAACGTGGCCAGAATAATGAATGCCCTCGGTATATAGGCAGTGGTCATTATCCGGCCTGCAGTAATTGCTTTCATATACAACCCCGTATGTGAATGCATAATAAATTGCGACGGGGAAGCTGGGAATATAATACCGGTCTGTCCCGTCTATTTACATCCTGAGCTACTTTTTCAAGTTCATCGTATATATAAATATACTTTTGGTAACAAAAGCTTTCTTTGGTTTAAAAAATAATTAAGAGGAAGGAGGGTAATTCAATATGAAGAAAGATTTAAACCATCAATTATTATTGGAAGAGCAGCTTAAAGCTGTGCAAGGCGGGTACGATACAGAGGATGTTAATGCAAAAATGACGATCATATTTAGATGTTTATATCCAGGGTGCAACTGGAGTTATCGTTGTTCTACAGCGGGTGGAGGGGAGCAAGCACGTCACGAACATACTCAGAACAACCCAGGACATAATGAATTTTCTGCGGACGTACAGTGGTAAATGGGAATAGGCAGCGGTGTGCCGCAAATACTTGGCAGTTTCTTCTGCTGCTTATCCGGGTGCCGCAGAAGCAAAGGGACGTTCTTTTTGCTTCCTAAGGTGGAAGCAAGGGGACGTTCTTTTTGCTTCCTGCTATTTTTGCATCAATAATTTTATCATACGCGCCCGTAAACTAAGCATTTTATATTTACTCCGTCCTTATTCAAGCATTATTCAAAGCGTTTTCTATGGCGAATTTAATTTCTCCATATATTCTCTTTTTCTTCTGGCGATTTCTTCACGCTCGGATTTAATTACAGCAATAACATCAACTTGCTCAATCGCATCATCAAATACCGGCTGTCCATCTCCCGATAAAGATACCTGATAGCAAGAACCATCCCTATTCCGGGTTAAATACCCAGCATCTACTAACATACGTCGCAATGTAACATGATCAATATCTTTCATTGGGGTAAGGTTACTTATATTGCTTATCCAATAATCAAGATTCCGGTTAATCTCTTTCTCGCTGAAGATGGCTGTTTTATCTAAAGTTAGAATTGCGCTTTTGAGCAAAACATGCAAATTAGTATAATCACTGGGAAATTCGGATAAGCCGCTTCGCAAAAATATGTTAAGCAAACGTTTTATAAAATTCTCCCGGGAAATTATTTTTTTATTTTCCATATCATATCCCTCCTCTTGCTCCAATTCATGAAAAGATCAACAATGTACTCAATAGCTACCTGGGCATCAAAAGATTCCGGCTTCATGTAAAACTCCTGAGCCACTTCAATAAAAGCAAACTCAAATAGTGCAAGCAGTATATCCAAGGGTATATCCTGCCGGATTTCCTTGTTTTCCTGTCCCAGTACTATAATTTCCTGGCCAGCAGTTTAATACCGCTTTTCACCCCTGCGTCTCGGTGCAGGGGAATCATATTTTGGAAGCAAAAAGAACGTCCCCCTGCTTTCTGCGTCCCGCTGCAGGGAAATTCTTTGTATATTTAAACTAAATCGTAATCTTCGCTCGTTCCCGTATAAAAGCAATCTCGCGATCGATGTCGCCTTGAATTTCGGCAATGCGGCTCTCGGCATCAGGACCTTTAAGCAGGCGGTTGAAGCGACCCTGCTTCATTAAGTATTCATCCACCGGAGCAGCGTCTTTTTTACCGCTGATGATAAGCGAGCTGGGGTTATTAAAGCTGATCTTGCCATTTTCTGCTTCCCATAACAGCCAGGCACCGCTGCGCACAGCCATACGGCTCATCTGCACGGTTTCCGGCATATCGAACTGCCAACCTAAATAGCAGGGGGCCTGAATTTCGATGTATTTCATGCCCGGGATGTTTTTGGCTTTTACCACCTTGTCGTACAGGTCGCCGGGGTAAGCCACGGTGGCAGTAGCCACATAGGGAATATTGTGCTCCAACATCAGCAGGGCCATGTTTTTCTTGGGTTGGCGCTTGCCGGTAGGGGTGGTGGTGGTGAAGCTGCCGCGCGGGGTGGCTCCGCTGCGTTGCACACCGGTGTTGCTGTAGGCTTCGTTGTTATAGCAAAAGAAAATGATATTATCGTTGCGCTCGGCTGCGCCTGATAAGGCCTGAAAGCCGATGTCATAGGTGCCGCCATCGCCTACCCAGGCGAATACGGTAGGCAGCTCGCCTTGCAGGCGGCCCTTTTCCTGCATTACTTCCAACGCGTGGGTAATACCGGAGGCTGAAGAGCCAGCAGACGCAAATGTAATATTAATGCAGGGCCAATTATAACCCAGCTTGGGGGTCATGCCCATGCTGGCTACCGAACAGGAGGGGGTCAACAGCATGATGGCGTTTGAACCCAGAGCCTTGCCTACGATGCGCAAGGCCATGGTGGCGGGGCAGCCGCCACAGGCTCCGTTGCCGCTTAAAACCTGCTCAATATCCGGTAATTTTTTAATACTGGTAGCCATATCTCATCCATTCCTTTCCTGGTCTATGCTTTTTATGCTTTCTATTCATCCATCATGGCACGAATCTCGGCGGCCATGAATTGGCGGGTCAAGTCTATGCCGCCAATGCCCATTACCCGGTTTTTAACCGTGATGTCATTGCGGCGGCCAAAGAGCACGCTTTTCAGCTCTGCAGCCAAAATACCGCCGGGGTGGCCAAAGTTATAATTACGATCCAGTACCATCACCTGCGCATTTTGCGGCAGCGCACTTATGATATCCTCGGCCGGGAAGGGCAGATACAGGCGCGGTCTGACCAGGCCAGCTTTGATGCCCTGCTGGCGAAGGATATCGATAGAAAGTCTTAATTCTGCTCCCATACTGTTGATGGCAAAGGCTACTACTTCGGCGTCTTCCAAGCGATAGGTGTCGATGGTGTCACCATCCCACATGCCGGTGATATCCTTGTATTCCTGCGCTGCCTGCTTTACCAGCGGGATGGATGCCATGATATCATCGGACAGCATCTGGCGAAAGGGTGCGTATTCAGGTGCATTGGTCACATTGCTGAAGGAAGAGGGATGAGCCGGGTCCAGCCGCCATTCCGGTTCATACGGGGGCAAGAAACGGTCGATATCCTCCTGTGACGGCAGGGTGAGGGGCATCAGACAATGGGAAATAGCAAAGCCGTCAAAGTTGACCATCACCGGGATATTGATCTGTTCGGCCACGCGGAAGGCTTGCAAAATAGTGTTGAACACCTCCTGATTGGAGGAGCAGTGATATTGAATCCAGCCGGTATCACGCTGAGCCATTGAGTCCTGATGATCAGCCCACAGGGTCCAGGGGGCAAAAATACCGCGGTTAACATTACACATTACCACCGGCAAACGTCCTCCGGAAGCCATATGTAAAACTTCGTGCATATACAACAGGCCGTTGGCTGAAGTGGCGGTAAAAACGCGGGCGCCGGCAGCAGATGCGGCTACGGCAGCAGCCATGGAGCTGTGTTCGCCTTCCACCGGGATGAAACGGGCGTGCAGTTCGCCATTTTCCACCATGGCGGCCAGCGCTTCCATAATGCTGGTCTGGGGGGTGATAGGGTAGCCGGGTACTACATCCACCCGGGCGCTTTTTACGGCCAGCGCGGCGGCATGGGCACCGGTATCCATAATAACTTGTGCTGTTTTCATACGGCTACTCCTCCATTTCCATGCTGATTGCGCCGGTGGGGCATTCTACGGCGCATACGCCGCAGCCCTTGCAGTAGCGGTAATCAATAGTAATTTCTTGGCGGTCAATGACCGCTTCCGGACAATATACCCAGCAAATCTGGCACTTGTTACATATCTGAGTGTCAACTACCGGACGATGCGTTCGCCAGGAACCGGTGTTACCGCCGGCTCCTTTCATCGGCCAGGAAATGGGCCGGTAGGCTTTCGTTACTGATTTCATTTATTTCCATTCCTTTCGCTAATCCAAATATATGTGCTATATGCTAATCTGCGTTACGCTGTTTAAGCATCGGAAAAACTGCGGAAGCAGTTTCAACCCAGCATTGCAACGAGGTGAGGGGGGACCCGACCACTTAAAAAAGCATGGGACACAGTTTCACTTCGTTATAAGCCTTGCCAGCAGCTCCCAGATTACGCGCTTCGTTATTGCCCGGCCATTTATTCAGGATGGTTTGTTCCATAATATTTTGCGGAATGTTTAGCACCCGGCACACCGCGCCAAACAGCGGGATATTGATAATGGGGCCATCGGCCGAAAATAGTTCGGCTTCGCGGGCGATAGCTTCGGCGTCCACCTGCCAGGTGCAGTATTTCTCCACGGCTTCGGCGTAGGGAGCATTGATGATCACGCTGCCCTTCTCAGTTATGCCTTCACTGACCGCCGCTTTGGTAAGCTTTTCGCTCATTACTACTACATAATCCGGCAGTTCGCATTGACTGTGCGCGTGGATACTACTGGGGGACATACGCACTGCTGCCCGTACCGGCGCTCCGCGACGTTCTACGCCAAAGAAAGGCAAGGCCTGCCCTTGTTCACCGTTTTCCAGCGCAGCCTGCGCTAACAAGTGAGCCAGGGTAACGGAACCCTGCCCGCCAAAGCCATTGATTCGTAGTTCTAACATATTGTTCATATCGCTCCTCCATTCTTCTATGCTGTGCCAAAGGCTCTTCTCTAAAAAGTACTTATGCCTTTAGCCATTATTCCTCACTGCTTTAAAGTCCATCGGGAAGCAGGTAGATAGTCCTCCCCGATAAAAAAACAAAACCCTTCGCTCAGAACTCTGAGACGAAGGGTTAAACTCCGCGGTACCACTCAAATTAACGGCTAATGCCGTTCACTCCATCAGGATGCGGGATCTTAAGATCCGATATCCCCTTCATTTTAACGGTTGAAGTTCCGTCCGAGCCTACTTTCTAAAATGATTTCGGTCGGCAACTCCAGGGTGAGTTCCACTTGCCTCTTCGACCGCCTCACACCAAACAGCGGTTCTCTATAGCCTGAGGATCAGCTTACTATTCCCTGTCATCGTCATTTTTTGAATATTGCATTTATTATACTGAGCTGCGGTTTTTCTGTCAACATTTCTTTTTAGTATCGGAAAGAAACTACCAAGCAATTTTAACACAGCGCTACAACGAGGCGGGGGGATTAGAATCCGCCGCCCATTTTGTTAACGAGAACCCGACCGTTTAAAGAAGCGGGGGGCATATTTCACTTCGAGCTTGTATAAGAAAGTGACTTTTTGCAGCGGACTAAACTCTTAATATTTGAGCATCCCTGTTTTATTCATGTTAAAATAATACAGACTTGCTCAACTTTTTGCTTATAGTCAAGGAAATATTCACAAACAGGACGGTGTTATGATGATTGCGACTCGGGTCTTTGACACTTGAATAAAAACGAGGAAGCAAGGAAGCCTTTGAAATAGGGGCTTTCTTTATTTTTTTCTGTCAAATTTTCATAAATATTATTGAGTAATATTGAGTAATGTGAGATAATTAGAGGGAAAGGAGGCATTAATATGCGGCTGTCAATTTCCAAGTCTAAGAACTCCACTTCCCTTTATGTCATTAAATCCACCTACGAAAACGGTATCCATTCTTCTAAAGTCGTTGAAAGTCTCGGCACGGTCGAGGAGCTTAATAAAAAGCTGGATGGCAGGGATCCTATCGAGTGGGCCAAGGAGTATATCGCAAAGCTTAACGAGAAGGAAAAGCTGAACAAACGCGAAGTCCTGGTCAAGTATTCCCCGGTCAAGATTATCGACAAAGGCCAGCAGCGCTTATTCAACGGCGGGTACCTTTTTTTGCAGAAGATATATCACGAACTGAAGCTTGATAAAATGTGCTGGGCTATCGCTAAGAAGTACAATTTCTCTTACGACCTGAATTCCATCCTATCCAGGCTTGTCTACGCGAGGGTTATCTACCCTTCCTCCAAGCTTTCTACCTACCAACTTTCATCAAGGTTCATGGAGCAGCCCTCGTTTGACCTCCACCAAATCTACCGTGCGTTGGAGATAATAGCCAAAGAGGCTGACTCTATTCAGGCGTCCCTTTATTCCAACAGCCTGGCAGTATCAAAGAGGAACACCCGGGTGCTGTACTACGACTGCACCAATTACTTCTTCGAAATAGAGCAGGAGTCAGGCATCAAGCAATACGGCTACTCCAAAGAGCATCGCCCCAACCCCATTGTCCAGATGGGGCTTTTCATGGATGGGGACGGGGTGCCCCTGGCTGTATATATCGGCAAAGGCAATACTAACGAGCAGCTGACTCTAAAGCCGCTGGAGAAGAAAATACTGTCTGACTTTAATTGCTCCAAGTTCATCGTCTGCACCGATGCCGGGCTCGCCTCCAATAGCAACCGGCAGTTCAACAACCAGGGCGAGCGAGCTTTTATCACTACGCAATCGATCAAGAAACTGAAGAAGCACCTAAAGGAATGGGCATTGAGCCCTGAGGGCTGGCACCTCCCGGACGACAGCTCCATATACAGTCTGGACAAGATTGATGAGAAAAAAGACCTGGAAAAGATTTTTTACAAGGAACGCTGGATTGTGGAGGATGGGCTGGAGCAGAAGCTTATTGTGTCTTTTTCGCTCAAGTACCAAAACTACCAGCGTAAGGTCAGGAACGCCCAAATTGAGCGTGCCCGCAAAGTCCTTGATACGAATTTGGGCAAGTTGAAGAAGGTGAACCAAAACGACTACAAGCGTTTTATCAAGAAAACCAGCATCACCCCAGAGGGGGAGGTCGCCAGCAAGGCGGTATATGAAATCGATAATTCTGTCATCCAGAAAGAGGAGGCTTTTGATGGCTTCTACGCGGTCTGCACCAACCTTGACGGCGACACCGCTGCCCTCCTTACGGTAAACAGGAGGCGTTGGCGGATCGAGGAATGCTTCAGAATCATGAAAAGCGAGTTTAGGGCTAGGCCGGTATACCTCAGCCGCGACGACAGGATAACGGCGCATTTCATTACATGTTTTATCGCGCTGGTGGTCTACCGACTCTTGGAGAAGAAGCTGGGCGAGCAGTACACGTGCAGCGAGATCGTTCAGGGGCTGCGGGACATGAATTTCTATGAGGTCAAGGGGGAGGGGTTCGTCCCCACCTATATGAGAACGGACTTCACCGACAGCCTTCATGATGCTTTTGGCTTCCGTACTGACTACCAGATACTCACCATGCGACAGATGAAAAATATTTTTAAAGCTACTAAGTCTTAGACAAATATTACTCACTTTTAATTAATGCATAAAGAGCTCGCAAACTCCTTACTTTAGGGGTTTGCGAGCTCTTTTCTCTTCTCTAAGTGTCAAAGACGGGATTATACTGAGCTGCGGTTTTTCTGTCAACATTTCTTTTTAGTATCGGAAAGAAACTACCAAGCAATTTTAACACAGCGCTACAACGAGGCGGGGGGATTAGAATCCGCCGCCCATTTTGTTAACGAGAACCCGACCGTTTAAAGAAGCGGGGGGCATATTTCACTTCGAGCTTGTATAAGAAAGTGACTTTTTGCAGCGGACTAAACTCTTAATATTTGAGCATCCCTGTTTTATTCATGTTAAAATAATACAGACTTGCTCAACTTTTTGCTTATAGTCAAGGAAATATTCACAAACAGGACGGTGTTATGATGATTGCGACTTTCTCCTTGTCCCCGGCAGGGGCCAAGCGTCTGATTGCCCGTGGACTCATAAATGAAGCAGTATTTCAGCAGGCCATGACCCATGGCCGGATGATTATCGGCGTGGGCACTACCAACTCATATATCGCTGAGGAACTGGGTTTGCTATCTGCTGATGAGAAACCCCGGTTTGCGGCTGGTATCGTAAGCGGCGGAGTACCCTGCGTTACTGCTGCTGATACCCGTTTTACCAGCATCTGCCTGGAAAACGGGCGCATCATAAAGGATATCTCCTGGGAAGAGTTCATAATGGACTTTAACCGGGATGATGTCTTCGTCAAGGGAGCCAATGCCTTTGATGCCGATGGTAATGCCGGGGTGCTGTTGGCTAACCCCAGGGGAGGTACGGTAGGGGGCTCCTTCGGGGTCCTGGCAGCCCGTGGCTGTAAGCTCCTGGTACCGGTTGGCCATGAGAAGTTGATCCCTTCCTGTACAGCGGCTGCCCGGTTGATGGGCATTAACCGGCTGGATTACAGCCTGGGGCAGCGCTGCGGTTTGGCGCTCCTGCCCGCAGGCTTTGCCCAGATATATACCGAAATAGATGCCCTGAAGACTTTATTCGCTGTGGAAGCTACGATTGTTGCTGCCGGTGGAGTAAGCGGTTCAGAGGGATCAGTGATGCTTGCAATTGATGGCCCTGATGAAGCAGTAAAAGATGCTCTGGCCCTGGCCCGCACCCTGCTAAAAGAAAAACCCCTGTCCGTGCCCAGACAGTCCTGCAAGGATTGTCAGGCCAGTGGCAACTGCGTCTTTAAGGAAATTCCCCCAATAGATTAAACGATATGAAATAATCATCTGCATTCGTTACGGAAAGTTGGTATTTTGTTGAATTATAGCAATAGTCAAGGCAGATATCGCCATACAGTGATAATTATTTTGGCCGTAATGTGGGTTTTGGTTTATCTACAGCGTACTAACATCGGAGTCTTGCTGGTAGACCAACGTTTCCTGGAGGAAATGGGCCTGGTTGGACAAGCAGCGCGGCAGGGAATGTTGATGACGGTTTTTCTGCTGGTTTATTCCTTATCCAATATGCTATCGGTCCCCGTCAGCAACCGCTTGGGACCACGACGTTCCTTGCTTCTGGGGGTTATTGTCGGTGCTCTGTCTATGCTGGCCGGAGGCTGGGTGGCTTCTTTTGCTGCCCTTATCCTGGTACGGGTTATACTAGGACTGGCCCATGGCATCTATCACCCTAATATAAGTCTGCTGGTTAAAAACTGGACTCCCCCACAGGAACGAGGTACGGCCAATGCTGTTGTTGGGGTAGGCGGCTGCCTGGCGCTTATTGTGGCCCTGCCGCTCTATTCCTGGATAAATTGGGGGGTTGGTTGGGAATACAGTTTTTTTATTCCCGGGCTGTTAGGTTTGCTGGCGCTTATACCGCTGGGGTTTAGCTGGATATCTGACCAACCAGGCGATAATCCTTATATATCCACCCAGGAAGCTCAGTATATAGTTTCCCATAACCAGGATAGCGATACCCCAAGAGATACCCCAGGGGATGAATCGGCAGTAGATACCCAGGGGATACGGGAGCTGTTGAAAAATACCTCTTTTTGGTTGATGGCCGTGATTTATACCGCCTTTTTGTGCAGCTGGTGGGGACTGATGACCTGGATGCCACAATATCTGGTGCAGGCTCGAAATTTTGATATCAGCGGTATGGCCGGTTATATATCTCTGGCCTATGGAGTGGCAGCAGCCGGCATACTTATCGGAGGTCGACTGGCAGACCGGGTGCAACCCCGAAGTGTTATCGGGATAGCAGCCTTATGTGGTGTAGCCTTGACTACCCTGGGCATTGCCCTGGTGCCTTCACCCCTTGGAGCAGTGGTGTTTATGACCCTGGCAATAGGTATTAACGAATTTGTCTATCCTACCGTATGGGCCATTATGCAAACATCATTACCTTCTCATCTGCTGGTAACTGGTTCCGGCATAGTCAGCGGGGTAGGAAATCTATTATCAGCTATTTCACCTTTTATTCTGGGTTGGTTAATCCAGGTGAGCGGCAGTTATACTGGTGGACTGCTATTTTTGGTAACCATGGCCACACTGGGAGCAGTATGCTGTGTTTTGCTGTACCGCCAGGATGCCTCTGCTCATTAACCCGCCAGGGAAACAGGGGTCAGCCACGGCAGCCACGGGGACGGTTCTTGTGGCTGGTCCCCATATAGTTAACTTCATCCCAGCTATCGGGTTGTCCATTTATATAACTACGCTCCCAGAATTAGAAATTATGATTGCGCTCCACCGATTCTGGGTTTTGCTGACCCGTTATCAGCATTACCGGCTATAGAGTATGAGAGTTTCGCTAATCAGCTTTACTTTTCGATTTTTACGGCGGTGCCGTAGACCAGCATTTCTGCGGCCCCACTCATTATCTGGGAACTACTAAAACGAATTCCTACAATAGCATCGGCATTTAGTTTTTCAGCTGCCTCTATCATACGATTTAGAGCCTCTTCCCGGGATTCCACCAGTAATTCACTGTAGCCCCTTAACTCTCCACCTACCAGGGATTTTAGACCGGCTCCAATATCCCTTCCCAGATGTTTTGCCCGGATGGAACTTCCGCGAACCAGGCCCAGAGTTTTGCTTATTTTATATTCCGAAAGATGGTCGGTAGTAGCCATAAGCATAATATTCATCTCCTTTAATTGATAATCAAAAATCTTTATTTTTAAATATATACCAGGAGCCCATCAGAATAAATAGAGCCAAAATTAAAATAACTATCATGGCAGTTGTTTGTATTGAAGAAGTAAAAAATATATCTACACCGGTCATATAGCGGTAGATGTTTAAATAAAGCATTCCAGATATCTTTCCCATTAAGCCTAATGCCACAAATACAATTACCGATGCTATAACCGGCTTAATAACATCATTGAATATAATAGAGAAAAAAACTACCACAGAATACAGAAATAAAGAGCTAATACTTAATTGCAGGCCGTACATCAGAGCTTGTTCCAGACTAAAATTAAATTCATTAAATAAGGCTATAATAACCGGCAAAATACTGCCGGCAGCGATTATCAGAAATATACTGAAAAAGCTGGCCAGGATTTTACTCAGGAATATCTGTTTACGGGTCCGATTGGACAGGAGAAAATAGTTGGTATTCTGTTCTGTTTCCCGGGCAAAAAGAGGAAAAGTCAAGATTATAATGGCCAGAAGAATCAACTGATAAAGGTTTTTCCCGAACCATTGTGACCATATATAAAAGTCAATATTATTAAAGAGTTCTAAAAGCTGTTGATTCAGTGTTTCCATATCGAAAAGTTGATTCAGAAACGGGGCCTGTTTCAAGCCCTGCTCGATTTGCGCTATATCGGCTACGGTCTTAAACCACTCATAATTGGACAGTACAAAATAACCTGTCAATAAGGTAAGAAATAATAATATTGTTCCCCGCCAGCGTAAATCCCACAATTCTTTAATCAAGAGACTCATTCCTCTTCACCTCCATTTTCCATCAGTATCAAGAAAATATCTTTAATATTTACATTTTCAGGATTTAGGAAAGCAAAATCAGCCTGCAATTTTTGCCTGGCCTCCATCCCGCCCTGACAGAGAATAAGAGATTGCTTATGCTGATGGTGAGTGGCAATAATATCAAGGGTCGATGGAGGTATAGCAGAAATTTTGCTTTTTTCCAGTTTTAAAAGAAAAAGTTCGCTTTTCAGGTCATCCAGGTTGCCATTAAGCACCATATGTCCCTTACGCAACATAGCAAGAGAATCAACGCTTTCTTCTATTTCTCCCAACTGGTGAGATGAGAAAATAATAGTCTTGCCCTGCCCGCTCTTTTCTTTTATCAGCTGCAGCATTTGTTCCTGCATGATTGGGTCCAAGCCCCGGGTAGGTTCGTCCAGGATAAATAAATCGGCTGAACGGGCAAAGGTTAAAATAGCATAAAGCTGGGTTTTCTCTCCATAGGAAAGCGTGGATATTCTTTTTTTGCCTTCCAGGGGGAAAATATTCTTTAACTCCAATGCCTTATCATTATCCCAGCCCGGAATTATACCACTGGCATAGTCCAGCATTTTCTTGACCGTCATATTATGGTAAAGGTTTTTATTTTCTGGCATATATGATATTTTAGCCTGCAGCTTTTCTCTTTCAAAAGGCCTGTGGCCTAATATCTCAATATAACCCATATCCGGACGGACTATATCCATAAGCAGTTTCAAAAGGCTGGTTTTCCCTGCTCCATTAGGACCTAAAAGCCCGAAAATACTCCCAGCTTCAAGGGATAAATCAGTAATTTGCAGAGTAAAGCTGCTGTTTTTATAGCTTTTGCAAAGTTCTTTTATTTTCATCGTGTACATGCTATTCATCACCTCCATATGCTCTATTAATGCTTTGCATTACGAGTTCGGTAAATTTCTGGCGGGATACTTGGTAATTCCGGGCGATGTTTACAATTACGGCCATTTCCTTAGCGAGTATTTCTAATGCCTTTTCTTCCATGGTTTTTTTATCAGAATCTTTAATAAAGTAGCCTACCCCCGGGCGGGAATAAATATATCCTTCGTTTTCCAGCTCTCGGTAAGCTCGGGCTACTGTATTGGGGTTAATTTTTAAATCACGGGCCAATTCCCTGATGGAAGGGATAAGCTCATCCCTGCTCAATTTGCCACTAATAATATCCCCCTTCATACTCTGAGCTATCTGTTGATAAACAGGTTCACCCGAGTGAAAATCTACTTTTACCCATATCAAGCAAGTCACCCCCTGTGCTGCACCATCTGTATTAATAATGTTAATACAGATGGTGCAGCATTGTCAATTGCATAATCATTAATAGCTTTATATTATGAATATCTGCAAAAGTATGAAGAAAGCGAGTATAAACAAAAATGGGGGAAGAGGTGAGCGAACTGGGGTTATATATCGCCACTTTAAAAGGGATAGCGGTAGTAAACTTCGTCCCAGCTATCGGGCTGTCCATTTATATAACTACGCTCCCAGAATTGGAAATTATGATTGCGCTCTACTAATATTACCGTAGTTAAACAAGTACCATAATCAGGACTCGTGACAAATATGGGGGCCAGCATTCTTTCCATTTCCAGGCTAACACCGGTTTGGGGTAAGTCCTGCTCATCCGGCAATTCCTGATTGCTCATCATGGCAAACAGCTGCTCGGCTTCAATATCATCATGCTGTATAAGTTGGGCCATTGCCTTTATTCCCTTGCTTACTTTAGGCCAGGGTGTATTGAGCAAAGCATTGCTTAAGCCATGAATACCAGCTGGAATTTGGCGAATAATTTTTTCCCGGTTGGAGTAGTAATACATTGAATCATTGGTTCCCATTAATAGATTGAAGCCGTTATAAGCACTGCCTCCGTTAGGCAGGTCGGCTGTATAAGTCTTTGGCGCCAGATTACTGTTCAAATAATCTTTAACCAGGTGCCCCCTTGACCTGGCCTCCGGTCTAAAACTGGAAGGATCCCGGTAATTGGTCAAAGCAGCAAAACATCCATTGGTGGTTATCCCCATCCAGGTACCACCTTCCTTCAGGTCTCTTCCTGCCAGAATATCGGGATGATCCGGCCAAAAAGCGGCCGCTGCCGTGGGACGCTGGTAAAACTCATCCCGGTTGGCTGCTACCACTAACCTGTAACGGGGATGACAATCATAAGCAAACAATATTATACACATAATTCCTCCCGATTTACCCACCCGTCGGCAGGAGAAATCCGCCACTGTTTTATTTACTCCCTCCAGCCATGTAATGCCCTTGGCGAGTATATTTCGATGATAACACTAATAATCCCTGTTGTCAGAAATTATGGCCTTTGGTTAACAAGCACTCGGAGGCATATAAGCGGTCACAACGGCAACACAAAAATGTTTCTTTTTGAATACCCTAATATTGTAAATATACAGGGGGATGATAAAATGGCGAATTTAGCCAAATACAGGTATACCACTGGCCCAATCAGTATCAGCGAGTTTATAAATAACATTCGAATTCTGGTATTAAATAACGGAGCAAAGAAGCACAAAGCGAGAGTTAGAATCTTTAATCTTGATCCAAAACCTAAAAAAGAGGTATTTGATGAAACCTTTACGATTACCGCTAATTCCAAAATCCAAACGGAATTTATCCCCATGTTTAATGCATTTGAAGTTCAAATTCTAACGGATAGCCCCCGGATTCTGATCTGGGTAGGCGGACGCTCCGGCAATGAGAATCTGGAAGGGAATATAATATTGCATAAAGACCTGGTTAGATTCTAGTGCTGGGGTGTCTAGATTAATAATTTGACAATGCCAATATGATAAAGTAGTATGCAAAAAAGCAAAAACCCTCGTGTAATGAGGGTTGGTATTTTTAACCTGGCGCCAGTGGGCGGATTCGAACCGCGACCTGCTGATTACGAATTACCAATTGGTGGTATTGTTTAGTATTCTTAAATATCAGAAGCCCCCGTTCCATGCGGTTTGGGGGCTTTGTTTTTCTTACTTGGTATCATTACGTATCGGATGATTTCATCCCGGTTGCTGCACGCGTTGCTGCACAAAAACCATCCCTCTATATTACTTTGGATTCCTATATTGCTTGATACGTGTGATCAACTGGGAATGTTGCAGGATGCTGGAACCAATAACTTTTGCGGCGCACAAGACCTATTTATGAAAATGGTAAGTACAGTTCTGGAAAACGGTTTAAAAGCTGAATTAGGCGAGAAGTAAGATTACTCCAAATATGACTGCCACAATAGCTATAGCGAGAAAACCATGAGAACCGGCTTCGGAGAATGAGATGTCGTTGTTCCTAAAGATAGCCATTTTAATACGCAACTCATTAAGAAACAACAGTAACTCTTACTGGCGACTATGCTATTATTCAGCTAAGTACCTAACAGGTCATAGAATATCAACGTTTTCAATGACCATAAGGGGCGAAAAAACTATATATATTTCCTGGGGGGTCCAGGTAGTAATAAGGCAAATTTAATTATTTTTCGATGCCCAACCCCTCTTAATTAAAACATTAAATTCTATATGTTTTCCAGTAGTCTGTATAATTAAAACTTACACAGTTTGGCCATTATTGTAATATTTATTTCTTCAATTCAATTAGTATCTTAAATGGTTATTTAATATGAGACTACCAATAATGTCTCTTCCTTTGCTACCAAAAACTATGGGCAATATTGTTTCTGACCTATTTCTTATTAGAATTGCCTGATTGCCGTTTTTCCCAATCAGAATATTCCTTTGCCTTGTTGGCTGGGATTACAACAACTTTTTTCTCCAAAAAATCAGTGTTTAGCTTAAAAGCTTCGTTTGCAAACCTCTTCTCGGAAAATCCTCGTTTCAAATGGGTCTCATTCAAAATGATACCCTTTGAACAATCTTAACGTTTGTTTACCTAACACTAACTCGATCAATAGTCTTTAGTCATGTTCTCCCCTAATATTGCAGCTATAGGCTGGAGCATAACTTCTTTTGTTAATAAACTATTAGGTGCATCTTCTGTTATACTCAACCATTTCTCTAAAAGCCTAATGTATAGCGTTTTTGCCAAGTATAACAAAAGCCGCATTAAGGTACTGTTATACAACGTGCAGGTTATGTTATATTAAGATACAAAACCCTGTATACAGGGTTTTGTAGGCACGTTTGATTTTTAGGATATTAATCTAATTCTTTAACCGAACATATTAAGTCGTCTTTAACAATGGCTATACATAGGGCTTTATAAATTTATTACCTGTTAAATATAACATTTTCCGCACCAAGTATAACAAAACCTGCACTAAAGGTTCTACGAGACTAACAATGATTTTAAGGCTACTTATTCCACACGAAAGAAACTTATTATATACCACAAGGCAACACTAAATGCACCAAAAAACTGATCCATCATATAGAGCGGCTATTCCGATCGGGAAATAATACTAAAAGCCATAATAATAGGCGATCTATTTTTTATGTTTACGTTTACAGAAAGATATGACGCACAGGGGCAGGGATTTAATCCCTGCCCCTGTGCGTCTGGCCTGAAATTGTTCGAGATTTATATCTATGCTTTTTGGCGTGATCCAACTACCAGTAGTTCTTGTTGTCGCCTGTAAGTAATTCTTTATGACTTTATACCGAGTCTTTTAAAAGCTCTTGTAACAATGGCACCCGTTATATATTTAGGATTAGAATTCTGTATCTCAATTATTACGTCCCTTGCCTCCCGGGCAGGTAGACCTCCAGATTCTACTAAGATGCAGATAAGCTCTACCCCCCAAATTAATGGTACCCCTTCCGCCTCGCATTTCTGTCTCAAAGGTTTATCATTTGTAACACAAGTCCAACCATTTTGTTTGGCCATTATAAGACATAGTTTATCTTCAAAAGATAAAGAACTCAGCTCTTCTTTCACTGCCAACGCGACCTGCTCTAATTCTGGTTCAACAAGCTTTATACCCGATTCATTACAATAATCTTCGTTAATCTCGCTAACCTCATTAAAAATAGGCGTAGGCAAATAAATCTGACCTACATAGTTACATATCAAACTAAGTAACGATATGTCAGTTACACAAAAATCGATCAGAACATTTGCATCAAGTATTAACAAAGATCTCTTCTTTTTCCGCATTTGCCTATACCCATGAAGAAACTAATTCTCTCATCGAACCAAGATCGATTTTAAGAATCTCTGCTCCCCGACTCATTGTAATTTTGTCTTTCTCGATTGCTTGCCGTACCAGCCTAGATAAGCGATCTTCAATAAAGTGGGACGACAAGAGCGAATTAGGTTCCCTTGACCGCAGAGCTTCTGGCGAGTGTTGAAATTTATCTTGGGTTAAGGCCTCTGGTTCATCTTTAATCCCGAGGCTTTTCCCGGTTTTAGCTTTATAGGCTGCATAAAACCTTCCCCAAATACCATTCCCATATTTTTCAGAAAGCCGATATAACACAGTCTTGTAACTAACCTGGAATATCCCCTTAACCTTAAATACCCTGTTAACCAAAGGTACCCCATAAGTATCTTCCCATTCACGCCAAAAGGCTTCTTCGGGCATTAGGAAATACGAAGCAAAGATATCCGCTTCTTTCTCTTCAGCTTTATTCTCGACACTCTCATCAATGTTATAAGAATCCAAATGCAGAAGTAGATGTCCTAATTCGTGAGCAGCACTAAAGATCCATCTTTCAACCGAAATCCGGTCCCAAACATTAACAATAATTGCCGGTCCCCCCTCATCTTTTGCAACGGATAGCCCAAAGAACTTATCGGAGGTCAGCTTATATGGATATACTTTTATTCCACCTGATTCTAGCAAACCGGCAATATCCCGAATGGGTTCTTTTGGTTTTAATTTAAGTGTCACTCTAGCTTCTTTAGCTGCAAATTTAGCCCGTTCTTCTCCATCAGGGAGTGAATCAAGACGATTAGCGAGAGCCTGGAATTTATATTCCTTACTGTCATTTAATACTTTTTCCAAATAACTAAAATCATCTAGCCACCGCGCTACCTCAATCAAGATGCTTTCCCTACTATGCATTTTCTTTAAGGCTCTGAATCTAACCTTTTCCATAGTTCGAACAGAAACGAAGAGATCTTGAAGCTTAATTCCGGCTCCTAATGCGATGTTCTGTAAAGTCGAAACTTTCGGGGTTGATTTACCGCTTTCAATATTCCGATAAGCTACTCTAGAGATTCCAGCCATGTTGGCCATCTCCTCTTGAGTATACCCCTTAGCTTCCCGAAGTCGCCGTAGATTCATAGCAATATTATTTTGATCCATATTCACCATCTCTTTTTTTATTATTTACTATATTATATCATAAATTCATTATTTGTATGTATGATAACTCTACTTGTCTTAAAATAATTTTGGGTTTATAATTGCAGTGGGTAACTAAATGCTTGAAAGGGGTAATGACATTTGAAAGATCAGAAAAGTAAGAAGAACATCGGCCAGGATGTCCTTCTTACTAAGTTTTCAATTGCTAGCGAAAGTAGATAGAAAGGTCCGGGGACCCTGCTATCTCGCCATGTCCGTAGGAATTATGCCATATGACTATTCCCTTGACAAGCTTAATAAGGTATTTCGCTATATTTTACATAATTCCTTCCGGATTTGTGCTTAGTTAAGAAAAAAATTACTGTTTCTTAACTAAATCCCCAATATTATTAGAAAGGTAAGGTACAAATCATGATGGAAAAACACAATCACAACCACCACTCAGAGGTTTACGATCATGGCCATGGTAATGAGCATGGCCACGCTATAACCACTATTTACGTTAATGACAACCCTGTTTTAATCCACAAAGGAAATCAAACTATAGCAACAATAAAGCAAGCCGCAAATGTCCCCTCCACAGACATCTTATATCTAATGCCGCATTATGAGACTGCTTTGCAGGATACTGAAACCATTACCATCAAAGGCGGGGAACGGTTCAAGTCTGCTGCACCTTCTGGCAGTTCGTCTTAAGGAGGGGGTAACATGCATTATCAACCAGAGGAACTTGCTATCTTAAGAGAAAACTTAAACTCCGATGTTCGAGAGATCGACGAGGCTGGCTATTGCTTTATTTACATCCCGGGGCTTAATATGCCCCCGGGATGTGCTCCGGAAAAAACTGATGCATTACTTTGTCCGATGCCTCATAGCGGTTATACTTCTCGTTTGTTTTTCAAGGACCGTATTCAAACAGTTAAACAGGTCAACTGGAACGGCGAGGTTTTTGTATTAGGGCATAAGTGGTATGCATTCTCTTATCAAAACATTGAAAATATGCCGATGCTGGATATGGTTATAAACCATTTAAGGGGGTTAGTCGCTTGATACAACTTAGAATGACTCAGTACCTATTTCAAGGAATAAAGAATGACTTGTCTCGTCCCCATAAATACGCCTATGAACGAATGGGCTATGTATTTATCAAGCCTTCTGGTAAGTCTGTCTTGGTAGTGACCGGTTATGAACCTATTCCTGATGAGTTCTATATAAAAGATCGGACCGTTGGGGCCCGTATTGACCACCGTGGTATTGCATTAGCTATGAAAAGGGCAGATGAAAACAAAGAAGGCATTCTCCATACTCACATACATGATAAGACAGGGATTCCCAGGTTCAGTACGGTCGATGAAACTGATCACTTAAATTTTTTAAGGTCTTTCAGAAATGCCGAACCAAATATGCCCCATGGATTTTTACTATTAAGTAATGATAAATTGATGGCTCGGGTCTGGTACCCTCAGAGCGAATCATTCCAGAATATTTTTCGGTATACCATTGTCGGAATGCCTCTTGCTTTTAACTGGATAGGAGCATTCCTGTAATGCTTAAGAACGGTCTTTGAAAAAAGAGACGCCCATCAATACAATTGAATTGTGCTGATCCCCACAGAAAGGCACAAAACAAAAGATTGAGGAGGCGTCCCTATATGAAAAATACACAAAATCAAAAGATTTCGCAAATCAAATTTGAGACTCTGGTCGTTGGAATTGACATTGGCAAAGAGACCCACTACGCAAGAGCCTTTGATTACAGAGGGATGGAGCTAGCCAGGCTTCTGTCGTCATTACATCAAACAAGGGACCGGAAGACTGGGGAGATATTCTGGGTGATCCGGCGATTACAACTGCTATTTTGGATCGCTTAATCCACAAAAGTGAGGTCATCCACTTAAGCGGCGACAGCTATCGTTTGAAACATCGCCAAACCATTTTTGGCAATAACTAGGTGTCCAAAGTTATTTATCATTTTTTGTTCATTTTTACTTGACAGTTACAACTGGCCATGAGATGCTGATACGGGTTCATATTAAACCCGCGATCGGTAATATAAAATTGGCGAAACTGCATCCCCATCACCTTCAGAAGCTGTATAACGATAAGATAGAGAACGGTCGTCATGACGGTCGGGGTGGATTATCAGCCAGGACGGTCGAACTAATCCACATCGTGCTGCATTCGGCCTTATCACAGGCTATTAAAGAAGGTCTGGTAGTTCGAAACGTAAGTGAGGCCACTAAGCGTCCACGACGCGAGAAGAAGGAGATGCGTGTACTGACGGAAGAACAAACAAGGCTTCAGGCGGTTCTCAATACCGAGCGCTTGGGAACGGCTTTCCTGGTTGACCTAGGGACTGGTATGCGCTGTGGGGAACTCCTGGCATTGAAGTGGGAGAATGTCGATCTTAACGAGGGTGTAATTCGCGTCCAGCAATCTTTGACCCGAATCCGGGTTGAAGACAGTTCTTTAAAAACTGAGTTACGCTTCCAACCGCTGAAAACAGTCAAGAGTAGACGAAGTATCCCAATACCTCAATCGGTAATTGCAGCTCTTAAGAGTCATAAGTCCCGTCAGAATCAGGAGAAACTGAAGGCTGGAGCTGCATATAATGATCTAGGCCTAGTGTTTTGTACCGAACTGGGACAACCCATTGATCCTCGAAACTTGACTCGAACTTTTAATAGGCTTCTGGAACGAGCTGGCATACCAAAAGCAACATTGCACTCTATGCGACACTCTTATGCTACCCGCTTATTGGAAATGAATGAACACCCCAAAGTAGTACAGGAACTGATGGGGCACTCCCAGATCAGCATGACACTAGACACATACAGTCATGTTATGCCAGAGATCAAACAGGCCGCAGCAGCGAAGCTGGACGATCTGCTGATAACAAAAAGTCCTCCCGCAGAGGAAGGACACAAGTAAGAAGTACCAATATATACCCGTCGGGGCCGACACCTCGGCGGGTATTTCTATTTATTAAAGGGCTGTTAAATCCTCGGTTGCTGCACGGTTGCTGCAAATCGCCTTCGACACAGAAACCTGGAATAACTGTAACCCCCAATAATCCTGGAGCCGATGGCCGGATTTGAACCGGCGACCTGCTGATTACGAATCAGCTGCGGGTAAAAAATGATTGATTGTAATGTACGATTAAAAATGCTATACACATCCCAAAATATCAGCATTATTACATAGTACAGAATTCATTTTTGTCGATAGCATTCATCAACTTTTTTATTAATGTTTGTGTCATAAATGTGTCGTTTCTTCTTCCGTGGTTAGAGGATCTATGAGTAATCTTTTAAAAAGCTTCAACTGTTACGGGTATTGTTATACCTACCATATTGGCAACGGGTGTATAAATATCAACATCTTCAGCCGAGGTAGTAATAGATACTATAAGGCTATATCGTGCTCGTTTACTAACTCGTCCTAGGTGTGCTCTCTCTCTCCACCATCCTATTATAGGAAAAATAGCGATAACACCCGATTCAGCTAGTTCCCGAGCTGTTCCTTGCCAAATATCAGAATGTATAGAGCCTTTGTCTCGTCCAGTAGAACCTATCAACCAATGCTCTGCTGCGCTTTGTGTACCAGGATGACCCGCTTCTTCGGTACGAACTGCTGCATTAATACGCCGAATGAATTGATCTATATCTTCCGTAGGTGATTTAACATCAAACCGTAAGCCATATGAAGCGTATCTATAACGATCTTTCCATCCAATCTCCCCTGGTCCTGGTTCTACGAAATATGATAGGGTAACTCTCATCCTAACCTCAGTATTATCTGGTAATGATTCCAGGGCTTCTTTAGGCCATGGTAAGTCATAAAGATGCATTTCTTTGGTTCTGTATCCACTATTATCATCTTTTTTCTCATAAGGCTGAATTTCTGCCTCAGAAATCAGCGTCAATGAATTGCTGGCACTATACAGTGCTCGATCAAGATTAGGTATCCCATATCCACATATACGTAATAATTTAGCATATGATCCTTTGGTTTCATCCAGCAGAAACTGTAGTTTTAATTGATCTGTCCACTCTGCAGAATGAACCATTAAGGCCCTAACTGTCTCTGGCCAGCTATGGGGGTAAAGACTGTAAATCTGAGCTGCTAACCAGGCAGCTTTTGCGGTGGCAGCACTTGTCATGTTATGAAATGCGAAATAAGTTCTTGTTGGATCATAGAAGGTGGAAAGAAGTGAAAGGTCGTAGCTTTCATCATAATTACCCTGACCATCATGAGAAAGATTTCCCCCTTCCATCACTATGTCTGGTTTATTCGGCCATTTATTATCCCATGTAATCGAAGTAGTAGTAAAAGGAGAAAGTTGTCCTGATCTAGCTACCGGTAAATAATCCTCCAATGTAGGATCTATAATGTCGTCGAGTTCAGTAAATGCCCCTACAGTCAAGGTGTTCCATGACTGGGCTGGATCATGAACCGAATCTGTAAGTTGTGCGTTCGGGTAATCCAAAGCGAGTTGTAAATCAGTTATATTTCCAACACATACGATAAATAATCGTTTAACATTATCTTCCTCATGAGCGCCTGAGGCCAAATTATCTATCTGGCCGGACCATGAACTCGGACGTCCTCGATCTCGGGTATCGGTAGCAGCTATTGCTAAACAACATATCCGAATTCTATGTGGGGCTTGAATCTCAGCTTTACTTACTGCTTGGGCTGTAATATGACCCCAGAGTTCCGGACTATTCGTGTGCGGTGGCCTTGGTAGAATTTTCACCGATTCCAAGCGATGGGGTATTTTAATTGTTTGTTCACTAACAAGGCATTCTTCTAGATTACCGAAAGTTACAATTCCTCCCATTAAGGTTCCATGTCCATCATGATCATCTTCACCCCAATGAGGTTCAACTGTTAAACAGTCTTCATCTCTTAATACGGGAGATAATAAAGGATGCCCATTATTAATACCTGTATCAAGAATACATACGCTTAACCCAGCATCATCGACAACTTCCAAGCGTCTTTGTAAGTCACGGAGCCAATCAGCTTGCTCTCGCTTAGGCATACTTACCCAGAATGATGCGGTCTCTTTTGCACGTCGATATTCTGCGATGTAATCATATTCTCTGGTAAGAAGCTCCAGATCTTGCCTATTAGCCAATATTAGTTTAACCATTCGTTCTGGAAATCGAATAAAACCTGTTGCTGACTTAATGTTTACCTCAGTTAATATATGCTCAAATTCAGCCAAGATATCTGGATTGTCACTGCTCAACCACACTTCGCACCATTCTTTACTATCCTTAGGTACAAGTTCTGGAGAATCAGTCCAGAATGACTGAATTAGGAGGGCCTTCCGTATTTCCGCTATACTGTTAATAAGGTCTATGTGTTTTGATTCTTTCGCATATGCTTCAATTTTATCCAGAAAATGATTTTGCTTATCATGGGATACATATACTGTAGCGTAGGTAACTTTCTGGTCATCTTCCAAGTCTTCACGCACATTAAGCAACCGTACCTTTTTTGAGCGGAGATCCTCAAGACTCTTGGTAACTAATTCTGCACCAGGATCACTTTTGAACTCAATATAAATGCCGTTCCGATCCCTATGTATATTAGCCTGTTCACCTTCAGCTTGCCGCCAGGCCTCCCCAAACTGCCTGGTAAGATCTGCGCTATGCGTATCAGCGTCCTTTTTAAGACTGGGGTCCTTGTTGACAACTTTAGGGGGAGTAGTAAATCCTTGAGCCTCCGGTCCATTCTCCAAAAATATGTGCCTATACTTCTCTACTGGCATTAGTACTTATACCTCCCGGCCTTGATACGCGGTATGCCGTTCGTTTAGTACTTTGGTTAAATTATTAATGCTAATACGATTTTTATTTTCAAGTACCGCGGATTTCATAGCATCTCTACAGGCCCTATCGATTTCAGCATGGCTAAGACCTGAAGCAGCCGCTGCAGCCTTTTCAAGTGGGAATCTTTTATCGATAAAAGCTCCTAGCAAATTTGCAATCAAAAGGGAGCGTTCTTCTTGCCCAGGGAGTTCATAATTAATAACATCATCAAAACGCCTGAACAAGGCACGGTCTAATAGACGTAAATTGTTAGTAGCCGCAATTATAAGGTTATCTGAATTATCATTTTCTATGAACTGAAGAAATGCAGTTAATACCCTTCGCATTTCCCCTACATCATTTTCTAAACTTCGTTCACTACCTATTGCATCGAATTCGTCAAACAGATATACCCCTGGGATCTCACGTATTAGATCAAATATCTGACGTAATTTCGCACTGGTTTCACCCATAAATT
The DNA here is from genome assembly GCF_000014725.1 of Syntrophomonas wolfei subsp. wolfei str. Goettingen G311. GTDB lineage: Bacteria > Bacillota > Syntrophomonadia > Syntrophomonadales > Syntrophomonadaceae > Syntrophomonas > Syntrophomonas wolfei. Next base: position 2,595,884 of record NC_008346.1, read on the forward strand.
TAGTTACCAAACGGTCTATTTGAATTGTATGGAGCGGTTGGCTAAGTTCAGTGGCCAGCACCTTTGCCGTCATGGTCTTACCGGTCCCCGGTGCACCCGTAAATAGAATCTTACGCCGATGCAAAAGCCCATAACGTTTAAGCTTGTTCTGCTGGCGAAACTCAATTATAATACGTTCTATTCTGGATTTCATATCTTCGTTAAGTACTAAAGCACTTAATGGTATCTGTGGTTCTTCCGTGAAAATAAGCCCGCTAAGTTCAACAGGTAGTCTTGTTATCACTGTAGGTCTTGATTTAGCCTTATCAATTAGTTTACGAATCTCATGAGCCATTTCAGTGTGGCCCTGGCGAGCTTCATGAGCAGCTATCTGAAGAGCAATAGTGACAAACTGCTCCGAGTTATCACTAAAATGGTTCCTTATTAATGCTTTAATTTGCTCTGCTGTTGCCATTTCTTAGCACCTTTTCCTTCAGTGTTTCTAAGACTATCTTACTTCAAGACATATAATTTTGCACCTAAGGGAATGAATCTTCGTATTGATAGACACGGGCAACTATTAGTTCGCTAATAAATAAGAGTAACAATAGTTAAATTATCTCCTCCAGCAATTGCCCATTCTCCTTCAACCAAGCCTTAGCTTTATCCATCGTTGGAGTTTGCGCTCGAATGATGTTCCAGAACCGGGGTGTATGGTTGGCCTCCAGAAGATGCGCCAGTTCATGGACAATGACGTAGTCAATGACAAACATAGGTGCTTTGATAAGTCGCCAGTTTATATTGATGTTATTATTTATGGTGCATGAACCCCAGCGATAGCGGTTATCTACGATTTTTACATTATTGACTTCGACCCCTAGATTGAGGGCATGCTTCTTAACCCGTGGAATAATCTTATTTTTGGCGCGAGTTATATACCAGTCACGTAATGCTTCTGTTCTGTCTGCAGTAAAATTGGCCGGAATAAGGAAACGCTGAGCAAATTGCACTTCCTCTAATCCTGACTTGACTACCTCTATTCTGTAATTTCGGCCTAAATAGAGAGCAGATTCTCCGCTTACCAGCTCTTTTCCCGGAGGATGTGGTAAGCCCTGGTATTTTTGAGGATTACCAAGTTTTTCATAAATCCATTGTCTTTTGGATTCAACTACTTCTGCTATCTTTTCATTTGAAATACCTTTTGGTGCATGAACTATAATGCTTCTATCGCGGTCAACAGTAATCGTAAGCTTTCGCCGCTTGCCTGACCTTTTTATGTTATATTGCAGATTCATTATTATCACTCCGCGTACAAAATTATGTCGTTATTCTTTTCTGCTATTTCCATTATTCGGCTGATAATATGATGACGGTTCTTTACAACATTAGGTAATATTATGTATTCTTCTGACAACAACATTCGTTGCAACTCCGCTTTTAACTTGTTACGGGCAGGGATACTTCCCCAAAACCCGGTAAGTTTTAATTCACGTTCTACAATAAAAAACGCCTCTTGAGTCAAATCCACTAGTAGGCTAATTTTGTCTTCTTCATTTACAGTATATGTACCCTTTCCATCTGCAGCCTCAAATTTCGTCTTGCCGTGGTCTGCATCACCTGCACCAAATATTTCTTTATTAAACATCCTAAAAAATGGCATTTGCTTCTTTCTGTGAAGACCATAGGTAGGTTCCTTACTCGCATTAATAATACGGATTCGCAGTTTCTCTAACTCCTCATATATTTTCTGCCAGTTATCACGAAACTGTTGAAATATCTCCGCTAGTGCTGCAGAGAAGGACGCTTGCAGGTCAGGATCATCGTCCAGTTCAATATCAAGGTGGTGCCGGATTGCATGCTCCACTTCAGCTGCTTTGGTTTTGGCACGATTTCGTTTTCCGACCTGCTTTTCAAAGTCGTCATCAAGAATGGAAATAGGTTTAACCTTTACATCAATGCCTTTCGACTCCAGATACTGGTCGGTAATGCTGCGCAGCTTTGGAGGAACGTCTTTCATACTTAGGCGCTCATCACGAAAATGTTTGGCGGCCAAAACATTAATTTCATTAAGGGCCTGGTAATCTGCCATATATTTTAAGGCCTCGCGAGAAGGAAACACCAGGTTCAGGCACCGTGTAAACTGTTTGAATACCAACATAAAGTCAAAGCGGGCATCTTCGTCATAAAACAGATCAAAAAACGCATCATAATCAGATAGGTCCTTAAGACCATAATTGCTTATAAGTTCCATAACAGCCTTATGACTGGTAACGAGATCGCGTAGTTCTTCTTCGGGGAAACTGAGGGTATCAATTACCTCTTTTTGCTCCCTTTCATCGTAGTTATCAATAGCCCTTCTTAAATGATGACCAATACCAACATAGTCAACTACATACCCCTTATCCTTACCAGTGCCACTTACACGATTAACGCGAGCGATAGCCTGGAGGAGGTTATGAGCAACGATCACCCTATCAAGATACATCACCTGTTCGACCGGTGCATCAAAGCCAGTCAGCAGCATGTTATTAACTATGATAATACCCATGTCACCGGTAACCCCGTTCTCTTCGGCATCAAAAGATAATTTAAAACTCTTTATACTAACCTCATGCTTGGACTTGTCTGAGTACACTTTCAAATGCTTTTTGTCGTTATGATTGCCGGATATAATGACATCCGTCTTAAGCTTTCTGAGTCTATCTAAATCAAGTCTCAAAGGATTGTTGTTTTCCAATTCGATAATAGCGTTAGACAGAGCCGCATCAACGAACTTCTTATAACGTACTGCTGCCTCACGTGACGTGGCAACAATTTGTGCTTTAAACCCATTGGGGAATACATGAGTAAGATAGTGAGCTACCATGTCTTCCGCTTTAGCAGCGATAGTAGGCTCAGCTTCGAGGTAGGCTTCACGGGAACCATAACCTAAAATCTGCAGCCTTTGCTGAAGATTGTAATCACTAAAAACATCCTCAAAGGCAGCATCCATTTCTTCCTGATCTGTTACTTCAGCATTATGAGTACGACCTTCATAAACAATCTCCAAAGTCACACCGTCTTCAATGGACTGTCTCATGGTATATTTATCTATGTAGTCACCGAATACGCGTTCAGTTTTATCAATCGGGGTACCTGTATAGCCAATACGGGCAGCGTTAGGTATGCCTTTATCGAGATTTGCTCCCAGCATGGCATATTGAGAACGGTGAGCTTCATCAGTCATTACCAGAATATATGGGCTAGTATTTAATTCCGGAAAGGTCTCAGTAAGATCTGCTTCCCGGAACTTATGTATCATAGCCATAACCAGATCAGAGGAATCGGAACGCATAAGTGTTTTTAAATTCCGGATGCTGTCGGCTACCTTAACTGTAAATCCGATACTTTGACTGGTTTCGGATAGCTGTTCCTCCAGTTGGGTACGGTCGGTGACAAAAATCACCTTCCATTTTGAAAGCTCAGTATGGCGATACATTTCGCGAACCATGAACATCATAGTTAATGATTTTCCAGAGCCTTGAGTATGCCAGATTATGCCGCTTCGTTCACGCGGGGTTTTTCCCTCCAATAGCCTTTTTACAGCTAGTTTGACAGCACGGAACTGCTGATAACGTCCCATAATTTTTATGGTTTCGCCTTTGTCGTTGGCGGAAAAGAGGGTAAAGGTACGTATAAGATCGAGTAAATTATCGTGGTCCAACATACCAGCTACCAATCGTTGTTGGTCATTAGGGCTGCTGCCTGCATGGTCCAGTTCGTCAATTGTACGGGGATAAGGATCAGCCCAACGATAAAAGTATTTCTCACTATGTGTAGTTATAGTACCAAACTTGGCTTCATTACGGCAGGTCGCAATAATAATCTGATTATAGTAAAATAGCGGTGCGCTACCTTCACCCTTTTCACCTCGCTGTTCACTGTAGCGCATGAGCTGGTCTATGGCTTCGGGAATGGCGTCTTTAACCCTGGGTGATTTACATTCGATAGCTACTACCGGTAATCCATTAAGGAATAGTACAATATCAGGGATAATATGATGTTCAGTACCCAGTATGCGGACCTTAAACTGACAAACAGCAATAAAGCGGTTATTATCCCGGTTTGCAAAGTCGATATAATGTACCGTGGGGCTTTTTTCTCCGGTATGGCGATTCTCGCTGACACTGGTGTTTTCCAACAGTAAGTCAAATACATATCGGTTATTCTGAATCAGACCTGTTCCTGGAAAACTGCCAGTTAGTTGTTTAATTACCTCTTCTATCTGATCCTCTTCCAACCAGGGATTGATAACCGTAAGTTGTTCTCGGAGAATCGGTAGCATGACTACATTGGTAAAATCGTCGCGATAGCTATCCGTTGGAAGCTGTTGTCGGTCAAGGTCGATGATTTCCCAACCAAGCCCTGCAAGCTGATCGAGAAGAGGTTTTTCTACACTGTTACGCTCGTCGATCCTTATGTACTCAGGTGTTTTGTACTGACTCATTAGGTAATCACCTCCGTTTCATTTATCAGCGGAGTGACTCGTTTCTTCCCCGAGAGAAGGTCTTGCATAAGAGCGGTTTTCAGGGAGTGAAGTTTATATAAATCTCTTTTTGTATTGAGCTTAACTAGCTCTTGAGTATCCAATACCTTCCCGATTTTTTCACGCTCATCTTTGTTTGGCCTTGGCAAATTTAAAGTCCTCATTTTCTTAATACCAAAAGCTGCTTGTGATGTGCTATGGATTTCAAGTTCAACCATTTTACTAACAATAGGTGATGATATCCACCAATAAAAAAAGGCAGGAGTCTCTCGGGGTTTAAGTAATATAACGTTAGCACTTAAGGCATATTGCGTAGAAGTAGGTAAACGGCTTGGCATTCCGATAGTACCTATTTTACCGAAGATAAAATCACCTTCAGAAACAGAAAAAGAATCCTGTTGTTTCTTAAAGGCTTTTATTGATACTTTTCTAGCGTTAGTAAAGTCAATACTTCCATCATTATTAAAATTACTAACACCGATATACGGAATACCACCGGAAACTTCTTGTGGGGTGCGGTGATCTGGCTGCGGATCAATAGCTTCGATTAAATCACCCAAAGGAATAACATCCCACTCCACCGGAATCCTACCTAAGGGGGAGTCTTTAAATTTATGGGTTTGTTCCGAGCGAATATTACCGTATTCATCGATACCACGGGTGAGAAGTTCTTGCATCAGACCAGTTTTAATACGCTGTTGCTTGTTAATCAAGGCTTCAATTTGTTCAATTGCCTCATCCACCGTTGATAGGATCTTAGCAATTTTAGTCTGTTCAGGTTTGGAGTACTTTAAAATTTCGATGTTACCGAGAATTTCTTTATCTACGTGGGGAATACCAGAACCTGATGTCTGCCCTTTAAGAAAAAGTTCCCAGTTCTTAACTGCGTAATAAAAGTATTGGTTATCGTATGTGTCATCGTGCCAGATTCGTACCATGGTAGATGCAAGGACACCTTCTCTAGCTCTAAAGAACTCTCCTGCATTTGATCCGTCCCATAAGAGAATCGTATCACCATCTTTAACCCGAACTGCATTTGAGCCGGGGAGGACAGGTTCTGCCAAATTCCTTCCTCTCAAATATTCTGGCGTTAGATATAACTCAGCGTTCTGTTCAAAGAAAGGTTGCTTGGCAGGAGGCTTACCTTTCTCAATAGTCACTATTTTCCGCAGTTGTGTTTTTTCGCACTCTTTAGGTTTCATAACAAATACCCCAACCCTTTCAAAAAACCCTCTAGAGTCTCAATAGTTGCGGCCCGTTGTTTTTCCAATGCTTTGCTGGAAACGGCATATTTGTCCCAGAGATTTTCTACCACCTGAATAAGCGCTCGTTTTTCAGAATTAAGATAACGGTTCAATTCATTCTGAGCCAGATCATAGAGTTTCTTCAAAATAAGTTCCTGGGCTTCTTCTTCAGTGAGCATTCCGCCGATAGTCGAAAGAATACTATCAGTCTTGGCAATTCTAGCCTCAAGAGCATTTCTGTCCTTATTCAAGGCTATTATTTTTTTCTTATCTGCCTTTTTACTAGGGTCTAGGTCTGCTAATTGCTTATCCACCTGCTGAATAAGTTCCCAGCTTTCTAATTTAAAACCATCTCCTCCCAGGCGTTTAAGCTGGATCTTAAACTCTAATTCATCAGTTTTTCTCTTTAACAAGGCTTTACTATACTTGATGCGCTTCTCGATATCATTAATAGCCTTTTCCTGGGATTTAAGCTGTCCATGCTCCTTACGAGCTGATTCTCCTTCGCTACCTTTAAGGTCATTAATCAGATCTTTAAGTACCTTCTTAATTATAGTTGCAGTTACTGACTCGTCCTCTTCGGGCTCATAACCAGCCACTTCCTGTGCCGTTTCAACAGCTTCATCCAATTCACTTTTTATCTCACTGATCTCTGCTTCTAATGTCTCAATTTCATCGGCCTCCGACTGGAAGTATTCCGATATTAAATATTCGTCAGGTATAAGGCTATGGTGCCATCCTGTTGAAATGATGGTCTTTAGGTCGTATCTGATCTGCTGCCACCAGTTCACGAATACCCCAGCACTTTTGAATTCATCAAGTACTGTTAATGGTATTAGCTTGTTCTTAAGCATAATCAGCAGTTCCTGACGGACTTCCGGCATCCGTTTTCCGTTACGTAGTCCGCTAAATATATCACGGGCAACCGACCACCAATTCTCCAGTGCATCACCATGTTTATTAAAAGTCTGTTGAAGTGCAGGATCCGATTCGAGTATAGTCTTGATTCCGGTTTTATCAGTGATGGAGTCTATAAATGTAAGATAACCGAGACGTTCAGGTTTAAACAAAGTGTCATACTGGACCCCGAAACGTTCAAAATCTTCGGCCCTTGCGGTAACTTCAGTTCCTGGAATTCCGCCGATCAAATGAGCTTGTACATCCTCCGGTTCGGGCTCCGGGGTATTGTCTACATACCTACGAATATTAAGATTATAGTCATGGGGTTCCACGATTTCTTCCTTGGTAACCAGGCGGCTGTATTTAGGAATTTCTAGCTTGTTAGTGAATACGAAATCAATTTTTTCAATATCTTCAGGGCGTAGCTTATTCTGCGCCTTACCTTCGGCGTACTCTCGGTCGGCATTGATAAATAAAACCTTATTTTTCAGTGAGTCTGGTTTACTCTTGTTACACACCAATATACAGGCTGGTATACCTGTTCCATAAAATAATCCGGGTGGCAGACTAATAATAGCCTCAATCACATCGTCATTAATCAGTATCTCGCGGATAAGTTTTTCTTTACCGCCTCGGAATAAAACACCGTGAGGCATAATGGTTGCCATATGCCCATCAGGTTTAAGACTGGCCAACATATGCTGTACAAACATAAGATCAGCCTTTTTACCTGTCTCAGGACACCATTCCCAGAACCGATTAGAAAATTTCATGTTAGCTCGGCTGTAATTTTGGGAAAAGGGCGGATTAGCTAGTACTCGCTCAAATGTACGTATTTTGCCCTTATCTAAAATGAGCGGATCTTCCAGTGTGTCACCATTTTCTATCGTAAATCGTGTAATATTATGGAGTATCATGTTCATATTGCAGATTGACCAAACGGTACCGTTGGAGTCCTGACCGAACAGTGCTAAGTCGTTAGGGTCTTGGCCTTGCTCTTCAACATACTGATAAGACTGAATTAAAAAACCTCCAGAGCCAACTGTTGGGTCGTATATTGTATTTCCTGCCTCCGGTTTCGTTAACTGCACCAATAGCCGCACTACTTCAGCAGGGGTATAAAATTCCCCACCTTTCTTCCCGGCACTATCGGCAAAATATTTGATCAAGTATTCGTAGGCAGCACCTAATAAATCTGGAAACTCAAAATTATCATTTACCAGAACGAACTGTGGTTGATTAAAATGATCGATAAGGTCTTTCCACTTCTGATCAGGGATCTTAGTTTTGCCTTTAACAGCATTAAAATCAATGTTGTTTTTTAGAACTCCAGCAAGAGCATCGTTTTCCTCTTCTATAGCAGCAATTGCCTTGTTTAACATATTTCCGATATCATACTTCAGATCCTTTAGGGCAGGGACTGTATCACCATTTTCATCTACCCAGGATTCATGCCAGCGAGCACGTACAGGAACAAAGAAGGTTTCACCATACGAAGTTTTATCTTCAAGGAGTTCATGTATTAAATCTGGTTGATCCTTAAGGTGTGCAAAGTCCTTTTTAATCAGCTTCTGACGCTTTAGGTCAAACTCATCCGATAAACGCTTAATAAACAACATACCAAAGATGAATTCCTTAAACTCTGAAGCATCCATCTTACCGCGCAGAATATCAGCAGCCTTTAAAAGGAAATGTTCAAGCTGAGATAGTGTGATTTTTTCATTAGCCAATGATTCTCCTCCTTGTTACTTTAAAGCATTGACATACGTAAATATAATTAATCCCCTAACTATAACCAATTCTCCTCATTAATCTGGATATCCTGCTATTATGATGTTGATTGGTAAATGTATATAAAACACCGGGGATTGAAGAAGTAAACGAACATAAAATAATAGCTCATCATCCTCAACTCCCCGGTAATGAGTTCAAATTAATTTGTAATCCTATAGCTTAATTCTTAGCAAAAAGTGCTTTGAGATTACTCCATACACCAGTACCAACCATTTCATCTGCAGTGGCTAAAACGTTTTTTATAACTTCCATTATGTCATCTTGGCCAGCCCAGTGTTTCCTAACTATCTGGGGATCCGCATTGTTAATAATTGAATTTAACGCATAAGCGGTTAATGCTAAATCATCCAAATAACCAATAGGTCCTGCAATGGCTTCCGGCATCAGATCAACTGGTGAAATGAAATATACAATTACACCAGCTAGTTTTGCTTTGTCTGCAGCAGAAACTTCGGGATCTATTATTAATTTACATAAAAGATGAAACATGTCTGGTACCAGCAGAATATACTGAGCAAACTTATGATTCTTTCCATCATCACTCTGAAGCCATTCCATTATCCTGTCTCTTAACTGTTGATAAAAATCCTTATGAACTTGGTCTGTAAGTTGTTTTGTCAAAAGGTATCCGACTCCCTTCAATATTATTTAGATTATTAAGTTCATTCCAGCCAGTGACTCACTCCTTCCAAGTTGTAACTATTATTTTATAGCGACCTAGTGACATTATGACGTCATTCAATATGTAAATAATGAATCTTTTTCCAACAATATGTGTCCTTTAAGCCTGACGGTCTTTTAAGACCATATTATTTCTTATCTAATTCTATTTATTGGAAGACCCTGGCTTCGACGACTTGTATATCGCGAGGTCCTCATTCGTAATCAACTTTGAGCCGCGCTCAGTACAGTGATACTCCAAACCTTGAACCATTAATCATGACACGGCGCTCACCTCCGCCATCAATAACATAAAACGCTTATTAATTCTCCTAAATAATCCTATATTTCTAATATGTTCTATTATTTCATCCATTTTCCTGCTTCCTTTTATAGCTTATAAAGTTCTTTTACCAAAACTTTAATTACGTCAATTGAAATCGGAGAATAGGGTTTACTTATCGAGTAAGCTAAACTAAATGGCAACATTTAGGCATCCATTATATAATTTATATAGAAGGCGGTGGTAGCAATGCCCAGAAATTTAGGATACTTCCATGTGTATGAAAACTGCTACTTCTCTACCTATGGTTTGGAGAGAGCAAAAAGATACGGCGAGCAATTCTACTGTAGTAATGGTAAAAGGCGATATGCGCGAAATTGTAAAGAAGTTCAGCCCGGGGAAATCTGTCCGGATTGGTATCGTTGCAAGGGGTTAAATGAGGTAGTGGAATCTAAAGAGGATAGTATACTTACCAAACGTCATAGAGAAATTGGATATTGATGATCGGAAAAGGGCAGGATTTATTCCTGCCCTGTAACTTATCCTAATGCCAGACAAGGGATCATATGGCCAGAACCTGGCTGTCAGAATTAGCTATATATATTAAACACTGTCATGCTGCCAGACTATCCACATGGGTAAAGACTTATATGATGTTGCGCGCCTCTTAATTCGTGTATACATATAATTTAGGTTAACGAGATACCAGTTCATAACGAAGAAAGTAATGCATTACTCTTTTTGTTTCATTAACTGGGGGCCTATCGTTTACAATAACTAGCTGGGTTCTAGGGTCCCTAATTAAGGTATCAAATTGCCTTCGTTGTTTATCCGCAGCAGTTTCTATAAAGTTAGCAGCAGCTATTTTTTCTCCAATCCATCTAGGTGACATATAATCGTCATAACGACCATCATTTATCTCCACCAATTTATCTAGAATCTCCAGTACAGAGACCCATTGTCCTTCTTGATCTGGTCCTGTTACTCCCTTTTCAGCCAGGAGTTCAAGACAAGCGTCTCTAAGCTGTTCCAGGGTATCTCTGGACTGTACAGAAGCTCTTCTGAAAAGTTTACTTGGTAAACTGGTTTGCAGTTGTTCGACCAAATTTAACCTTTCGCTTTCCTCAGCTATTTCTTCGATCATGGTCGCCAGAGCAAAGAGCGGTTGGAATAACTCCCCGGCTCGGTTGTTCAGGATATCGCCAAAGTCCATCGTCGTGAGGACTGATAATGCCTTATGATTTTGCATTACCCAACAATAGCATTGATCCCTTATTACTTGAACCTCATCAAGAAACTCTTTACTACTTGGCCTTAGCCTTTGTAGCCTCGTGGCTGCAGGAGCAGCCTTGGTAGCGATTCCTATGGTTCTGGTTTTAAGAATATCCTCTAAGCCCATCACATTAGCAATGACTAAAGGGCTAAACACTGTAAACTCTTCGGTAACAGACGAATCAATTGTAGACTGTCTTTTGATAGTTCCAGTCCTTTTATATGCATCCTTGATGATACTCATGTAATCGCCCTTTTCCTCGTTTGCTCTTCGGTTCGATATACCTTCCTGTTCATCAAGGATAAGAGTTACCTGTTTTTGTTCAGCTTCCCTGAATAGTGCCGAAGCTGAGATATTTGAGACCATATCTCCATTAAAGGCCAAGTGCTGAATCAAAATGCATATCGTTGATTTACCAGTTTCAGGCTGTCCGTTAAGGTAAAGGTAAGGTACTGCATCATACAGCTCATAAAAGTAGGTAAATAGCGTAAAAAGGCTAAGAATAACGTAATCATATTCCTCAGTAGTATAGTAGTACCTGCGGAACATCCGCTCTATTCGTTGATATAGATCCTTAATTGATACCTGTTCTTCTTCACCTTTTAGAAACTTATCTATGGAATACGGAGTTCCAGTTTTGGACCAGCGCCTGGTAGCACTATTCAAAGGACGGCGCAATAAAAGTTGATCCTCCGCTAATTTCCATATCATAATTTCATTTGGATCTTTAGTAACCTTTTCAGGTAAGGGCAAAAGCTCATGATCACTGGTAACTATATGTATAGACCGTTTCCGATAACTTTCCCCTTCGTTATTACCTAACGCTTGAAATTCTTGTGCGTACAGCACTTTATCCAATACAAACGACTGTGCTAATCGAACATAGCTTGGATCTTCGATGAGCAGTACCTGAGGGGTATCAATGTCCTCCCGTTTTATCCCCAAAGTATCGGAATTTCTAACCTTTAAGTTATGATAATGGCGAAAGAACTGCTCGATATCCTTTTTAGTCATACCAAAGTGATGTCTGATTAAATCCCGGTAATGGTTTTGTCTTAGTGGCGGTAAATTAAAGATACGAGCTATTATATCCTTCAGTAGATCCTCATCTACCTTCCCGGATTCTGTAGGCAGAGCATCAATATCCATTTCCAGTGCTGTTTTGGCATTTTCGGCTAACTCTCGCATTAAGGTTTGACCTTGTTCAATACCGTGTTTGACTAGGAACTCATTTACGTCTTTAACATCAGGTAGTAATATGATCCTGGTATTATCACCAATTTCTCTAGCCCGTTTATAAGATTGAGTCTTTCCCGCATCATCGTTATCAAAAGCGATAAATACCTCATGAGATTTCCTGAAAAGTGGTATCCATTCGTCTTTTACCCCACCAACTCCATAGGAGCCACATGCATTGAAACCCATCTGAATAAGACTCAGGGTATCGGGAACTCCTTCTGCCAGAAACACCGTATCTTCCTGAAGAGCCCGCGGATTATATAATGCTTTTACCTCACCCGAAGAGTTCTTATATCTAGGAGTGGTGAGGGTAAGGTCATCAATGCTGCGTCTACCCTGGACATCAATAACTTTTTTCCCATCCCAGTTTGGTAATGTGTAGTAACCAACTGTGAGAAATTCGCGCGAACCATCTCCGACTGATAAACCGAAATTCCACAGTTCTTGCCTGGTGAAACCTTTACTTATCAATGTCGTTATGATTGAGCCATTGCCAGGACAGTACCCTATCTTAATGGAATTGATCAGTTCATCAGTCAGACCTCTGCTACGCCAGTACTGGCGATGTTCATCAGTTAAAAGCTCGTGACATTCTTCAGCAAAATCTGTCCAAGCTTCATTCCGCCTTTGCCTGAGCCGATGCGCTTCAAGTTGCTGATGCCAATCAGTAGGTAATGTAATCTGGAAATCATTCGCTAGTGCCATAATGGCTTCCATTTCATCAACTTCTCTGATCCTTTGTGTAACCTGAATAGGATCCAGATAGTATTGTTCCGTCCGGAAACAAGCAAGCGTGTTATTATCCGTATTGATCTTACCGCATTTACTATGTCCGCATAGGGGACAGGGAATTACCAGTTGCCAGGTGCCTTCATCGTATACTTCGCATTCAGTGTATTTTTGTATGATTTGCTCTACGGGGATTTCCCGAAGTATATGGAATATTTTCATAATTAGCACCTCTTTCTTTTAGTTGAGGCGCGCGCGCTATAAGTCTTAAGTTAAGTGCTTTGGTCTGGCAAATTATTATAGTAACACTAAGTACGTATTTTATTTATGACATACCCCCTTTTTGGTCTGTCTACGTCTACCCTTGTTACAGCGGTGATTTATAACTGAAGGCCTTCTGAGGACTATTATGAATGATCCTTATTCAGATAAAAATGACGAATATAAAAGCACGCAAAAAAACCCTAAAATGTCAGGGTGCTTTAGACTAAATTTATATTCATACCTGTTAAAAAAGGCTAAATTGGATTCTGTCTATTTTTACATCGTTCAGTCTTCTACGCTTTATTTGGGCAAGGCCGTTTTCATCAAGAGCTCCGTTAATCAGTGCTGGATCTTCAACGATTTCTTTTGCTGTTCGCTTAATTAAGCCAAACAGCCCACAGTACTCAATCATAGCTATCTTATAGAGTTCATCTATTTTATTAGGTTTAGATATAAATCGTTTCCCCCATTTATTTGTCCTGATTGCATTGAATGACTGAAATGTTTCTCTTATTTTTCGAGTCCCCATCTTCCCCATTGGTAACCTCAGCCATAACCGGTCATCCAATTCACCTGCCATTTGCTGAATACCAGGAAGATGATCGGTATCCACAATCTCAGATTCATATTCTTGTTCAAGTTGAAGTCCCGTATCGAATAACTTTAAATACTCCTCAAAGGTTATCCGGTCCAGAGCCTTTGTAAGTTCTACATACTCTGATAAGTTGCCATTATTATCAATGATTTGTAGTAGATAAGCCTTCGGAGTTAAATCTATTACTATATCGCTCGTTATCTCCCTGTATTCCTCCAAGTATTGCAACCGTTTATAGAATCCCTGCGGATCATCACTTAAATTTCGCTGAATGAGTGGAGTAATGCGCTGATCAAATGCTGCTACATACCTTGAAGTCACTTCACTTGTGGTACCACTAATAATGCTAAGTACCCTCGAAAGCATAAACTCGGCTAACTCCCAATGATAATCCACAATGTTACTTCCGAAAAGAACATAAATTGCTGCAGAGAGGTATTCTTCATCATAGTATTGATTTAATTGAATACCGAGAATTTGGGAAAAGAAATTAATAACATCAACCGTTAATTCAGGACTATTATCAAGGAAGTTATCAATTAGTAGCTCATTCTTTTCTGTTGCCAACGACTTAAACAGTGTCAAGGGATGGTCAGGAAGTTCGTGCTTATTGCGAATCGCCGCTAAAGCTTCTTCATGACCAATTGCTTTGCAATCAAACGAATATAATAATCGTGATACCCTCTCTTCAGTAAGCTTAACCAACATATCAGACACAATTATCATCTGGTCATAATCCAATAAGCGGCTAGGTGGTAGTGAAGTTTCATCTGCCTGGTGCTGAGTGTCGATCTCATAGTTACCATCAATCTCTTTTATAACCAACTTCTGTATATACGGTGGTCCAGAGTCAGATCGGGTTATTAACTTAATATTTTCCAGTCCTTGTAAATCCATTTCTGTTTACTCCTTTTTCAAGAACATTGTAGCATATTCATCATCCCCTTAATCTAAATTAGGGTATAAGAGAACAAGTAACACTAGGAGGTGATCAGTATATAATGTCAGTTCGGTAGTTAACTATCAGAAAGGAGGTAATTAAATTGACCAACTATGATAATCTTCAATATCTTTCCAACCTGGAATTGCTATCGTTGACATTGCGAGAAAGACCAGACAGCCCCGTAGCAAGCAACCTGAATAATCTCATGGAACATCCTGAACAACTTATTAACAGTACTGTCGAAGAGCTAACGAATATTCAGGGAGTAGGTAAAAAGAAGGCTTTGCAGTTAAAGGCCACTGTGGAACTCGGACGGAGACTTTATCAAGCACCACCCAAGGGAAAAACTATTATAAAGGGTCCCATGGATGTATCTGATTTAGTACAGGCTCAGATGCGTTACTTGGATCGGGAACATTTCAAAGCCATCCTGCTAAACCGCAAAAACGGTATCCTGTCCGTCGAGACTATAAGTATTGGAACCTTGACCAGCAGTATGGTTCATCCTCGGGAAGTATTCAAACCCGCTATTAGAAAGAACGCTGCTTCTGTAATCCTAGTCCATAATCACCCTTCTGGAGATCCAACCCCATCACGTGAAGATATCGAGATTACTAAGCGCTTATCCGAGTGTGGTCAGCTCCTTGGGATAGAAGTACTGGATCACATCATTATTGGCGATGGTAGCTGGAATAGTCTTAAAACATCAGGATTATTCTAAACCCTCATATTTATGCCTACTCCCCATACTTAACCTTCCCATCTTATTAAACCTTTACATTCATCCCTGGAGGTGATTGCCACGAATTCAATACTTAATGGTAAGCCGATTGAGGTTCTCAGCCGGTTGGCTAAACTTGCGCTTTTATCTATGACGAAAATTGTTGTTGATCATCTGCTTAAGAACCATACCCAGAGTGTATTTAAGGATGGTTCTGCGTAACTACGGACAACTTAAAATAATTTGCTTAAATGAAAGGAGAAAGGATATGCAGGCAGTTGTACTTGAAAATACAAATAACCTTAGCCAAAATGAGTGGCTTTTAATGAGAAAGCAAGGTATAGGAGGTAGTGATGCTGCGGCGATATGTGGGCTGAGTCGATGGCGCTCTCCTATGGATGTTTGGCTCGAAAAGACTGGGCAGCTGGAACCTGAAAAGGCGGGGGAAGCTGCTTATTGGGGTCAAATTATGGAACCTATTATCCGTGAGGAGTTTACAATTCGGACAGGAATGAAAGTAACAACCATAAACTCCATGCTTAAGCACAGACGGTTTACCTTTATGCTGGCAAACCTGGATGGAGTTGTACAGGATCCAAACCGAGGCCAGGGTATTTTCGAAGCTAAGACAGCTGGTCTTTATGCGAGCAGCGAATGGGGTGATAGTCTACCTGATGAATATGCTATTCAGGTACAGCATTATCTAGCTGTTACTGGCCTCCCTTTCGCCTGCGTGGCTGTACTGATAGGCGGCAACCGATTTAAGTGGTTATATTTGGAGAGAGATGAATCAATAATTGACCTTATTATCCAACTCGAAGCCCACTTTTGGCGTTTAGTGCAAACCAATACCCCGCCCCCTATAGATGGATCACGGGCAACTACAGAGTTATTAAACAGGCTGTATCCTCATGGTAAAAAGCAACAAATAGAGCTGCCGGCGGAAGCCCTTGATCTGATTGAAGCCTATGAATTGGCCAAGGAGCAGGAGGAAAAGGCAGCCCTATTAAAAGATACGGCGGTCAACGAGTTAAAAAATATGCTGGGTGAAAATGAATGTGGTGTAGTTCAAAACCGCCGGATTACCTGGCAGGAGATTAAAACCAAGCGCTTCGACAGCAAGCTGTTACGAACAGAAGAACCTGATGTTTATGCCCGTTACCTGAAATACAGCTCCTACCGGCGCTTTCAAATTAAATAGAATGGTGGTGATTTAGTATGAAACTGCAAGAAAGACTAAAGGAACAGGTTGTATCAATAACACCTGAAAATTCTTCCATCATTCCCCTTGTATCCATTGAACCAGAACAGTCTAATGATACAGTACCTTCCTTTGCAATCAGCCTGCCTGAAGCCAAACAGCGGTTAGAACTCTTGCAGGAGTTCGTGAAAGAGATGATGATACCCGGTCAGGACTATGGTATTGTACCCGGTGTCTCAAAGCCTAGTTTGTTTAAGCCGGGAGCAGAAAAACTTACTGATATTTTCGGTTTCTCCAAGCAAGTAGAGATCTTAAATCGCACAGAAAACTGGGAAAACGGCCTATTCAATTATGAAGTTAAGGTAAGCCTTATTAATAAGCGTAATCAGTTAATTGAGGCTGAGGGTATTGGCTGCTGCAACAGCAAAGAGAAAAGGTACCGCAGCCAGGACCCCTACAATACAGTCAATACTGTATTAAAAATGGCCAAGAAGCGAGCTTTGATTGACGCAGTACTTTCTGCTACTCGTTCCTCCGGTCTATTTACCCAGGATGTTGAGGATTTGGATATCTCAGAGAGTTGGGTCAGATCCCCTCAACCCCAAGCAACAAAAACTGTACGAGGAGTTAAACCAGACTCTTTATCCGTTGCCAATATTACTCAGCCACAGCTAAGGAAGGTGCAAGCATTAGCAGAGGCAATTGGAATGACTCCCCATCAGCTACAGGCTCTTATTCAGGATATGTTTCGCGTAAACCACACTACCAGACTTTCTAAAAATCAAGCCTCTGCACTAATTCAGCATCTGTTATCCCTTCAGTAAAAACACAAAAGCCAGAGCAGGCAGGAGTGACTTATCTACTCCTGCCTGTTTTGTGCTGGGGAAAGGAGAATAAATAATGATTGATAAACTAGCCGATGCCACTGAAAAACTACTAAGCATTTTTGCAAGTGGTGAATTTCCGGAAGCAGCTGCCAGAACCTTTATAAGTCGTAAGGCGGGTGATGACAAACCGTGTTTACACTGGAGTCTAGGTAATCAGCTGTTAATATTAATATCAGGAACAGAAGATGCCCGAGGCTTTAAACAATGGCAAGAGGTTAAGCGTAACGTAAAGCCTGGTAGCAAAGCCATTTATATATTGGCTCCCAGGATTCGTAAGGTGATGGCGACCATACTAGACGAAAGTGGTCAGGAATATAAGGGAGAGCGTAGCATATTAACAGGTTTTAGGGCCGTACCTGTGTTCCGATTTGAAGATACTGATGGTGAACCTCTTCCATCTGTCGATTATAATCCCCCTCAATTTCCACCCCTATATGATGTAGCTCAACATTTTGGAATGGTGAAGTACGCCGCCTTGGAAGGTCCAGCGCTAGGGTCATGCTCTACGAACGGTACTATTACCCTGCATAGTTACGATGTCGATGTTTTCTTCCATGAGTTAGCTCATCAGGTCCACAACACTATTAAGCCCTTAAAACCTGGGCAGCATTCAAACCAGGAGATCATAGCCGAAATGTGCGCATGCATACTCTGTGAGATATACGGTTATGAAGGCTACCTTTGGCAGGGATGGGAATACATCAAAGCATACGGCGGTCAGGACAAGCAAAAAACACTCATAAAGCTTATGCATTTATTAGCTGAGGTAAACGCTGTATTAACAAAAATCCTGGTTATCTGTTAAAAATCTTGTGCTTATATATCCGTCATGTTATACACCCAGCTAAAGCCGATATAATTCAATTGCCAACTACATTAATCAATCTGTTTTAGTAGCGGGTGCTTTGGTCAAAAGAAAAAGGAGGGTAATCGCAGCCATGGCTACAAGTATTGATAAATGGCCGATACTGCTGAACTTTAATGATGTTCGACGTATTACAGGTTTTAGTAAGTATAAGATACTGAAAATGATAAATGCAGGTGAGCTGCCAATGATAAAAGTCCGTGGACAGTATGTAATTAATAAAGTTACTCTGATCAAATGGCTAAAGGAAATGAATATTCAACCCCTTGCGATTGATCAGAAGCCTATAACAAAATCACAGGAGTATTCAGGAGGTTTATAATGGCAAGTATAAAGCCCTATAAAGATCAGAAAAATGAATGGGTATTACGATATGATAGTTCAGATCCACGTACAGGAGAGCGTAGACAACATAAAAAGCGTTTCACCGGGACAAAAAGGGAGGCGAACAAATACCTTCAGAGAATCCTTGGTGAGATAGAAAGTGGCAGCTATTCTGACCTGGGAAACATCACTATTAAGCAATACCTGGATAAATGGATTAATGCTTACTGTACACCGACCAACCTTCAACCTAAAACAATAAGGAGTTATACTAGTACAATTAATAATCATATTATTCCGCATCTTGGCAGGCATAAACTGAATAACCTTAAAGCAGCTCACATAGCGGATTATTACGCTTTGATGAGCAAGTCTCGGACAGAAGGTGGTGCTGGTCTTTCCCCAACTACTGTGCTTTACCATCATCGTATCTTACATCAGGCTCTAAAGCATGCAGTAAACCAAGATTATTTAAAGCAAAATCCAGTAGCCAAAGTGCAACCACCCCGAAAGAACCGGCCAGACATTAAGGTACTATCAGTTGAGCAAGCCAGATATCTTATCGCCCGATATTCAGAAGAACAGATTTACCTCCCAGTGTTTCTGGCACTAATGACCGGCATGCGTGAAGCTGAGATCGCAGCACTAAGATGGCAAAACGTAGACTTCGATAATAGGACTCTTAGTGTTACCAATGCCTTACAGCGTCAAGAGAATAGATTGGAATTGAAAGAACCAAAAACAAAGAAAAGTCGGAGATCTATTCCGGTACCGGAACAGGTAGTTGTGGTACTAAAGAAAGAAAAAGAAAGGCAAGATTGCTATCGAGAGATATTGGGTGAAGGATATGATTGCCGTGGCTTTGTTTGCGCCTGGGAGGATGGAAAGCCATATGATCCAGAATGGATCGGTAAGCAATGGGCAAAGCTGGTGGCTTCGGACGATAAGATTCCCAATGGTGTTAGGTTTCATGACCTTCGCCATACTCATGCCACCATACTGCTTAGTCAAAATATTAACCTAAAGGTAATCCAGGACCGGCTCGGTCATGAAAGCATTGCTACGACCGGTGATATATATAGTCATGTTACACCAGGAATCCAGCAGGTAGCTGCAGATGTTTTGGAAAACCTGTTTTCCGGCAAAAATTCCACCTATTATTCCTTAGGCCCCTGAGATATGGGGCCTTTTTCCTTTGTAATTATAGTTTCGATTTGCAATTAAATAGTTACTTAATTCTCCTTATTATCCTTAGCCTCTGAAGCACATAATGCTCTCATAAAGGCCTGGTGTTTTAGGAGGCTTTGCATGTTTTGCTGGCTCACGTGAATCATATGCAGACTTAATAATAGCCTTAATCAATGCTTGAGTTTTTACAGGCATTGGTATTTCCTCCATAATACTTCTCGTAAATGTTAACTGCGGCAGCTATACGGCTACCAAAAACAACGGATGTGTTAGTTGCTTAAAGCTACGTGATCTTTATATCGGGCATACATTCTTTAAATACTCTTCCCAGTATCCTTCATCATCACCGGCCATATCGTGAAGCCAAAAATACATCATAAGTATTTCAAACTCTTGCTTTTTTCCTTTAGTAAATGATTTCCTCGGCATTTTTCGGTATAACGAGTCCAGATTAAACAAGTTGCTTTTCTGTTTATAGTCATACTCATATTTCTGCCAAGAATATTGGCTTGGTTTCCTATGCGTTTTAGGCCAAGTATCTTCAGCTTCGGAAAAGCGATAAGCCCAATCGAAAGCAAAATTTGTAACGCTCACACTATACCTGGTCCACGTATTATCAACCCAGTTGTTCAATTCCTGCGATATAAAGGGAATTTCTCTCTTACGTTGGCTTTGAACATAGTGATAGTCTTTGATAAACCTGAAAAGCATTTCAGTCTGGTCCCGTAAAAACGGATACTTCTTAATTAACTTTGAATAGCAATCATAAGACAAACTCCGGTATTCACTATCGGAATCGTATAGTAAAAAGAACTCATCGTCTTTTAATATAGCTCCTATATTTCTATTCATGTGTCTACCATATTCATCATATATGTCTACCAACCACTCCCTGACCTCAGAATTATAATCTCGAAGTTGATGCCTGTATTTATCCAGCTTTTGGTCTTTTAATACCGTCTTCTCCTCATATTCTGTAATATCTAAATAGTTGTTAAAGTATTCAAAGACATAATTAACACAAGTTTTCATATTATCGAGGCGCTGATTAAGGTCATACTCGTTCAATCTATCTTCCCTTTTTCTTTTAGCGATGTATTCTTCAATAGTAAGCAACAGGAACGCCTCCATTATAAGACATATTTATTTGAAACAACCTTCGAAGCTATCCTGGTTAAGAATATACTAACTTAATCGGGGAAATTCCCGCTAAGAAATGCTTCCAAATCTTTAGTAACTTGTTGGTAATTAAATTTTTCCCAACCGAAAAGCCAAAAGATATTCCCAACAATCGATAAACTACAATCAAGAAGCACGGTCGTCTCGTCAATTGATATACTTTGCCTAATTATCTCCTCATTGCATATATACTTTTGGGAAAATGGGGCTCGATTTCTGTTTAAAAGAATCAATTTTCTTTGTCCCATTCCACTCCATACTAAATCAAGGCTAAATTTAGTTACTCCTAAATCACTTATAATTAGATTTTTTGCAAACATAATAGGGCGAGCAATATCCATTAAAAGCCATATCATATCCATGGACCCCGGCGGTATATCTTTATCTTGGTCTTCATCAAAGTGGCTCCTTTGAAAAAACTGAAGTTGGTTATTTATGTACCAATACCTAAAATACCAGTCTGCATAAAACCGTTCTGCATCATCTATAGAAGCAATTCCGTCACTACGGCGTAAAAATTTTGTATCATACGAATCATGCGGATAAGTTGTTCCACCCCACCCCCGTAATCGTATCGTATTATTATCGACAATTCCTCTTAGGTTTTGAACAGGTACGGGGTTAATTGGGTTGGTGGGATACATAATAACTTGTTTGTAGGCTTCGGCTTCTTTCCATCCGGACTCAAACATATCATTTTCAGCAAAGGCAATTAATTGGATTGGGGGTTGGCTAGCCTTATTAAGGTTGGTAGTTGTTGTCACATCTTTATTTAACATCCTTTTAACCTGGTCCAATATATAGGGAATACCCTCAGATGACTCGATTGCAAGCTTGCCTACCAACATTGGCGAATATTTCACTATTTCTTCTTTCGAAATATCATGCCAAATTGGAAGAATTACCTTTCTGCCAAGACTTTCCCTTGCCCAAAGGCCTTCTAATTCATTTATTGGCCAGTCTTTTGAAAAGAAATTGTTGCTTAAAATAACAATCCCGAACCTTGATTTCGAAAGCCCGTTGTCAATAGATTCTCTTAGGCGATCACCCCAAGTTAATGAAAACTCATCGTACCAAACCTTATATCCTTCTTGAATCAGTGCCTCTGCTAATGGTTTGGCTATAGACTCCTTATCTTCGGATGCGTGGGAGATAAAAAAATCCCATTCATTGCCCTGTTCAACATTACTCCTCATTATCTGCCCCCCTAAAATGTCCAGTTCAGCTTGCAACATACTTACTGTTACAGGTATTTGGTTTTTCAATAAATTAAAGTGGAAACGCCAATGGGTGTTGTGCTTGCTTAGGCGCTTTACTTTTTCCCCGCACTGCTGTTCAAAACTATCTACCAAAGAAAGTAAAAAACTATTTAGTTCCCGGTTCTCCGATCCCGAAAATGGTTTTTTTGCTAGTGTTCTTATGTCTTTCTCGATTTTTAGCCGAGCATCAATCGTTCTACTTGCCCCCTGAGAAAAAATCTCGGTATATTTTGTTACTAGGGCTCCACTCTTATATAAACCATTTGAGGCATAATACTCAGTTATTTGATTTATTGATCTTTGAGTGTCTTCACTTATTTTGGCATACTCAATACTAAATTTCTGAGTTATTATTGCTTTAATACTCCTTGATACCAAATAAAACTACCCCCAAAAATTATTCCGTTCGACTGAGACACACCCCAAATAATTGAGCTGGTTTAATTTATATTCTCCTTATTTACCCTAAGGTCTTATGCAGTGTCTAATAGCGAACCTTTATAAAGAATTTCTCTATTTGGGGATGTTTCCCTCCATGATATATGACAAAGCCCTATTCTTGTACCATTCGAAAGGTGAGATAAATATAGATTACAATATGTGCTAGCTTAGTTGTAATCGCATTACATCCTCTGATCCAAATGGCCTTTTCGCTAGTACTATCTTGCCTGTTGCAACCTCTACCCGGAGGATATTTTCTACCAACCGTTATAGTACCTGGTATTTTACATAGATGTGTCGGAAATGTGTCATCTTCCGTAAATGAATTGCGATACAGAAAAATCAAAAGCCCCTCTAATCTCAGAGGGACCTTGTTTCTTTTGGAGCCGATGGCCGGATTTGAACCGGCGACCTGCTGATTACGAATCAGCTGCTCTGCCACTGAGCCACATCGGCATAATTTATTAACACATAGATAATAGCAGGACCAGCGGGTCCCGTCAA
The DNA here is from genome assembly GCF_000014725.1 of Syntrophomonas wolfei subsp. wolfei str. Goettingen G311. Classification (GTDB taxonomy): domain Bacteria; phylum Bacillota; class Syntrophomonadia; order Syntrophomonadales; family Syntrophomonadaceae; genus Syntrophomonas; species Syntrophomonas wolfei. The sequence goes on from NC_008346.1 coordinate 2,618,881, forward strand.
GCGTGAGGAGAACCAGGCCACGAACCTGCAGCACAATTGCATTGATTATTTATTCCCAGGTTAATCCTTGTCTGCCCCCTGGCTTTTACTCTCCACCAGGTAGTAATAACTGGGATTGTTAGCAACAATGGTCTGGCAAGAGGGACATGTTTTGTTCAAATAAGCCTTTCGGTCAATAATCTGTACCATCTTCCTCAAGATGGCTTCGGGGAAACTTTTACTACATATAGTACACTTTTCCATTAGCGAGTTCTCCTCCAAAATTTTATGGCATATAAGCTGGCCAAATTGCTCTATTAACCAAACCTTCCCATTGTGTTTTTCGGTCTTTTAAGTGTCTTTAAGCATCAGAAGAAACTGCGGAGCAGTTTCAGCACAGCGCTGCAACAAGGCGGGGAAGAACCCGCCGCCTGTTTTGTTAATAGGAACCCAGTCACTTTAAAAGAAGCAGGAAACATATTTCGCCTCGTTATAAGTAGGCCCGCATGAATTCCAATTCGATTTCAGCCAGTTGGCGGATTTCGCACCGGGCTAGTTCCTGAACCTCTTCATCTTCTTCGGCTAATTGTTCTAAAACCAATTTTTCAAAAGGTATGGCACTCATACGGCTTACCGCTTCTTCTACCTCCAGCTTGCAAAAGAAGGCATTAAAAATATTTAAGAGACTATGAAAATATTCGGCCACCCAATTTTCCACCTGTTCCTCATCCAGAACACCGTTAATGCGGTCAAATTTACTAAGGTGCATTTTCTAACCCCCTTTAACCCTGGCGGGCTTCCTCTCCAGCTTTGTTGATAAACATTTTCTCCCTCGTCAACTTTGTAAAACTACACAGTGGAACACATTTATATAATCATAAATACTGCCCTCTATCAAGGGCGAAAAGTCCTGATTTGGAAAAGAAGGTCCGTGTTTTACTACCTACATATCCTTATTGTAAGTCAAGGACAAGCCTTCCATCAAGATCAATGAACTTGAGATGCTGATATATATAATTCTCAAACTGCAAGCCTGCTGTAATAAGCTGTCCACGGGTGAACAAATTAGATAAGATTGAAGCGATGAGCGCTTTGCGTCTAGTTTAAACATATAATATGATTGAATATGTATGATTGAAGGAGCTGGACCGGATGAAGAAGTATCTCATTATAAATGCTGATGATTTCGGCTTATCCCCCGGAGTAAATCGGGCTATTGGGGAGCTTCACCAGGCGGAAGTAGTTTTCAGTGCTACGCTCATGGTTAATATGCCTGGATTCGAAGAAGCGGTAGACCTGGCTCGTCAATGCCCGGCTTTGGGAGTAGGCCTGCACTTTAATCTAGGCTACGGTACTCCTATCTGCCCGGCCAGGCAGGTAGCTTCCCTGGTCAACCAAAAGGGGTACTTTTCTCAACAGGCAGATAATTGGAACGAGAAAGAGGTGGAACTGGAGCTGGAAGCACAATGGCGCCGGCTGGTGCTCGCCGGAATAAGACCCACTCATATTGATTCGCATCAATTTGTCCAGCGCTACTATTCGGTTTTTCGCCCGCTGGTGAAGTTGTGTCAAAGGAAAAAACTCCCCCTGCGCCGGATTCCGGGAGAGCCTATATTGAACCTGCGGCGTCCACCTGCTGCTGATTATAGCTTATTAGATACCTACTTCGATGGGAATGGGAAAGAACGGCTACGTAAGAATCTCGAGTCTTTGCGTCCTGGACTTACAGAATTAATGTGCCACCCCGGTTATGTTGATGATACTTTAATCGCTCTTTCCTCCTGGACCCTGGTTCGGGAAGAGGAGCTCAGGGTGTTTGCTGATTCTGATTTGCTTCTACTGATTAAGCAACTGGATATAAATCTCGTCCATTACGGGCAAATCAAGTTTCGCTAAGCTATTTGCTATCTGCCTATATCTGCTAGGTTTTTTACCTGGCATATGGCCTTTGTAGCACAGGGGCTCCTGGTTAAATATTGACCACCCGTACCATCTTCACATAGGGCTGGCAGAGCTCGGCTATTTCCTGCATTTCCTCCGGGCTGAAAGGTACTATCGCTTCATAGGAAGGAGCGAGGGTGCAGGTCGGGTTGAATTGCTGCAGGGAATAGAGGCGGGCGCCCTCAATGTACTGGGCAATACTGCGGATGTCTTCGGGGCTGTGCAGCAGTGGCACTACTGTAGTACGGAATTCCACTGCAATCCGGGCATTTTGCAAGAGATTGATAGAGTTGCGGATGTTGAAAAACTGCCGGGAGCTCAAGCGGCCACTGGCCTGCAGGTATTTTTTGAAGTCCAGCGGGGCCTTTATATCCATGGCCACATAATCCAGCAGTTTTTCCTGTAAAAGATAAGCCAGCAGCTCCGGGTTGCTGCCATTGCTGTCCAGCTTTATGAGGTAGCCTATTTCCTTAATCCGTCGTAAATCCTGGGCCAATTCCGGGTGCAGGGTGGGTTCCCCACCGCTTATGACTACTGCATCCAGGAAGCCTTTTCTTTCCCGCAGAAACTCCAGTATGGATTCAATATCATATGTTTTCCCATCCCCATTATTATCTTTTTCACCCCCGGCTTGCAGGCTGCTTTCCGCTCCCGGCTCTCTTTTTTCCTCTGCCAGCAAATGGACATTATGGCAGAAGGGACAACGAAAATTGCAGCCCCGGGTGAAAAGCACGGCGGCGATTTCACCCGGGTAATCCACCAGGCTTTGTTTGATAAGACCAGCATATTTCATCAGGCAAGCCGCCCCTTTAACCTTTATCCATAGGTGTTTTGTTTATCCGCTGACAACTTCCGGGCGCTGGATTTCCTTTTCCTTATCCACGGCCCGATCAAACATCTTTCTGCTCTGGAACTCGGCCTGCTTGCCCGCATTCCACTGGTCAATCGGCCTTAAGTAACCCACTACCCGGGAATAGACTTCGCAGGCGGTCTCCTTGCCCTCGGCGGCACAGATGGGGCAATTATAGTTCTTGCCGCTGATATAGCCGTGGCTGGGGCAAATGCTGAATGTAGGCGAAAGGGTAAAGTAAGGCAGCCGGAACTGCTCGCAGACTTTCTTTACCAGTTTGCGCGTAGAATCGATGGAAGGCACTGATTCGCCCAGGAAAATATGGAAGACGGTACCGCCGGTATAGCGGGTTTGCAGCTGATCCTGCAGGCTCAAGGCCTTGAACAAATCATCGGTGTAATTGACCGGCAACTGGGTGGAATTGGTATAGTAGGGCTCTGCTCCTCTCCGGTAATCGGCTTCATTAGCCACAATGATATTGGGATAGGCCTCCTTATCCTTGCGGGCGATTCCATAGCTCACCCCTTCAGCCGGAGTTGCTTCCAGATTGTATATATTGCCGGTTTCCTCCTGGTAGGTCAGCAGTCTTTGCCGCATAAAGTCCATAACTTCCTGGGCAAAGGCCATTCCTTCTTCGCTGGCGATATCAGAACCTAGGAAATTAAGGCAGGCTTCATTCATAGCAATTAAACCGATGGTGGAAAAATGGTTTTTCCAGTACTGTCCCATGGCTTCCTTGACATTACGCAGGTAAAACTGGGAATAAGGGTAAAGTCCTGATTCGGTAAGGTTCTCCAGAATCTTGCGCTTGATTTCCAGGCTGTTATGGGCCATATCCATAAGGGTGCTCAGACGCTGGTAAAAGTCTTCCTTATCCTGGGCCAAATACCCCAGGCGGCTCATGTTGATGGTAACCACACCGATGGAACCGGTCAGGGGATTAGCCCCGAAAAGCCCGCCGCCTCTCTTCCGGAGTTCCCGGTTGTCCAGGCGCAGGCGGCAGCACATGCTGCGGGCATCTTCCGGGTTCATGTCAGAGCCGATAAAATTGGAGAAATAGGGAATGCCATATTTCGCGGTCATTTCCCAGATTTTATAATAGTTGGGATTATCCCAATCAAAATCTTCACTTATATTGTAAGTGGGAATGGGGAAGGTAAATACCCGCTCTTCCACATCCCCCTCCATCATAACTTCAGCAAAAGCCTGGTTAAACATGTCCATTTCCGCCTGGAAATCACCGTAGGTGGCGTCCATATAGCGCCCACCGATTACCACCGGTTCATTTTTCATGAACTCGGGCACCTTGAGGTCCAAGGTAACATTGGTAAATGGAGTCTGAAAGCCTACCCGGGTGGGAACATTCATATTGAAAACGAATTCCTGCAAGCCTTGCTTGACCTGGCGGTAGTCCAGATTATCATAGTGGATAAAGGGGGCCAGGAGGGTATCAAAGTTGGAAAAGGCCTGAGCTCCGGCCGCCTCACCCTGCAGGGTAAAGAAGAAGTTGACAATCTGTCCCAGAATAGAGCGGAAATGTTTGGCCGGGCCGCTGGCCACCTTGCCGCGCACCCCTTTGAAACCTTCCAGCAGAAGGTCGCGGATATCCCAGCCCACACAATAGACCCCGAGAATCCCCAGGTCGTGAATGTGAAAATCACCTGAAGCCTGGGCCTGCCTGATTTCGGGCGGGTATATCTGATTAAGCCAGTACTGGGAAACAATCAGCGAAGATATATGAAAATTCATACCCTGCAACGAGTAAGTCATATTGGAGTTTTCCTTGATTCGCCAGTCGTTACGCCCCAGGTAATCGGCGATAATCTTGTTGTTGAACAACAGCTGGTTGGTTTCACGCATGTCTTCATGCTGCTTGCGATAAAGTATGTAAGCTTTGGCGGTTTTGTAGTTGCCGTTCTTGACCAGAACCCGTTCTACCAGATCTTGAATACCCTCAACGGTGGCTATCTCATCATCATCAACATACTGGGCAATCTCTACTACCTTATCGGTTAAATCCAAAGCCGTCTGATAATCCTTGCCGCCCACCGCCTGGGCCGCTTTCCAGATAGCTTTGGTAATCTTCTCTTTTTCAAAGGGAACTATGCGGCCATCTCTTTTCTTAATCTTGCTGATATCCATGAATGCGAATCCTCCTTTTTGCTAACCACAATATATAGTGGTGTATACGGTCTTACACCACTATATTAAGTATAATTATTATACCCCGCTGGTCAAACAGGACAAGTCCCCCTTAAGAGAATCTGCATTATTTATGCCTTTATATTTTGCCCAATCAGAGTATTTTATCGTATTGCTCAAAATTTGACTCTACTGCAAAACCCCCTCTTCTTGCATAAGGGTTGCATAAATATACAAAGCGCTGGCGAAGCCTGCTCCCATACTTCCCTGCTGGCCTAAGAGACAAGACCTACCAGTCCAAAGGTGGGACACGCAGTCGGAATGGATATTAAGAAATAGATACCTGCATGGAGGGTTCAATAAGGATAGGTTTTAATAATTTGCTTTTAAGGTAAAGCACGATCATGGCGATCAACATTATATAATAGAATCGTATTGCTGCCTGCATATTGCCATACTATCCTAACATCCATGTTAACGGATGCTTCCATTAAAGGCTTATGTCCTTTATCGATACCCGGCAAAAGTTTATTTCATTGTTCGGCAGTAGTTGGGGGGTAATGATTCCTGCCTTCATCTTTCATAGAGCATGGCTACATGCTTTCATTCTTTTGCATGCGCCTTCTTGGCGCACAAATGTAGATATACCTGTCATGCTTGGAAGACCCGTCAAACGGTTCTTTATCGGTAATCGCTATAATCCCCAGCAGTGGGTCTTCGTCAAGCATCTCATTCTCAAGATAATTGTCTATTGCCCGGCGAATTATTTCTGCTTCAGTAGTCCCCTCCATCATCGCCTTCTTTTTTATCATTTTATTCTGCCTGCTGCTTATATAGGTTTGCTTTCTAATCATTGCTTCCATACTCCTTACGCCTATGCACCATGCTATTTTTTTGACCTATATACATTATAGGCTTTTATTATGGTGTTGCTAATAAAATCCCTCCAATAGCTGCATCCAATCGTTCACATTTTATGCGTTCAGCATAGTAAGTTATCCTTGGGTCTTGCCTGTCAGGGGGATAGGGCTATGCTGGAGAGCAACCCGAGCACCTGACAGGATTGGACTGAAGGGTGATTAGTATATATAAAGCGCGGCTTCCCATCAAAGCTGGGAGGCCGCGCCGCCGATGGTCTCCATATAATGGTATCTACTAAAATAGTGCCTTAATTGGTACCTCCCATACATCTATCTTCAAGTCTTTTGTAAACTGCGAAGTAAGTCAGCTATATTAGCTTTCCCTATATTTCTTGCAACTAATTCCATTACGGCTGTATATAAAATTCCTTTACTATCAGTAATCGTAACTCCGTTTAATTCCAAAAAAACTAACCCGGTTGCCAGAGCAGTTCTTTTATTGCCATCAACAAAGGGATGATCCTGGCAAATATAAAAGATATATGCTGCGGCCATCTCAAACAGGTCAACATTCAGGTATTTCCCACTAAATGTAGCTTCCGGTCCAGCAACAGCCGAACAAAGTAAATCGTTATCACGTATTCCTGGATGCCCGCCATAACGCTCAACTTGATCTCTGTGAATCTCCACGACTTCCCCGATGCTTAGAAACAGAATATCATTCATGCTACTCGCCTAACTTCTGGAGCGTGTCGCCATGGTTTGCGTTTACTTTTTTAAGAGCTGCCTTAAATTTCTCTTCTCGAAATGGTTCCCTTAACGGAGAAATAATTAGGCTTTTCCCGTCGGTAACTAACTTTAAGGGCGTAGTATTATTGATATTTAGAAGTTCCAAAATCGCTTTGTCAATAATCAGTGCTGAACTGTTTCCATGTGCAGTAAGCGTTTTTATCATCGCGGTCCCTCCTTGGTAATACAATATAATTACATTATATCACGTTAGCAAATAAATATACTCTCCCTTACTTTATCAATTAAAAAGTTCAATATCTTAGCCTTCCCATACAATACTTATCTCAACTTCTTCGCCGCATACCGAATCCCACAGATTCGTAAAATTCTTCCGGAAAACCTCTAAGGCTTCAGCCTCCTGATGCCCTTCCAACCCGGCTTTCACCAAGCCACCATCCGGAGTAACAAACCATAAAACCCTGCTGGTATTGACATAAATCACCTTTTTTAAGCATCGGAAGAAGCTGCGAAGCAGTTTCAATACACCGCTGCAACGAGGTAGGGGATTAGAACCCACCGCCTGTTTTTTAAATAGGCGACCGCTTAGCGGGGGACTTCACCTCGTTATAAATAGCAAACTGCAAAATTATTAATTCGCTTTTCATGACATCCAAAATTCCCGTCATTTGTTCCAAGTGTACCTTTGGCTCCAGATGGCTCTTGATTGATAAAACGAGTGTTATCGAACGGTCGATAATATCAAACATCTGCTCCGGACTAAGATTATTCTTACGCTTGGCCATTTTTTATGCCCCCCTTTTCTATCTAAACATCCTACTTAATTGTTTGGACAACAGCGTGTCCGACAATTTCTTCCCAAAATATTTTGAAAAATATTTTCCTTAACAACTAGGTTGCCAATAGTAGAAATCATTATCAAGCATATGGGTTAAAAGGATATGAGGTGTATAACCAGGTGATGATATATAGGGTGCAAATCAGTTTTTTTACTATAAAAAATCATTAGAGCAACAGGCTGCAAATCAGTTCTTCTTTCAAAACTTATTTTCAAGCAAGTTATTTATATGTAGCCAAAAACCAGGGGGGGGTGTTTACTTTGGAGTCTAATTAATAGTATTTACGTCGCCGCTTATATGGTTACATGAAAAAAACGAGGAGGATGAGCAATATTTTTATTTTCTTTTATTGGTTCAGAAATATGTAAGATAATAAATTAGAGGACGCTTATCGAGTAACTTTGCCTGATGGTACATGTATATGCCGGATTAGTGATGGTGTCCCTTATGATAATGTTGGGATATTTTACCAAAACGGCGATAAATATTTCGGTTCTATAAAAAATTGGAAAAGGCATGGTAAAGGCTATCATATTTATAAAGATAAAACTAGCTATTTCGGCGATTGGGTTAACGACAGACCTCAAGGCCAGGGTAAATTTGTAACCGGCGACAAGAACCTTGAATATTCGGGCGGCTGGCATGATGGCAAATATCATGGATATGGCATACTGACCATGCAAGCTCCGCTGTATCAGTACAGCGGGGGCTGGAATATGGACGAAAAATCCGGCCAGGGCCAGGTAGTTCGGGGTAAGTCAGCATGTGGTTATGTCGGCAACTGGGAAAACAACAAGCGGAATGGCCCGGGCTTCGAGACTGATGAGTGGGGATTCAAGTATACCGGGGATTTCAAAGACGATGAATTCGTTTTTGGCACTATCGAATTCCCAGATAATCCGGCAGATTACGGTCCATATGCAGGTGGGACCTATACCGGAGAAGCCAGGGAGTACAATATGCATGGCTACGGAGAAATAGTGTATGCAGATGGCTCCTCCCGCAAAGGATTATGGCGTTCTGGTATTCCCGTTAAGTAATTGTATTCAAGGGGTCGGACGGGTAATAAAACCCCCGGCCCCTTTGGCTCTGTTTTGGGTCTTAACCTGGGCAAACCTGTTTAAAAAGAATCCCACTTTGCCTGCTATTATTCGGGAGCGGGTCTATGTAACCGGAAACACCTTGATGTTCCCGGGCGATTTCCGCCTGTCAATGGAAAGTTTATTAAGAGCAATAATCGAATCCTACCAGATTAAGGCGGCATACATTAATAACCGCAACAAAACCAAGGAGCATCTTTTGGACCCGCTGGGCCTGGTTTACAAGCGCAACGTATGGTATTTGGTAGCCGCTCTAAATACAGATGCCGCTGATAAACCGGTTCGAGTTTTGCGGGTGGAGTAAATCCAATCGCTGCGCGTTGAAGCAAATAAATTTGCTTACCCGAAGGATTTCTCGCTGGATAACTATATGGATGGCAAGTGGGGCATACTTACGGATTCGAATGAATAACCCGGCAGGGTGCGGCTGAAGTTCACCCCGGAGGTGGCGGCGCGGGTAAGCCGACTGTGCTATATCCCTCGCAGAAAATAACCCATACGTTGGAAGACGGTTCGGTTACAGAGCCCCTGCTTTACGTTTCTTCTTCCCTTCTTTAAGTCTATGATATAAAAATGCTATATTTTTTGCATCTGGGTCATTTTTATCATTATCAAATGTTTTAATAAAAACCCCTCCCTATTATCTACCCTTCTTATTTCGCGAGAAATTCTGAAATGATTTTGGTCTATAAAATTTTTGATATGCTGGAAAAAGACCTTGAATTTAAGCACTGGTATTTTGGGCATTTCCATGATGTTCAAGAAATTGAAGACAAATATACGCTTTTATATAAACGAATTATAGCACTGGAATGAAGTTTTTATTTGCAGACTAGCTGGATTAATGCTTGAAATATCAGTTTCCTTTCGCTCCAGCCTGGCTGCCGGCGGCCGGTATGACCGGATTATAGGCGAATTCATCAATAACGGTCGTGACTATCCGGCTGCCGGCATATCCTTTGGCCTGGACGCCATATTTCAGGTTTTGAAGCAGAACGGACGGGTAGCGGAGTATAGACCGCTCGACTTTTTCATTATTCCGCTGGGAACATTAAAGGAATCCCTAAAACTTGCCCAGGAACTGCGGCGAAAAAGCCTGCGGGTGGAAGTTGACATTAGTGGCGTAAGCGTCAAAAATTCAACACCTATAAATCACTAATCAGTTCAATTAGCATTATCCTTAGAAGAGATCCTACATCCTTCGGGCAAAGTATCCGACCAGGGCATCAATCTGTCCACGGCAGTCTGATCACTGGTATCAACATTCGGCAATTGCTCGAACAGATAGACAAGATAATCATACGGCTTGAGATTATTCTCCTTGGCCGTTTCAATAATACTATATATGATCGCACTGCCTCTGGCCCCCCTGGGGGTGTTGGAGAACAGGAAGTTCTTCCGGCCAATAACAAAAGGCTTGATCGAGCGTTCGGCGCGATTATTATCTATTTCAAGCCTGCCATCCAGTAGGAAGGTGTTCAAAGCATCCCACTGGTTAAGGCAGTAGGTTATGGCTTGGCCAAACATGCTTTTGGGCAGGGTTTGCTGCCGTTGTCTTTTTAGCCATGCATAAAATTCGTTAAGTAACGGTCTGGTAAGCTCAAGCCGCTTTTCATAACGTTCCTGACAGGACATATCTTTAAGCTGCCGTTCAATGGCAAACAATTTGTTGCAGTAACCCAGCCCGATGCTGGCCGCTACCGGCTTGTCTTTCTGTTCAGCCGGCAAGGCCTTAAGGGCTTCGGTAAATTTTCGGCGCGCATGCGCCCAACAACCGGCCAGCGTGACGCTGGTCAGGCTGCCATAGCCACTATAGCCATCAGTTTGCAGATAGCCTTTAAACCCGGACAGGAAACTATCCGGATGTTTGCTTGCCCTGGTGGTCTGATAATCGTAGAGGACGATGGGCGGTCCATCTCTTCCGGTACGGTATAACCACATATATGATTTGGATTCGGCTCTTCGACCTGGTTCTTTCAACACCTGCAAGGTGGTTTCATCCGCATGCAGGATGTCTTTCTCCAATAACTGCTCATGCAGCCGGTCATATATTATCTTTAACCATGGATCTGCTGCAGCCAGTAGCCAGTTGGCCATGGTCTGCCTCGACAGTTCAATCCCCAATCGGGAGAACTGCTGTTCCTGCCGGTATAAGGGCAGGCTGTTGGTATACTTTTGATCCATAATGTATGCCAGAATAGAGGGAGAAGCCAGACTTCCCGGTAAAATCGGTTTGGGCATTTCAGCCTTGATTATCGGGGTTGTTATGTTTTCCTTCTCGCACCGCCGACAGGCATATATGTACTGAACATGCTTTACTGATATGGCCTGAGCCGGGATGATTTTGATCTCATGCCTTACCTGGATGCTCATTTCATGTAGTTCACCCTGACAGCAAGGGCATATTTGCTCATGTTTTTCCAGCCGGTATTCAATTATTTCAACCGGCAGATCCTTGAGTTTGTCTTCTCTTTGACCAGCCTGCTTTTTCTTCCGCTGATAAGTAACAGTTTCCAGGCTTGGTTCTTCAAGCTTGGGATCAGTAATATCTTCAGCTTCATTAAAGAGATTGATTTGTTCTGGAGTTGTTTTCTCGCTGGAAGCGCCAAACTGCTTCTGGCGGCTCAAGCGAAACTGCTCCTCATACCACTTTACCTTGGCATTAAGTTCTAAAATCTGCTGTTCCTGAATAAGGACTCTATCATTAAGTTGTTCAATTATCTGGGCTGAATTATCAATCGTATCCATGAATATAACTATACCAGAAATGCGACGATATTGCAAGGTTTATCGAGATAATCTAACATAAACGCATATTATTTCTGAATTATATCTAAATAATGGTTCGCTCTTTTACTGCTTTGTGAGCTTGCTTTTGTTTTAGGGATAATCCATCCAGCAGCCAGCGAAATTCCCGATAGCTAATGCTGACTACTTGGCTATCTGCTGCCGGCCATTCAAATTTACCTCGTTCCAATCGCCGGTAATAAAGCCAGAATCCATTATGATCCCACTGCAATATTTTCAGTTTATTGCGCTGGCGATTGCAGAACACAAACAAACACGGACTGAATGGATTCAATTCAAATGCTTCTTTTACCAGTACTGCCAATCCGTCAATGGATTTTCTAAGGTCTGTACTACCGCAGGCTAGGTAAACCTGCCTGTTTGATATTTCGCTGATCATATCGTTTGCAAAACCTGTATAATTTCACAAAACAGTTCCCGGTCAAATCCTTTGCGAATCTCAACTGTTGCCTGGCCGACATGCACTGCTATGGCATCCCCGGCAATACCCAATTGACGAGATTCATATTTCAACGACAGCCATTTTACCGGTTGTTCCTTTTCTACATGCTCGGTTCTGAGCTTCCTGCGCCAGTAGTAAAACTGTCGCGGCGTAATTGAGTTCTCTTCACACCAAGCTGTTACTCTTTGTCCGCTGGCTTCGTGTTCAGCTAGGCGCTCTTCCCACCAGGCTTTGCGTTCATTGCTACTCAAACCTGAACATTCCCTTCGTTGTTATGTCCAGGTTATTTTCTCATGCCTACATAGCTATTTATATGTGTGAAGTTTTTGACGCTTACGGCGAAAAAGCCTGCGGGTGGAAGTTGACATTAGTGGCCGGCGCATAAAAAAGGCTTTGGATTATGCCAATCGAGAAGGACTGCAACAGGTGCTCATTCTGGGAGGAAATGAACTCGCATCGGGCAAAATTCGGCTAAAATTTATGCAGGATGGCCGGGAAGAGGATGTGGCATTTGAACAATTAATCAGGAAGCATCCAATCTGATTTCTCTAATCCCCGCTTTAGTGAGGGAGCATCAGAGATTAAAGAATTACAGGAATACCTTAAACTGCTGGGGGTACAGATGTTTTTGTTGTTTCTGGCATTTGCATAACAAAACTGAAATTATAATTACTGCCCTCAACTTTTTTATCTATTAGTGGTCCAAATATTGTTGGTGGATTCCATCCTAAACCATATTCTGCTACTCCTATATCTGTAGTAACTAATGAATCTGTCAAATTTCTAACTGAACAGTTTATTGTTATATAATCTCCTGGTTGCTTACCAGCCTTATCTGGTGAATCTATCCATACTTTAAGGTCTGGTACATCTTGGATTTTCCATGTTACTAATATTGGCATATAAAACCTATGACCACTTACTATTTCATTTTGCCATGGTTTTGTTTGCTCTTCTCCTAAAGGTACAACCCAACCTTCTAATCTTGTGTTATATTGTACTGATACTTTGCCATTTCCTAAGTAATCATGATTAATATTTTCAATATTTCTTACTTGAAATTTCTGATACTCATTATTATATTCATTAAATGTGGTTGCACTTATAGCGTCTTGGTAATCATTTACAGCATTGTTTGGTGTTATGAATGATATTGATTCTACTCCTACTACAGAACTTGCTATACTTTCTGGTGCTGATATTACATAAGAAAGTATGTGAGGATTACAAAGAGAACTTTCAGGACTATCTTCTAATACTGGTCGATAAGCTTTAGTATACTTCGGAGGGTCTGAAGGTATCCATTGTCCTGCTGAATTCTTCCAAACATCAAAATAACCTATATCAACCTGTTTTTTTAATGTTACATTTGTTGTGGAACTGTTATTATCTGCTTTAGCAGAATAAACCGGAACTGTTATTGTTAAACTGAGGATAAGTAATAACGATATTATCTTTTTTCTCATATTACTGCCCCCTTACTTAAATGGATTGTCTACAAAGTAAACATCGTCTGCAAAACTTATACAAATCTTATCAGCTTGATTGATAACCGACTTATTATTATACTGGTCAATATAATAATAAGCTACATAATTTCCGCCTTCTGGTCTCCAAGCTGAATTTAAAACTGCATCTCTGACTGCCCCTATAAAAGTATCATTAAAATACAAACCGGGAGCAAATTCCATATTAGGGTTCTTATCTGTTGTAACCGCTATACATTCCCTTTTATTAAATGTTACTTTTTTAATACTTTCAATCTTAACACCGTTTACAGCACTAATGAAAGGAATAGTAGTTTCATAACCATCCACCTTAATACCTGGAATTGAGCCTGGAGGTTCTATTTTTCCTAATTCTTTAAGTACACCGTCCTGATTTGGGGGCTGGGGCTTTTGTTTTAGTTCTTGGGCTATTTGTTCCATAATATTTATCTTGTTCTTCCTTAGTTTGACCTTTGGAGAATACATGAGCTACTCTATTACCATTGTCCCATGTTACTGTTGCTCCGAGATACTCACTGATAAACCTTACTGGTACCATAGTACGGCTGTTAGTAATTACAGCTGTGGTATCCATATATTTTGTTTGACCATTAACTATTACATCCTTACGGTCAATAGTAGCCATAATATCCGTATCCTTGAGAGCATCATGAGCCTTATTGGTAATGTGTACCTGTCTAGTATTTGGCAACCACTCTACATTAGCTCCCAAAGTTTCTGCTGGGAATCTAACAGGAACCATTGTTCTATTATTTTTGTCTATATAAGGCTTCTGGTCAGGAAAATTAACCAAAGTACCATTAATCGCTAGATTAACCGTATTAACATCAGCAAAAACAGAATTAGAACCAATAAATCCAAAAAACAATAAAGAAATAATTAAAACCATTAAATGCTTTTTCAAATCCTATTCCCCCTATAAATCAATAATTATATATATTTTACCATATTAGTATATATAAAGCGCGGCCTCCCAGCTCTGCTGGGAGGCCGCGCCGCCGGCAGCTTCCACATAATGGTATCTGCTAAAATAGTGCCTTGATTGGTGCCGCCCATCATCTATCTTCAAGTCTTTTGTAAACTGCGAAGTAAGTCGGCTATATTAGCTTTCCCTATATTTCCTGCAACTAATTCCTTTACGGGCACCTTGTACGGCAAAGTGAAATAGGCTAAAGACCCGGGCATGGACTTTACTGACTATCCAGCCACCTGGCTGTTTAAGTCAGCTACAATAAATAATTTATCAGGATCACCCCTACATAAGCAGGGCCATAATGGCTTTGTGCGCATGCAAACGGTTTTCCGCTTCTTCGAACACCCGTGACTGGGGACCATCCATTACCTCATCGGTAATCTCCTTGCCTCGCTTGGCCGGCAGGCAATGCAGTACAATCGCATCCGGGCGGGCCAGGCTTAAAAGCTTCCGGTTTACCTGGTACTGGAGGAAATGCTGTTCCTTGTCATCAGCCTCTTCTTCCTGCCCCATGCTGGCCCATACATCGGTGTAAACCACATCAGCGTCAGTGATGGCCTCCACCGGGTCGCTCAAGACTTGCAAGCGAGCTCCGCTTTCCTGAGCATCCTCCCGGGCCATTTCCAGAATGGACACATCGGCTTCGAAACCGCCCGGTGAAGCAATGGCCACATCCATACCGACTTTGGCGCCGCCGAAAAGCAGGGAATGGGCTACATTATTGCCATCGCCGATAAAGGCGCATTTCAAGCCCTGCAAGGTTCCCTTATGTTCTTTTATGGTCATCAAATCCCCTATCACCTGAGTGGGATGAAGTAAATCGGTCAAGCCATTGATTACGGGAACAGAGGACCATTGGGCCAGTTCCAAAACTTCTTCATGCCCAAAAGTGCGGATCATAATGCCATCCACCATCCGGGTCAGAACCTGGGCGGTATCTTTTATGGTTTCCCCCCGTCCCAGCTGAATATCGCGAGGACTCAAAAAGAGGGCATGCCCGCCCAGCTGATACATTCCTACCTCAAAAGCTACCCGGGTACGGGTGGAGGCTTTCTGAAATATCATGGCCAGGGTTTTCCCCGCCAGGTAGTGATGAGCTATACCGGATTTTTGCATCTTTTTTAACTCGGCACCTACTTCCAGAATGTAGGCAATCTCTTCCCGGCTGAAGTCGTGAATACTGATAAAATCCCGCCCCCGGAGGTTATCATTTAGTTTTAACATCTTCCCACTCCCATCAATTTAGAATTTCCCCATTTCAGGGGACAAGCGGATAGTCACTTTCTGTTCAATGCATGCCTGCTCTGCTTCAAGCGCTCCATTCCATCAAGGCCCCTTTAAGAATCCCTATGGCCTGATTTATCTCCATTTCGCTTACCACCAGCGGGGGTACGAAGCGGAGCACTTTAGGCCCGGCCCCCAGCAGGAGCAGGCCTTTTTCCATGCAAATCTCCACCAATTCCCTGACCTCGGTATTGAATTCTATTCCCAGCATTAAACCCCGTCCGCGGACGGCGGTAATGCGAGGGTCACTTATGGAAAGCAAAGCTTGGTAAAAATACTCCGCTATCTTTTCCACTTGAGCCAGAAATTCCTGGCTGGCCACGGTATCTACTACCTTACAGGCCAGGGCTGTAGCCAGGGGGTTGCCCCCGAAGGTGGAAGCATGGTCGCCCGGGGCAAAACCGTTGGCTGCCTTTTCGCTGGCCAGCATGGCCCCAATGGGAAATCCCCCGCCTAGCCCCTTGGCCAGGGTTACGATATCCGGCTGCACCCCGTAAGCCTGGTAGGCCAGGAGTTTTCCACTCCGGCCCATCCCGCATTGGACTTCATCAAAAATCAGCAATATACCCTCCTGGTCGCAGATTTCCCGCAAACCCCGGAGGAAAGATAAATCAGCCGGTTGTATTCCTCCCTCTCCCTGAATGGGCTCCAGCATTATGGCACAAATGCTGTCATCCAACAAGGCTTCCACCGTATCCAGTTGGTTGAACTCGGCATAAACAAAACCCGGAGGAAGGGGGGCAAAGCCTTCCTGGTACTTGGGCTGTCCGGTGGCAGTCAGGGTAGCCAGGGTACGGCCATGAAATGAATTCTTAAAAACGATAATCGTATTTCTTTTTCCCTCTTTTTGACGATAAAAATACTTGCGGGCCAGCTTTATGGCGGCCTCATTGGCTTCGGCTCCGCTATTGCAAAAGAAGGCTTTGCCCATCCCTGAAGCCTGCACCAGTTTTTCGGCCAATTCCACCTGCGGCTTTATCCAATAAAGGTTGGAGACATGCCATAACTGCTCGCTCTGCTCCCGCAGGGTCTGGTTCAAAATATCGGGGCAGTGGCCCAGAAGGCAAACCGCTATACCGCCAACAAAGTCCAGGTATTGTTTGCCATTGGCATCCCATAGATAACAGCCCTTTCCCTTTACCGGCGCAATAGGAAAACGCCCATAGGTATTCATTACATATTCCTGACCTTTATCCATAATATCTTGACTGCTCAATGTATATCCTCCTGTTCTACTCGTTGACTACCATGGTTCCAATACCTTCATCGGTAAATATCTCCAGCAATATGGAATGGGGTACTCGTCCATCGATAATATGGGTGCGTCCAACCCCGCCGGTTACTGCCTCCACGCAGCACTGCACCTTGGGAACCATTCCCCCGGCTATTATGCCTTCTTGCACATAGTTTTCCACTTCACTGACCTTTAAGACGGAGATAAGGCTATTGCTGTCGGCTGGATTCATCATAAGCCCGGGCACATCGGTCAGGAGCACCAGCTTGTCGGCCTTCATGCTGACAGCAATGGCGGCCGCCACCAGGTCGGCATTAATGTTATAGCTTTGCTGATCCTCTCCTATGCCAATAGGAGCAATTACTGGAATATAGCCGTTTTCTATTACTTTTTCTATGAGCTCGGGGTTTACATACTGGACTTCACCTACAAAACCCATCTTGCCGCTGCCATCAGCAGGATGGGCCTGGATGAGCATGCCATCCTTACCGGAGATACCTACCGCCTTTCCCCCGCTGGCATGGATACCAGCCACAATCTCCTTGTTCACCTTACCCCCCAGTACCATTTCCACTATCTCCATGGTAGCCGCATCGGTAACCCGAAAACCATTTACGAACTCGCTTTGTATCCCCAGGCGGGAGAGCATCTGGTTGATTTCCGGCCCGCCGCCATGTACTACAATGGGATGCATACCGACGAATTTCATCAGGACAATATCCTGCATCACTTTCTGTTTCAACTCGCAATCAGTCATGGCGGCGCCGCCGTATTTTATTACCACCCGGCGCCCGTAAAAATCTTTTATGTAGGGTAGGGCCTCCACCAGAATTTCGGCCTTCTCCATCGCGGAAACAATCATATCTTAACCTCCCAAAACTTAAATAAGAAAAGTGAGGGGTAAGGGGTGAGGGGTCAGGGTTTTTCCCTTCTACATCTCACTGTTCAAGCACTACTAATAAATGATGTTACTGCAAAACACTTTTGTGCATATGGGTTGTGCAAGACCTCAAGTCCGGTAAGCCGCATTTATACGAACATAATCGTAAGAAAGGTCACAGCCCCAGGCGGTAGCCTGCTCTTTCCCCGACTTTAAATCTACTTTAATCAGCACCGGGTCCTGTTTAAGCTCCTGGCGTGCCCGCTCCTCATTAAAGATCAAGCCCATACCGTTCTCCGCCATTTTCTCCTGACCCAGGTATATATCCACCCGCCCGGGGTCGAAATCTGCTCCGGAATAGCCTGCCGCCGCCAGTATCCTTCCCCAGTTGGCGTCCTCGCCGAAAACGGCCGCTTTGGTCAAGTTGGAAGCAGTGATGGAGCGTGCAATCTGCCGGGCCTCTTCATAATCCGCGGCATTAACCACCTGCACTTCAATTAAACGGGTAGCACCTTCCCCATCCCGGGCAATCATTTTGGCCAGGCTGATACATAAAAAATCCAGTGCTTCCTGCAGGAGCAGGTAATCTTCCGAGCCCTCTACATCAATAAGAGGATTCCCCGCCAAAGCGTTGGCCAAAACTACCAGCATATCATTGGTAGAAGTATCCCGGTCCACGCTGATCATGTTGAAAGAGCGGTCGGCTGCGGCCTTTACCATTTTCTGTAAACATTTGCTGTCTATGGCAGCATCTGTTGTGATAAAGGCCAGCATTGTTGCCATATTGGGGTGTATCATGCCTGAACCTTTAGCAATCCCGCCTATTCTAACCGGCTTTCCCTTTATTTCTATTTCTATGGCCAGCTCCTTGCTGGTCAAATCGGTAGTCATTATGGCCTGAGCCGCATTATGCTCACCATCGCGGGAAAGGGCTGCAGCGGCTTTCCTGATCCCTTTTTCCACCTTTTCCATGGGCATAAAAACCCCAATGACCCCGGTGGAGCCGACCAATACATCACTGCCCTCAATCCCCAGCAGTTCCCCGGTCAAATCGGCCATCCGCTGGCTATCCTTAATGCCTTGCTCCCCGGTGCAGGCATTGGCATTGCCGCTGTTAGCCACTATAGCCCGGGCGGTGCTATCAGCCAAACAAGCCTTATTGTAGTCAATACAGGCAGCTCTGACTTTATTGCTGGTAAAAACTCCGGCAGCAGTACAGGGCTCAGTGGAATATATAATGGCGACTTCTTTTTTATCTATCTTCTTTATTCCCGCTTCTACCCCCTGGGCTAAAAAACCCCTGGGGGCACAGACAGAACCGTTTATAATCTTCATTAATTTCTCCTCCAAAAAATTATAATTATTATTGATGTACCACTGCAAAAAATTTATAAATATGCATTTGCATAAATATACCGCTCAGCTACAGATTAAAAGCGACCGAAGGGTGTGTAGGGAACGACCCCCGTGTCGTTCCGAATCAGGCGCAACAACCTTAATAGCGACCGCAAGGCGTTGTAGGGGCGGTCTTCGACCGCCAGCTTTCACCTTCGCCAACGCTTGCTTTTCATATTTATGCAACCCTATGTAACAAAAAGAGGTTTTATAGCAGAGCCAACATTTGTTATTTTTCTAAACAAATGTTGGCTGTCATTGTAAAGTATACGAGCAGTAAGAAAAAGCTTATCAGCCGAAGTCAGGACAGGTACTGCTATGCTAATTACGCCTCAGACCTTGCCCCACACCCTAATTTAGGGATGAATCCCCGCCAGTTTCAAACCGTTGTTCTCCTCCAGGCCCAATAAAAGATTCATATTCTGAATGGCCTGCCCTGAGGCTCCTTTGACCAGGTTGTCCAGAGCTGATACCAGTATGACATGACGGCTTTTCTCATCTACATATATCCCGATATCCAACAGATTGCTGCCGTAAACCCATTTGGTATGGGGCATTACTCCGGCAGGCAGGACTCGGACGAAATTCTCATTCCGGTACTTCTCTTCCAAAACCAACCTGACCAGGCCGGGGTCGGCCGTAGTTCGCAAACGAGCGTATATCGTAGTTAGTATCCCCCGGTTCATGGGAATCAGATGCGGGGTGAAGACCATTTCCACTGTTTTACCAGCGGCCCGGCTCAATTCCTGGGCTATTTCCGGCCCGTGCCGGTGAGTGCCTACCCCATAGGCCTTTACTCCTTCATTAACCTCGCAGAAATGACTGCTGGCTTTCGGGCTCCTTCCCGCTCCGGATACTCCACTTTTAGAATCTATCACCAGATTACTGGACTCTAACACCCCGGCCTCCAGCAGTGGAACCAGGGGCAAAATAGCTCCGGTGGGAAAACAGCCCGGGTTGGCTATCAAACTGGCCTGCTTTATTTCTTCCCGGTAAATTTCCGGCAATCCATACACGGCTTCCTCTAGCAGTTCCGGTGCTGGGTGGGTTAATTCGTAGTATTCCTCATAAAGCCCGGCATCCTTCAAGCGAAAATCCGCCCCCAGGTCCACACACTTTACGCCAGCCGGCAAGAGTTCCATAGCAATAGAGACGGAGAGCCCGTGCGGCAAAGCCAGAAATACCAGATCACATTCTTCTTTTAAAAGGTCCCAATTGCTCTCTTCGCAAATCAATTCGGAAAATCCTATCAAATGTGGATAAACTTCATCTATGCGCCGGCCAATATTTTCTGTGGAGAAAATTCTTACCGCTTCTGCCTGCTCATGATGAGCTAAAAGCCTTAATAAATCAGCCGCCGTATAGCCGTCACCCACTATTCCAACTCTAAACAATTTTTACAACCTCCCTGGTATGCCGGTCATTTTTTGAGCACTGCTCATAATTATACATTCCGATGTATAAATTTGCAATGAATATTATTCTTTTTTTACTTTTATATAAAACTCTTATTTTGTATAAGAGCTGCATAAGCAGGTGTGCAAAGCGTTATCCGGCAGAAGTAAATATATTTGATCCAATGCAAAAACCTTTTTAATACATAAATTGTTGCATAAATATACAGCCCGGCACTCAATCATTACCTCTCAAGTTTATTAACCATTATCATTTCTGAGTGCCGGGCCCACCAACCCTATTTAAATTTCTGTAGTAATATACTTTTTTGTGACTCTATTGCTAAAACCCCGTTTGTTGCATAAGGCTTGCTTAAATATACAAAGCGATTGGCGAAGCATGGGTGCAACACCCTGCTGGTACTCCTTATGTTGCATCCTTCGGATGTCACTATTAAGGTTGCACCGGCGAAGGTGAGCTGCAGTAGAATCTTTTCGTAAAAAGAGCAAATTTCTGCTGCCAGGGTTTATTTCCGGTATTCTATATGAAAAAGCTCCTGGTCTTCTTTCGATTCTAATCCCTCAAATTCCGCACCCGGCTTGAGCCTGAGCAACAAGGTGGAGTTGCCTCGTTTCCACTCGCTTTCTATCTCCTCGTCTGCCTGTTGGAAGCTGAAACGAGAAGGATTGGCCAAACGTGCTCTGCTAATCCCCTGTACACAATCCGCCAGGCATAAAGGGCCTCTGACCCTTACAAAAAGATCAGGAGAATTCAGCTTACCCAGATAGTCTTCCGCTATAATAGCCATTCTAACCGCCAAATGTAGGTAGCTGCATTCTTCCTGGTGGTGGACCAAAGCTCGTTTGCTCAAGATGCCTTGTCGCATTTCCCGGTTCTTCCCTTTTATATAGGAAGTAAGGGGCGAAAATATAGTATCATTCTCAAAATAGGGCTTGATATCAATTACCGGGGTTCCACCAATGGCATCCAGGCCTTTTAGATACAAGCGACAGCCTTCTACTCTTTCCAGGCGGGCCAAGGATAAGCCAATAGTATTAGGCCTAGTATAAGCCCGTAGAGCAAAAACGCCGTATTCAGGCAGTTCGGGGTTTATCCTGCCTGGCTTTACCCGCAGTACATCTCGCGGGGCTTTGTGAAACCATGACAAAACCCAGATATGGGAATTCTCTTCAATACCCTTTAATGCTTCCTGATATTCAGGAAATATTTCGATAACTGCCTCTAGCCCTCCCAGGGGCATATCTTCCGGTTCCTCCGTACTCGAAAGTACTTTTCCCACTGGTCTTAATACTATCTCTTCCATGAATCCTTCCTCCCTCTTTTTCGTATAAAGCTAAACAAATTCTGGCATAATTAATATAACGAGGTGAAATATGCTCCCCGCTAAGCGGTCGCCTATGAACAAAACAGGCGGCGGGTTCTAATCCCCCGCCTCGTTGCAGCGGTGTGTTGAAACTGCTTTACAGTTTCTTCCGATGCTTAAAGACTCCGCTAAAGAGCCTTTTTATTAAATAAAGCCATTTCATGTAACACCTGATACAGTTAATTCATATCCTGTCAGTAGGTGGCTTTGTTTCTTATGCTTGATAGCTGCTGGGTTTACCCGGTGGCTTTCATATATAGGTGGGAAGGGCGTTGCCCTTCCCACTTTTTATTTTACCAACCCCATACCCCCAACCTTAATAGTGACACCCGCAGGGTGGAACACTAGGAGTACCCGAAGGGTGCAACCTTAATAGTTACACCCGCAGGGTGAGGTCCACAACCACCGATGAAAATGAAGTGGGGTTAATTAATAGATAATTATAAAAATCAGGTCCTTCAGCATCAGAAAGTCTATTTTCTCAACCCTCATACCAGTAACCAAACAGTAAGGAAAATGGGGGCATCGAAGAACAAGTTTATTTCACAACAGTCTCAATAAGTTAACAACTTAAGTGCCTGGCACCATAATTATATACGCTATGTTGCTGCCGCAGGCTTTACACTTTCCGTCTCTTAGCCCCCGGTTCTCTACCTGGTAGATATTTCTCTCGATTATGAGTTCACCGCAAGTTTGGCAAAAGGTATTATTCTCCTCTTGCAAGACGTTTCCTATATACACAAAATCCAAATCCTCCCGGGCTATCTCCCGGGCCCTTTCCAGGGTGGCCGCCGGGGTGGCTTCCCGGCTGAATTTGAAGGCCGGGTGGTAACGAGAAAGGTGCAGGGGTATCTGCGGGTTCAACCCGGCCAGCCAGCTGGCCAATGCTTTGATCTCTTCAGGCTCATCGTTCTCTCCGGGAATAAGGAGAGTAGTTATTTCTACATGGGTCATCTCCACCGCTCTTTCCACCGTGGCTTTTACCGCCTCTAAACGGCCTTTGCAGTGTTTCCGGTAAAAATCATCATTAAAAGCTTTTACATCTATATTCATGGCATCCACCAGCGGCAGGAGTTCCTCCAGGGGAGCTCTTTCTATATAGCCGTTGGTCACCAGTACGCTTTTCAGCCCTGCTTCCTTTAAGCTATAGGCAGCATCTCTGACATATTCATACCAGATAGTAGGTTCGTTATAGGTAAAAGCAAATCCAATTGAACCATCATCTATGCTTTGCCGGGCAATTTCCGTCAGAAGCAGAGGTGTTATTTCCCGGGTAGGTGGTTTTTCATGAGCCAGGGAGTAGTTCTGGCAATAAGGACAAAAGAGATTGCAGCCATAGGTTCCGGCAGAGAGAATCATACTGCCGGGGAAGAAATGATAGAGGGGTTTTTTTTCTATCGGGTCCAGGGCCAGGGAAGCCAGCTCAGCATAGTTCAGGGTAAAAAGTGTTCCTTCCTTATTAACCCGCACCCGGCATAGGCCACTCTGCCCCTCCTTCAGTAAACAGTGATGGGGACAAAGCCAGCACTTCACCCTTTTTCCCTCCATTTTTTCATAAAACGATGCCTCAACTTCCGGCATTACTATCACCCTCTTCCATCGACCCGCGGGGGTGTCAAGGGGACGGTCCTTTTGACACCGCAACCCCTATACCTTACACCCCTTACTCCTCACTTTTCTTACTACCCCCCATGGCGGGGGCCACAACCACCGATGAAAAGTGAGTTAGTCTTCCGTCTTCTTTAAGTGTATCTCTTGACTTCAAAACGCTCTATTTCGTATCTTTCCCCGGGTGAAATTCCTGCTTTTTGCAGGGCGATGGACAACTGCTCTTCCACGCTGTCCACCCCTTCCAGATCCGGGAGCAGTAATCCCCGCTTGCGGCCACTGCTGACAATAACTCCGTATTTGTACGGGTTAAGGTCTTCTCTCCGGCAAGCTTCAGCCTCACCCAGTATATCCACAGAATAAACCAGATCCTCCAATTCATTTTTATCCACCGGCAAAAAACGTGGGTCAGCGGTTCCTGCACTGATGGCATTACCGGCAATTTCATCGGCCAGGTCTCCATAGGATGGAGCAATGGTGCCGATACATCCCCGCAACTGCCCGTTTTTCTTCAGAGATACAAAAGCTCCGGCTCTTTGCTGGCGTAATTCCTCCATTTCCGGAGGCAGTTTGGCTCTTTTCCCCTCTCTGATGTAACTTTCCAGGATCATCCGCGCCCATTTAACCGGTGGGCTTTCCTCTTTACGTCGGTTATTAATGATTTCTTTCCTCTCTTTGATCAGTTTTTCCAAAAGGCTTGGGGCTGAGCCTTCAGGGCGTAAACCAGCACAAAGGTAGCCTACTCCAAAGGGGCCTTCATAACTAAATATCTTGTTTTCATACCTTGAGCCATCCAGGCTACCCAGTGCTATTAACAGGGAAGCATAGCCGCACTCCCCGGCATTGTTCCGCAGTTTTTCCGGCATCTTTATTAAGGCTTCAGTATCCCCGGAGCGCAGGATTTGCTGTACCTGCTGGTCAAAAACAGCTCCATCCGGGTGGTAGTCATAGGGACCTTCATTTTTCAAACGATGGGACATATCCCCGGAAGCTACTACGGCCAGCTTTTTGCCCTGGGCTAAAGCCGCATCCCGGATAACTACCCCAAAAGTATATAATTCCAACGGGGATAGGAAGCCTACACTTATGGCCAGTATCGGAATCTGGGGCAAGCCAGCCTCCTCCAAATAATGGAGTGGCACCAGTATTCCATGATCCAGGAGTGGGTTCAAGTGATGGAGCCGTAGTATTTCAGCTGACAAAGTAATAAAACTGATACCGGCTTTCCTGGCCCCGGTTTCGATTTCATCCAGTAATCCCTTATCATTTCTACGGCTTGTCCCCAGTTTGCTCCCAAAATTACTGAAATCTCCTTGTAATTCTTCCTCACTCAAGGCACTCAGGCAATCCGCAAAAACATTGCCGTGTGGCGTTAAAAATACCAGGGAATCCGGCTTGCTGTCCACCAATTCCCGGGCCATCTCCTTCATTCCGCTTACAGTTGCCTTAACATCCTCCAGGCTGTTTCCACCAATAGCTGGTATTATCAAAGGGGGATGAGGGGAGAGGGCTACATAGCCAATCATAAGAATACCTCCTCGATTCAACCTTGCTCTTTATTTAAGTATAGCAGAACCCTTATCCTTTCCAACTATTTTGCTATATCTGAACCAGTGACTATCTTTTTATCAGATTTATCCACCGGCTCCATTTGACTGGCCTGATAATTCACTATACCGGAAAACACAGCATAGGCCACCTTGTTTTGATAAGCCGGGTCATTTAGAAGCTTAGCCTCAGCCGGATGGGACAAAAAACCCACCTCCACAATTACCGCCGGCATTTCGGTCTTATCAATAATATAATAGCTGCCAGGCTTGGCTTTACGCTTAGTATTACCCAAAATCCGGGTCAATTCGTCCTGAACGCACTCTGCCATTATTTTGCTCTCTTCACTATGCGCATTATAAAAAGTCTGGGCCCCGTACCAGCGGGGTGAGGGATCAGCATTAGTGTGAATGCTGATATATAGGTCGGCCTTGAGCCGGTTAGCTTCATCGACCCGAGCCTTAAGATCCTGGCGCTTGCGCTCTTTCAGGCTGCCTTTGAATTGTTCTCCCGCCAGATCTTTATCCTCTTCTCGTAACATAACAACTATAGCCCCAGCCTGACTTAAATGCTGTTGCAGCTTTTTACTTATGGGCAGAGTAATATTCTTTTCCATTAATTCGCCCCGCCAGGCCCCCGGGTCAAAACCCCCATGCCCAGGATCAATTACAATAAGCTGGTTGGCCAGGCTGTAGGACAATACTGGCTCGGCAGGTTGATATTCATTGGCTACCACCCCATAAGAAAGAATTATGAAGAGAAACATAGGCAGTAATATGCCGGTCTTTTTTTCCGCAAAAAAGTATGGTTTCCTTATGTACATCTTCTCTCCCCCTTTTCCGCTCTCCCTTATTTCTTATATATGTCGGGAAGCTTGATTTTATAAATCCGGATTCAGGCCAGCAGGGCTTATTTGGTGCTTTCGTAAAAAGCAGGAATAGCGTATAATAAATAAAACAAATTTATCCGTCAAATTACCATAATAAGAGGGAGGGGATCATTTATGGAAGGGATGAAACATTACAAAGGAAAGTTGTTCCGGGACATTCTTGAGCAAAGTGGTTTTACCGTAGCTTATGATGGTGATATGAAAGATGGCAAACCGGAAGGATATGGCAGAGCCTTTTACCGTGACGGCAGAATCTATGAAGGTGAATGGAAAGATGCTCAACCTCACGGTCAGGGTAAACTTTACTATGCCAATTTGAATCTCTGGTATGAAGGTGAATGGAAAGAAGGGAAACGAGAAGGCTTGGGAACCTCCTATTACGAAGACGGAAAACCAGCTTTCGCCGGAGAGTGGAAAGGCGGAAAACCTTTATAATAGAATTTAAAAACCTCCCCTAACAGGGGAGGTTTTGTTTTGCAGTATTTTATCGTTTGGAGTACTGAGGGGCCTTTCTGGCCTTGTGCAAACCATACTTCTTCCTTTCTTTCATACGCGGGTCACGAGTAAGAAATCCGGATCTCCTCAGCATAGCCTTTATATCCGGATTAGCTTTAAGCAAAGCCCGGGCAATGCCCAGTTGAATGGCCCCAGCCTGTCCCGATACTCCGCCTCCATTTACCCGGCATATAATATCAAATCGCCCCTGCATGGCGGTTAAAACCAACGGCTGTTGGACGATTAAACGGCTGGTCTGGTTTGGAAAGAAATCTTCAAAACTCCGGTTATTTATTATAATATTACCTTCACCCGGTACCAATCTTACCCGGGCCACGGCTTCTTTTCTTCTGCCTGTTCCCCAGTATTGAACCTTTGCCATCTTGATCCTCCTTACCCTTTAAGCTCTCTTAGTTCTGGTTTCTGCGCCTGATGCGGGTGCTCGCTGCCACTGTAAACCTTGAGCTTTTTAATCATGCTCCGGCCCAGGCGATTATGTGGAAGCATACCTTGTACTGCTGCTTCTATAGCCTTTTCGGGTCTTTTCTGCAGCAAAGTCCTGTAGTCCATCTCTCTCAAGCCACCGGGATAACCGGTATGGTGGCGGAATTTTTTCTGGTTGAGCTTATCTCCGGTGAGCTTTATCTTGGCAGCATTTATTACAATAACAAAGTCTCCCGTATCAACATGCGGGGTAAAGATAGGCTTATGCTTGCCTCTTAATATGGAGGCAACTTCCGAAGATAGCCTGCCCAGCGTCTTATCGCTCGCATCTATCACATACCATTTACGGTCTACTTCCGCTGGTTTTGCTACATAGGTTTTCAAGTCTTTCCCTCCTGTAAATGCAATAACTCCAGGTTGAATGCTCTTTTACTCCGTATCCGTCAACGGGGCAGAAGCCAGATACAGAAATAAAAGACTGCCTTTTAATATTAGCTAAATTTTACTGCCCCTGTCAAGTAAAATGCGCTTTTTCTTCGAAAACATCCTTTTGCGGACTTATTTGCTGTCTTCCGGGTAAAACACCTGCAGCAAGTATAGTCCCTGGGGTGGGGCCGTTGGACCAGCTCGGGTTCTATCCTGGGAGGCAATTATCTCTCTCAAGTGTTGGGGAGGATACTTTCCCTTTCCTACTTCCAAAAGGGTACCAGTAATTATTCTTACCATATTGTATAAAAAACCATCTGCTGCGATATGTAAAAGCAGGCAAGGGCCCTTCTCACTTAAACGGCAGTGAAATATCTCCCTTTCGAAGGTTCGGGCCGAGGAACCGCTGGCACAAAAGGACCTGAAGTTTTGTCTTCCCTTGAGTATCTCAGCCGCTTCCTGCATAGCTTCCAGCTTAAGCGGTTCTGTGTTGCAGAGAGCATAATGACGATAAAAAGTAGCCTTTTTCTTCTGGCGATAGATGAGATAACCATAGCACTTTTTTAGCGCATCAAAACGAGGATTGAACTCGGCTCTTGTCTCCTGACTTTCCAAGACCTGAATATCCTCCGGCAGCTGGCTGTTTAAAGCATAAGCCCACCTATCACCGGGAATAGTGGAGCAACTATCAAAAGCTACTACCTGACCCCAAGCATGAACTCCCGCATCGGTTCGCCCTGCGCAAACTATAGTGGCCCGTTCCCCGCTCAGTCGGTAAATGGCCTTTTCCAATTCCGCCTGTACCGTATTGGCGTTTTTTTGCAGCTGGAATCCGTGATAATTGCTGCCATCATACTCCAACAACAGTTTAATCCTGCTCATTGCTTTTCTCCCTATTATTTAGCCTGAGTTGACAGGGGGACGGGGTTGTTGACACACTCGCTGACAAGTGTGTCATCAACCCCGTCCTCCTGTCATAATGTCATAGTCACCAGCAGACAGATCCCCAGGCTTAAAACTATATAAACATAATCAAATGCTTTCATCCTCAATTCATTAAGCCGGGTTCTTCCCTCAGCCCCACGGTAGCCTCTCGATTCCATAGCAATTGCTATCATCTCCGCCCGGTAAATGGAGAGTCTAAAAACTGGAATAATAACTGCCCCCAGTCTTCTTATTCTCCCCAGCATCTTTCCCTGGCGGAAATCAGCACCCCTCCCCAACTGGGCCTTCCGGATGCGCTCCGCCTCCTCCAGGAGCAAGGGGATAAAACGCAAGCTGATATTCATTACCATTACCAGTTCATGCACCGGAAACCCCAATTTTGCTAATGGTCTAAACATTCTTTCCAAAGCAGCGGTGAAAGCCATGGGAGTAGTAGTCAGGCTAAGCAAATTGGCCAGAATAAGTAGAGTAAGCAAACGCAAGCCCAATGATTCCGCAGCCCGTAATCCTTCCACCGTGATTTTGATGAAATAGAATTCAATGAGATTCCGACCGGGAGTCATAATCATCTGAATTAAAAGGGCCAGGGCAAGGATCAAAAAAAACGGCTTCAAGGCCAGGTAATGGATGTGCATGCTTATCTTGCTGGTCAAAATAATAATCATTACCAGGAATAGTAGGAGCAGCTGCTCTTCCGGAAAAGCGCTTAAAAAAATAGCCAGGCTAAGCAGCGCGGTTCCGATGATTTTGCTGCGTGGATCCAGCTCATGAATTATGGACTTTTCCGGTATATACTGGCCCAGAATCAGGCTTGTATTCATCTTTCCTCCCTATCCATCCTGGCGGGAGCGGCGAATGAAGTCTACCACTGCCCGGGCCGTTTCTTCGGGGCTGCGAGGAGAAGAAGTAAACTCCCATCCTTTTTGCGTCAAGAGATATACCAACTCCTGGGAGGCAGTCAGTTCCCACCCCTGCTGCATCAGGAAATCCAAGTATTCCAACCAGGAAGAAGATATGCCATCCAGAATGAGCCGTCCTTTATCCAAAAGTAGTATTCTAGAGCAAGAGGCCAGCAACTGCTGATAATGATGTGATACCATAACTATGCTGATACCCTTTTCCCGGTTTAGATAGTCCAAGCGCTGCAACAAAACCTGCCGTCCTTCATAGTCCAGTCCGGCAGCAGGCTCATCCAGAAGAAGGATTTGCGGTTGCATGGCCAAAATCGCCGCAATGGCCAGGCGGCGCTTCTCACCGCCGCTCAAGCTATGACAATGGCGTAAGCTGTATTTTTCAAAGCCCAGTCCCATGTGATTCATGGCTTCCTGTACCCGCTCATCCACTTTACTCCGGGAGAGACCCAGGTTGCGCGGGCCAAAAGCTACTTCATCATATACCTGGAGCTCGAAGATTTGCTCCTCCGGAAACTGGAATACCAGTCCCACTCTCCGACGCAGCCGATTAAGCGACTTCTTCTGACCCGGATTGATGACTTCAGTATTCAAGCAGAGTTTACCTGCAAAAGGGAATAGTAAACCGCTTAAAACCTGCAAGAGGGTGGATTTTCCGGAACCGCTTTCGCCGGTAATACCTACGAAATCACCGTCATTTATGATCAGGCTTACCCCGCTCAAAGCAGTTTTTTCAAAAGGTGTCCCTGGCTGATAAGTAAAGGAGATGTTCTCTAGACGAAGTGACATATTTCCTCAACCAGCTTATCTATATCCAGAATATCAGTACTTAGTAAAATCCCCTGGCGGTTGATTTCCGCAATAATATGGCTTATTTCCAGGGGGGCCAGGCCCAGGGCTAACAATGAAGCACGCGAGGGGAATAATTCTTCGGGAGTAGAGATTGTTTTTACTTCTCCCTCTTCCAACACCACCACCCGGTCTGCTTCTCTCGCTTCCTCCAGGTCATGGGTAATCATAATCACTACTACTCCCTCAGTTTTATGCAGGCTGCGTATACTCTCCATTATTTCCCGCTTTCCCCGGGGGTCAATCATGGACAATGCCTCATCCAAGACCAGGTAGCGCGGCTTCATAGCCATCACCCCGGCAATGGCTATTTTTTGTTTCTGGCCTCCGGACAAGAAAGCGGGAGCTGAGTTTTTATAGGATTCCATAGAGACCAGTCGCAGTGAATCATTTACTCTACGCCGAATCTCAGCAGTATTAAGACCTAAATTTTCCGGACCGAAAGCTACATCCTCCTCCACCTGGTTGGAAATCAACTGGTTATCCGGGTTGGAGAAGAGCAAACCCACTCTTTGCCGGATAAGCTGAATCTGGTTAGCATCAGCGGTATTCCAGCCATCTACTTCCACTTTTCCCTGACTGGGAAGCAAAAGCCCGTTTAACAAACGGGCCAGAGTTGATTTGCCGGAGCCATTCCTTCCCAGTATTACCAGGAATTCATTCTCTCGAATATCCAGGCTTATGTTTTTTAAAGCCGGAAGATCTTCTTCCGGATAGAAATAGGTCAAATCCCTAATACTTATCATGCTTACTCCTCATGGCCGAGGGCCACAACCAATGATGAAAATAAGGTATAGTGATTCCAGTATTCTTTTGACGCAGATTTACGCAGATTCAATATGATTTACACAGATATTTTTCCTATATCTATCAGCGTCAATCTGCGCCCGAAGGGTCAGCGTCCTTCATCGTCAAAGAGTTTATTTTCGTACTAGCCCCTCATGGCCGGGGGCCACAACCACTGATGAAAAGTGGTCTTCCGTCTCCTGACGACTTTATTCTACCAGTTCAATCATAACCATAGGTGCACCATCACCCTTGCGATAACCGGTTTTTACCAGCCGGGTATAGCCACCATTCCGCTCCTCATAACGAGCGGCAATATCGCTGAAAAGTTTCTGTACGACCTCATCGCTCATAATATAGGCAGCAGCCTGCCTGCGGGCATGTAAATCTCCTCTTTTGCCCAGGGTAATCATTTTTTCCGTCAGCCTCTTTATTTCCTTGGCCCTGGTTTCAGTAGTGCTGATTTTTTCTTCTTTCAGCAGAGAGGTCACCGAGTTCCTTAGTACCGACCTTCTATGATCACTCCTGAGCCCTAACCTGCGATAACTCACGGGGGCCCCTCCTTTCTAATCTTCTGACTTCCTAAACGACAGGTTTAATTCCTTAAGCTTTCTTTCAATTTCCTCCAGTGATTTTTGGCCCAGATTTCTTATCTTGCTCATTTCCTCACGGTTTTTGGCAATCAAATCTCCCACCGTATTAATACTGGCTCTTTTTAGGCCGTTGGATGCTCTTACTGAAAGCTCCAGTTCCTCTATGGACATCTCCAGAATCTTGTCTTTCTTTTCCTCTTCCTTTTCCACCAGGATTTCTACCTCGGCATAGGTATCATCTATTTCCGTGAAGAGTTTTAAGTATTCAATTAAAATTTGTGCAGAAAGGCTGATAGCTTCCTCCGGGCTTATACTGCCATTGGTCCATACTTCCAGGTTCAGACGATCATAGTCCGTCCTTTTTCCCACCCGGGCGTTCTCTACCGTATAATTGACCCGGCTCACTGGTGTAAATATGGAATCTATGGGAATCAAGCCCACAATATCATCATTTTTCTGTGGCTGCTGATCAGAACTTACATAACCCCGACCCCGCTCCACCGTCATTTCGATTTCTACTTTTCCGTCTTCATCCAGACTGGCCAGATGCAAATCCGGATTCAGTATCTCAACTTCAGCATCAGGTGTAATATCGGAAGCCTTTACTTCCTTTGGTCCCTGCTGTTCCAAACGAATAATTTTACGCTCGCTGCCGGTATAACTTAAGACCAGTTTTTTGATGTTAAGAATAATCTCGGTAGTATCTTCCAATACACCGGGTATGGTGGAAAACTCATGAAGTACTCCATCAATTTTTATGGATGTAACTGCAGCTCCCGGCAAAGAAGAAAGCAGGACTCGGCGTAGTGAATTCCCTAGAGTAGTACCATATCCTCTTTCCAGGGGTTCGATAACAAATCTTCCATAATTGCTGCTAGAATTCTTTTCCACACAATCTATACGTGGTTTTTCCATCTCCAGCATTTATATATCCCCTCCTTTTTTTGGGCGGCACCAGGCCAGTTTAAGCTGATACCTGGCCATCCAACCAGCCTCGACCTTTTAATTAAACCTGAGTACTGGCTTAGAGGTGTTTTATCTGGAATAAAGTTCGACAATAAGCTGCTCATTTACCAGTGTATCAATCTGCTCTCTCCTTGGATAGGCCAGAACTGTACCGGTCATTTTCTCCGCATCTACACTCAGCCACTCGGGTGGGGTCTTATAGGCAGCTTGTTCCTTCATTTCTTGGAATTTGTTTGATTCTCTGCTGGATTGGCGAACTTCTATAATGTCCCCTACCCTAACCAGCATTGAAGGGATGTTGGCTTTGTGTCCGTTAATAAAAAAGTGACCATGATTAACCAGTTGCCGGGCCTCTTTCCGAGAGGAGGCAAAACCCAATCGGTAGACTACATTATCCAGACGTCTTTCTAAAAGCACCAGCAAATTATCTCCGGTTATCCCCTGTTTGCGATCAGCCTTCCGAAAATAGTTGCGGAACTGCTTTTCCTGAATCCCGTATATCCTGCGGGTTTTTTGCTTTTCGCGTAATTGAATCCCATATTCACTGGGCTTTTGCCGGCGTCCCTGCCCGTGAGCGCCTGGCGGATAAGCTCTTCTGCTAACCGAGCATTTTTCCGAATAGCAGCGGTCGCCTTTGAGAAACAGCTTTTCCCCTTCCCGGCGGCACTGGCGGCAGACTGAATCAGTATATCTTCCCACTTAAACTATTACCTCCTTAAACTCTTCTTCTCTTGGGCGGTCTACACCCGTTATGAGGAATAGGAGTAACATCTTTAATAACACTTACCTCTAGGCCGGCGGCCTGCAGTGAACGAATAGCCGCTTCACGCCCTGCTCCAGGTCCCTTGACATAGCACTCTACCTCTTTCAGGCCATGTTCCATAGCTGCCTTGGCCGCATTCTCCGCTGCCTGCTGGGCCGCAAAAGGCGTACTTTTCCTTGACCCCTTGAAGCCAATGGTTCCAGCACTGGACCAGGATATGGCATTACCATGTCGGTCAGTAATTGAAATAATGGTATTGTTAAAAGTCGATTTTATATGTGCTATACCATGTTCGATATTCTTCTTTTCCCGTCTCTTGACTCTCGTAGTAGTCCTGCGTGCCACTGATTCTTCCCCCTTTGTGCTTTATTTTTTCTTCCCGCCGGCGGTACGCTTGGGTCCCTTGCGGGTACGGGCATTGGTCTTGGTATTCTGTCCTCTTACCGGTAAACCGCGACGATGACGGATTCCCCGGTAGCAGCCCAAATCCATCAGCCTTTTGATATCCATATTTACCTGCCGGCGCAGGTCACCTTCAACATGGTATTCCTTTTCGATAATTTCTCTTAATTTGGATACTTCTTCCTCGGTTAAATCTTTTACTCTGGTATCAGGATTTATACCTGCGTCCGTCAGTATTTTCCGGGAAGAAGACCTTCCTATCCCGAATATATAGGTAAGGGATACTTCTATTCTCTTATCCCGGGGTAGATCTACACCTGCTATTCTTGCCAAATTCGCTCACCTCCTGTTTATTAACCCTGAACTTGTTTATGCTTGGGGTTTTCACAGATAACCATGACTTTTCCCTTGCGTTTGATAATCTTACATTTTTCACAGATAGGCTTTACTGACGGTTTTACCTTCAAAACAATTACCTCCTCTTAGCCCTTGCCAAGTTTCTTATTTGAAACGATATATGATTCTTCCCCGGTTTAAATCATAAGGCGACAATTCTACCATCACCCGATCTCCGGGTAATATCCTAACGAAATTCATGCGCATCTTTCCAGATATGTGGGCGAGGACTTTGTGGCCATTATCCAGTTCGACTTTAAACATGGTATTGGGTAACGGTTCCACCACCGTCCCCTCAACTTCAATGACATCTTCTTTAGCCATCAACCAGACCTCCTTCCCCTCTTTCCCGTATTCGCTTCAAGTTTTTTCTAATGATATGGTTCCCAGGAATTTCGCCTCTCGCCAGGTAGCTTTCAACTTCTTCCGCCTTGATCCTGGTCCATTGCAGGTGTTTAATATTTTTAAGCTTAGGGTTTTCAATTTTGCGTTGTTCTCCATCAGCTACTAATACAAATCGCTCGTTTACCAGCTTTACAACTACGAACATCCTGCCTTTATCACGACCTGATTTGGAATAAACTACTTTCCCTAAATCATCATCATAAATGACCGATCACCCCCGTTACCTTAAGGTAAGGATCTCCGGTTCCCCGGTAGTAATGGCAATGCTATGCTCAAAGTGCGCCGACCAGCTCCCGTCACGGGTTACCACCGTCCACTCATCAGACCTGGTATATACCTGGTAACTACCCATATTAAGCATTGGTTCAATGGCAATTGTCATTCCTTCCTTTAAGACCGGTCCTCGATCACGTTTTCCATAATTGGGTACAGGAGGTTGTTCATGCATATCCCGACCTATACCATGCCCGACAAAATCCCTCACCACTGAAAAGCAGTTTTTCTCCGCATGTTCCTGGATTGCCCGGGATACCACACCTAATCTTCTACCTGCCCAGGCCTGCTCTATGCCCTTCATGAGAGATTCTTCGGTAGTTAAAATCAATTTCCTTACCCTTGGATCAACCTGGCCCACTGGAACCGTAATGGCCGCATCACCAGCAAATCCGTTCAGTATAACACCAAAATCAATGCTTATGATATCCCCTTCTTTAAGAAGCCGGGAGCCGGGGATACCATGAACAACCTCCTCGTTAAGTGAAGTACAGATAACACCAGGAAACGCTCTCCCTCCTCTGGGGTGAGGATAATTCTTGAATACTGGTATGGCGCTATTTTTCCTGCATTCTTCCTCTGCCAGGGCGTTTAGCTCCCTGGTAGTAATACCTGGTTGAACTTTATTCTCCAGCATTTTTAATACTCGAGCAACCAGATTCCCTGCTCTCCTCATCTTTACTATCTCATCCCGAGTTTTTAAACAAATCATTTACAGGCTCTCCAGCTTTTCTTGAATATCGGCGAAAACCTGGCCGCTACCACGGCTTCCTTCAATATTGAAGAGCACTCCCTGGGCTTCATAATATTGCAGCAGGGGGCGAGTCTGCTGGTTATAGACTTCCAGACGTTTGACCACGGTTTCTCCCCGGTCGTCATTACGCTGAACCAGCTCACCCCCGCAACTATCACACTTTCCTTGCTCTCGCGGGGGATTAAAGTTAAGATTATATACCCGTTTGCATTCCCGGCAACTGATTCTCCCTGATAGCCGCTCAATCAGGAGTTGCGTAGGCACATCAATATTAATAGCCAGGTCTACTTTTTTGCCCAATTCTGCCAGGGACTGATCCAGAGCCTGGGCCTGATCCGTGGTGCGGGGAAATCCATCCA
Source organism: Syntrophomonas wolfei subsp. wolfei str. Goettingen G311 (assembly GCF_000014725.1). Lineage (GTDB taxonomy): Bacteria > Bacillota > Syntrophomonadia > Syntrophomonadales > Syntrophomonadaceae > Syntrophomonas > Syntrophomonas wolfei. Next base: position 2,654,457 of record NC_008346.1, read on the forward strand.
GTAGAAAACCCGAATCACAGTCAGCCTGAGTTATTCTTTCTTTAACTATAGCGGTAGTAATCTCATCCGGCACCAGTTGCCCGCTGCTCATGTATTTCTGAGCCTCCTGGCCCAGTTCGCTCCCCTGGTTTACCGCATCCCGGAAAATATCCCCGGTGGAAATATGGGGGATGGGAAAGCGAGCTTTTAGTAATTCTGCCTGGGTGCCTTTACCGGCACCAGGAGGACCCATCAGTATGATATTCATCTCTTCATCTCCTATTTTACAAAACCCTCGTAACTACGGAGCAGCAAGTGGGACTCAATCTGCTTCATGGTATCCAGAGCAACACCAACCACAATCAGCAAGGCCGTACCGCCAAACCAGAGACTGGTAATTCCGGTCAAGCCAATTATAAAGTTAGGCATAATAGCAATCAATGCAAGAAATACTCCACCCGCCAGGGTCAAGCGGGATAAAACCCGATCAATATACTCGGCAGTAGGGCGTCCCGGCCTTATACCAGGGATGAATCCGCCATACTTTTTAATATTATCGGCCACATCCATGGGATTAAAGATGATGGCAACATAAAAATAGGTAAAAAAGACAATCAAAGCGGCATAGACTATATTGTACGCAACACTGCTAAAACTAAAGTATTCTTGAAGAAAACGATTCAACCCCGAAGCCGGATCCATCCAGGAACCTATGGTAGCTGGAAACATCATCAAAGACATAGCAAAAATAATAGGGATAACTCCGCCGGCATTTACCCGGAGAGGTAAAAAGGTACTCTGTCCTCCATAGACTTTACGCCCTACCACCCGTTTGGCATATTGAACCGGTAATCTTCTCTGTCCTTCATTTACCGCAATAATAGAAGCAATTATCGCCAGTGCCAGTACAATAAAGAGAATAATATTTAAATAACCGATTATTCCGCCGGCCAATTCCTGTCCCACTCCGGCTATTTGTCCTGGTAGGCGGGATACAATTCCGGCAAAAATAATTAAAGAAATTCCGTTCCCTATTCCCTTTTCAGTAATCGTCTCCCCTATCCACATTAAAAGAGCGGTACCGGCGGTCAGGGAAATGGCAATAATAAGGTAGGAAAGAAAACCTGTGTTAACCAAGGCTCCGCTTCTACCCAGGGCTATGGACATCCCCATAGCCTGGATAAATCCCAGGACAACGGTTCCATAGCGGGTATACTGGACTATCACTTTTCTGCCTTCTTCGCCTTCCTTTTGCAGTTCCTCCAGTCTGGGCACAACTACTGTTAGAAGCTGCATGATTATGGTGGCATTGATATAAGGGGTGATGCTCATCGCAAAAATACTAAAGCGTTTAAAAGCACCGCCGGATATTATGTCAAAAAACCCAAACAGCTGGCCGCTTAACAGCTTCTCCATGGCCCCGGGGTTGATGCCGGGGACAGCTATGTGGGCCCCTAAGCGGAAAACCAACAACATAAACAAAGTAAACAAAAGTTTCTTTCTTAAGTCTCCCACTTTAAAGGCCTGTTGAAACGAATCGAGCATTATATCACCTCTACTTTTCCACCTTTGGCCGTGATCTTTTCTTCCGCTTGCTTACTAATTTTGTGAGCTTTAACTTGCAATCTCTTTTCCAATACTCCATTCCCGAGTATTTTTACTCCATCTTTGATAGCCTTAACCAATCCGGTTTCCTGTAGAGTATCCGGGTTAACTTCACTGCCGTCCGGGAAAATATTCAAATCCTCTACATTGACAATAGCATATACCTTCTTGAAAATATTGTTGAAACCGCGTTTGGGTAGGCGTCTCTGTAGAGGCATTTGTCCGCCTTCAAAACCAGGGCGCACTCCACCGCCGGAACGGGATTTTTGTCCTTTATGGCCCCGGGTGGAAGTTTTGCCGTGGCCGGATCCGGTTCCCCGACCTACCCTTTTAGTGCGCTTATTCGCACCCGCTGGAGCTTTAAGTTCTTCCAGTCTCACAATTGAACCTCCTTGTACTCAACTAATCACAGTTCTTCCACCATAAGCAGGTGTTGTACTTTACTTATCTGACCCCGAATCTGCGGGCAATCCTCTTTAATAAGACTCTGTTGCAACTTTTTGAATCCTAGACTCTTAATCGTTGCTCTCTGGGTTTCAGGGCAGCCGATGAAACTCTTAGTCCAGGTCAACTTCAACTGCTTGGCCAAGTCGTATCCCTCCTAGTTCATGATCTCATCTATGGTCTTGCCCCTCTGCCTGGCAACATCCTCAACCCTTTTAAGGCTTCTTAAACCTTCCATAGTAGCATGTACTATATTGGTAGCGTTATCTGAACCCAGTGATTTGGTAAGTATGTCCTTAATCCCGGCAGCTTCCAAAACAGCTCTTACCGGTCCGCCGGCGATAACCCCGGTACCCTCTGAGGCTGGTTTCAACAGAACCTGCCCCGCGCCGAAAATTCCTAAGATTTCGTGCGGAATGGTTCTGCCATCAATCAAGGGAACAGAGAGCATATTCTTCTTGGCATTTTCTATGGCTTTACGAATAGCTTCCGGAACTTCCGTGGCTTTACCTTTACCGGTTCCCACCTTGCCTTCACCATCGCCCACTACTACCAGGGCGCTGAAACTAAACCTGCGTCCACCTTTAACCACCTTGGCTACCCTTCTAATAGTTACAACTTTTTCTATCATTTCCGGGGCAGCTTGTTCTTTATCAATCATCATTTCCCTCCTTACTTACGGAAATAATCGCTAAAATACAAGTCCCTTTTCCCTGGCAGCATTGGCCAGGGCCGCTACACTACCATGATATTTATAGCCGTTGCGGTCAAAAACCACCTCGATAATGCCTTTTTCCCTGGCTCTTTCCGCAATGTTGGCCCCCACTTCCTGGGCTGCAGCAATATTGGTTTTGGATTCGAGTCCTTTAAGGCCTTCTTCCAGGGTGGAAGCTGCCACCAAAGTTACTCCTTTTTCATCGTCAATTATCTGCGCATATATATGGTGCAGGCTCTTGAATATACATAAACGCGGTCTCTCACCGGTACCCGCTACTTTCCTGCGCACTCTTTTATGCTTACCCTGCCGAAGTGTCTTTTTGTCAGGCTTCTTAATCAACGAAAACACTCCTTTCCTGCTTTATTTGCCTCCTGCTTTACCCGCCTTACGTCTGATTACTTCGTTTTCATATTTAATTCCCTTTCCTTTGTAAGGCTCAGGCTTCCTTATGGCTCGGATGTGAGCTGCAGTATTTCCAACCAGTTGTTTGTCTATTCCCTTTACGGTAATACGGGTGACGGCTGGAACTTCAAATTCGATGCCTTCCGGAGGCTCTACCTCTACCGGATGGGAGAAACCGATACTTATAACCAGCTTTTTCCCCTGCATTTGCGCCCGGTAGCCGACACCTACCAGTTCTAGCTTCTTTTCAAAACCTGCGCTAACCCCTTGTACCATATTAGCAATCAAAGCACGAGAAAGGCCGTGCATAGCACGATGTTGCTTAATGTCACTGGGCCTTTTTACCACCAGTTCATTGCCTTCCTGAACCACCGTTATACCCTCGGGCAACGCCCATTCCAGAACTCCTTTAGGACCTTTTACAGAAATGGCATTGTCCTTTATTGAGACTTCTACGCCTGCAGGTAGGCTGATAGGTTTTTTTCCTATTCTTGACACTTTCGTACCCTCCTTCAGCTACCAGATGTAACAGATTACTTCCCCGCCAAGACCTTGTTTGCGGGCATTTTTATCAGTCATAAGTCCTTTTGAGGTGGAGATCACAGCAGTCCCCAATCCTCCCAAGACCCTGGGAATTTCATCTTTTTTAACATATACCCTCAATCCAGGTTTGCTAATCCTCTTTATCCCGGTAATTACCTTCTTTTTATCCGGTCCATATTTGAGGTATATTCTGATAATCCCCTGTTTTCCGTCTTCGACGAATTCATAATCCTTGATGTACCCTTCTTCTTGCATTATCCGGGCTATGGACAGTTTGATTCTGGAACCGGGTACTTCAACGGTTTCGTGCATGACCATGTTGCCGTTTCTAATCCGGGTTAGGAAATCGGCTACGGGATCAGTCATGACCATGGTGTATACCTCCTTTACATAAAAGCGTCTACCAGCTAGATTTTGTAACGCCGGGGATTTCTCCCTTATGGGCCATCGTTCTGAAGCAAATCCGGCACATACCGAATTTCCGCATATAAGCCCGGGGTCTTCCGCAAATTTTACAGCGGTTATAGCTACGAACAGAAAATTTCGGCATTCTTTTTTGCTTGGCTATCATAGCTTTTTTGGCCATTGCTCCTAATTCCCCCTATCTAAATGGCATTCCCATACTTTTTAACAATTCCCTGGCTTCTTCATCAGTCTTGGCGGTGGTAACCACTACTACCTCCAAACCCCTGATTTTATCAATTTTGTCGTAATCTATTTCCGGAAAGATGGTTTGTTCCTTTATCCCCAGGGAATAATTACCTCTTCCATCAAAAGCCTGCGGGGATACTCCCCTGAAGTCACGAACCCGGGGAAGGGCCAGATTGATCAGGCGATCCAAAAAGTCATACATTCTCTCCCCCCGCAGGGTGACTTTACAGCCGATGGCCATACCTTCCCTTAATTTAAATCCGGCAATGGATTTACGCGCTCTGGTTATAACCGGCTTTTGACCGGATATAATGCTTAGATCGTTTACAGCTCCATCAAGAGCCTTGGGATTCTGAATGGCCTCTCCCACTCCTATATTTACTACCACCCGTTCTACTTTGGGAACCTGCATAATATTATCATACTGGAATTTCTCCATCATCTTTGGCACTATGTCTTTTTTATATGTTTCATATAACCTGGCCATTAAAGTGCTGGCCTCCCTTCTGGAGTTTTAATCTAAGGCTTCTCCGCATTGCTTGCAAATTCTTACTTTTTCGCCATTTTCCATTATTTTATGGGCTATCCGGGTGGGCTTGTTGCACCGGCTGCATACCAGCATTACATTACTGGCATTTAGGGGTGTTTCAATTTTCAAGATACCACCCTGGGGAAGAGAACGACTGGGTTTTTGGTGTTTCTTTACCCGATTCACTCCTTCAATTACCACCCGGTTCTTGTCGGGTATTACCCGCAGTACTTTGCCCTTCTTGCCAGCGTCTTTGCCGGTTGTGACCAGAACGCTGTCACCTTTTTTAATTCGCATCTACTACACCTCCCAAGCCTAAAGTACTTCTGGCGCCAGGGATATGATTTTCATAAAGTTCTTTTCCCGTAGTTCCCGGGCCACCGGTCCAAAAATACGGGTGCCTTTGGGATTATTGTTGTCATCTATGATAACAGCAGCATTCTCCGAAAAGGCAATATAGGATCCATCCGCCCTTCTAATTTCTTTCTTGGTACGTACTACTACTGCTTTAACCAAATCACCTTTCTTAACCACTCCGCCTGGTGATGCTTCTTTAACTGAAGCCACAATAATATCGCCTACACTGGCATATCTGCGGGTAGATCCACCTAAAACCTTTACACAAAGCACTTTTTTCGCCCCGGTATTATCGCCAACTTGAAGCATCGTTTCCTGTTGAATCACAGCTTAAACCTCCCTGCCGAAAACCAGACTTACTGCAAAGTCTTGGCTTTCTGAACTATTTCCACTAGTCTCCATCTTTTGTCTTTACTTAAGGGGCGGGTTTCCATAATTTTAACAATATCCCCGGTTTTGGCCTCATTGTTCTCGTCATGTGCTTTGTACTTCTTGCTGGTTTTAATTGTCTTTTTATAAAGAGGATGCTGTTTTACGGTTTCCACGCTTACTGTTATAGTCTTATCCATCTTGTCACTGCTTACGGTGCCTATTCTGATTTTCCGGTTAGCGCGGTTCTCAGTCACCCTTTAAAACCTCCTTTCTTCCGATTACCTGCCTGCAGCAATTTCTCTTTGCCTTAAAATAGTTTTGCAGCGGGCAATATCCTTTTTTACTGCCTTGATTCTCTTATGGTTATCCAGTTGTCCGGTAGCCAGTTGAAACCTGAGGTTGAATAATTCTTCCTTATAACCGGATAATTTCTGGTTTAACTCATCATCGGTTAGCTCCCTAATCTTTTCAGCTTTCACTAACCTCACCACCCATTTCTTCTCTTTTTAGGAATTTACATTTGACTGGAAGCTTGTGTGCAGCAAGCCTCATGGCTTCGCGTGCTACTTCTTCACTAACCCCGGATAGCTCAAACATAACCCGTCCGGGCTTAACCACTGCCACCCAATGCTCGGGAGAACCCTTGCCTTTTCCCATCCTGGTCTCAGCAGGTTTTACGGTTAAAGGCCGATCAGGAAATATTTTAATCCACAGCTTGCCGCCTCTCTTGACATAACGGTTAATGGCTATTCTGGCCGCTTCAATCTGCCGGTTGGTTATCCACGCCGGTTCCAGAGCCTGCAGGCCATAATCCCCGTAAGTAATGGTATTGCCCTTGTTGGCCTTTCCAGCAAGACTGGGACGATGTTGTTTTCTATGTTTTACTCTTTTTGGGGTAAGCATTATCTACCTGCCTCCTCCATTTCTTTCTGTTTGGGCTCTTTGGGTCTTTGCTTGGCCTCGGGTAAAATCTCACCCCGGTTGATCCAAACCTTGATACCTATTTTTCCGTAGGTGGTATTGGCCTCGGCAAAACCATAATCAATATCTGCTCGCAGGGTATGCAGGGGTACTTTGCCTTCAGCATACCATTCCGTCCGGGCTATTTCTGCTCCACCCAGTCTTCCGGAAATTGCTATCTTGATGCCAATTCCGCCCGAGCGCATGGTACGCCCCACGGTCTGCTTCATAGCTCGCCGAAATGATATCCTTTTTTCCAGCTGCTGGGCTACATTTTCAGCTACAATCTGTGCATCCATTTCCGGCCTTCTGATTTCCTGAATATTGATATTGACATTCTTTTTGGTCATCTCAGCCAGATTGACCTTGAGTCTCTCTACCTCGATACCACCACGGCCGATAATAATCCCAGGCTTGGCGGTATGGATGGTTACTCTTATCCGGTTACCTGTACGCTGTATTTCCACTTTGGAAATACCAGCGGCATAAAAACGATCCTTTATGAATTTTCTGAGCTTAACGTCTTCATGTAATAGTTCGCTATAATCCCGATCAGCATACCAGTTGGAATCCCAATCCCTGATAATACCAATTCTGAACCCTTTCGGATGAACCTTTTGACCCACTATTTTACCTCCCTTTCCCTTAGCACCACGGTAATGTGGCTGGTTCTATGGCGCCTGACATCTGCACGGCCATATGCCCGGGGCCGCATTCGTTTTACGATGGGGCCTTCATCAATGAATATCTGGGAAACAACCAGGGCATTGGAATCCATATCAAAATTGTGTTCAGCATTGGCGATAGCAGACTGCAGTACTTTCCTTATCAGGGGAGCCGATTTCTTATTGGTATACCTCAAAATCGCCATGGCTTCTTCAGTATCCTTGCCTCTAACCAGATCCGCTACCTGCCGGGCTTTAAAAGGAGATACGCGAATATAACGAGCAATAGCTCTGGCTTCCATTTTCCATCCTCCTTCCTACCGCGCTCTGCTGGATTTTTCAGATTTGCCGGCATGGCCCCGGTAAGTACGGGTGGGGGCAAACTCACCCAGTTTCATGCCTACCATGTCTTCGGTTACATAGACTGGTATATGCTTGCGCCCATCATGTACCGCCAGGGTGTGCCCGATCATTTCCGGCATTATAGTAGAACGCCGGGACCAGGTTTTGATTACTTTTTTCTGGCCTGATTGATTCATTAATTCTATTTTTTTTAGCAATTTGTCTTCACAATAAGGTCCTTTTTTCAGTGACCTGCCCATCTAAAGACCTCCTTTATTTTGCTAGAGATTTCCCTTAAGCGGGCGTTAACCCAATATCTGCTTTTCTAAGCTTTAACCTGATCCCTAGGGCTTGCGCTTTCTGACAATCATATTGTCCGATGGCTTTTTCCTGCGGGTCTTACCACCTATGGCAATCTTACCCCAGGGGGAGACTGGATACTTCCTGCCGATGGGAGCACGGCCTTCTCCGCCACCATGAGGGTGATCAGTCGGATTCATTACCGATCCTCTTACGCCGGGTCTGATACCCAACCAGCGACTGCGACCGGCTTTACCCAGGGTCATATTCTCATGCTCCAGATTCCCTACTTGACCAATGGTAGCCCGGCAATTTACATGAATAAGCCTTACTTCTCCGGAAGGCAAGCGCACATGTGCATAGGCTCCTTCTTTGGCCATCAGTTGCGCCACTGCTCCGGCCGAGCGTACCAGTTGAGCACCTTTACCGGGCCTTAGCTCGATATTGTGAATCAGAGAACCTACCGGTATGTCTTTCAATGGTAGGGTATTACCTGTCTTTATATCAGCATTGGGACCTGATTCTATTACATCTCCCACCCTCAAGTTATGGGGCGCTATGATATAAGCCTTGTGCCCGTCAAAATAATGCAGCAAAGCTATATGGGCAGAGCGGTTGGGATCGTATTCTATCGCTGCTACCCGAGCCGGAACATTATCTTTAACCCTCCTGAAATCAACTATACGGTACTGGCGTTTATGACCGCCACCCCGGTGTCTTACCGTAATACGGCCCTTTACATTTCGGCCAGCTTTCCTTTTGAGGGGAGCAATAAGACTTTTTTCCGGTTCCTGCTTGGTAATCTCCTCAAAACTCATGGTAGTCATATGCCTTCTACTGGGTGTCGTAGGCTTGAATTTTTTTATGCCCATCTATCGTTTCACTCCTTACTACGACAGTAAATTAACCTGCTTATAAACAAACTAACCCCCTATACCCCAGCGTTAATAATGGTACCCGAAGGATACAGGGTGGAGGATCTTACTCCTCACTTTTCTTATTTTATATATCAGAAGAACCGTCCCTGTGATATAGATATATATTACATGCCTTCAAACAAACGTATCTTATGGCCAGGTTTAAGGCTGATTACCGCCTTTTTGCGATCGGGTTTTTTGCCCTCAAAGCGGCCCATCCGTTTGGGTTTGCCTTTTATATTCATAGTGTTTACACTCGCAACCCGGACTTCAAAGATATTCTCGATGGCGTTTTTTATCTCGGTTTTATTGGCCCGCTTGTCAACGATAAAGGTATATTTGTTATCAGCCAACAAATTCATAGATTTTTCGGTAACCACCGGCTTAATTATAATATCTCGGTAATCTCTCATTAGGCAAATACCTCCTCTATCCGGGCCACTGCCTCGCGGGTTATGAGCAAAGTATCATAATTAAGTAAATCATAAACATTGATAAAATCTGCTCTCAAAGGTTTTACCCCGGGAATATTTCGTGCTGATTTTATTACATTGGGATCACCGTAAGCTGTAACCACCAGGGTCTTCTTCCCCACCGGCAACGACTTAAGGGTCTGAACCATAAGCCTGGTTTTGGGTTCATCAAAAGTGAGGGAATCCAGTACAACAATATTATTGTCAAGTACCTTGCTGGATAGTGCTGACTTCATAGCCAATCTTCTGACTTTGCGCGGTAATCTATAGGAAAAGTCTCTGGGCCTGGGCCCGAACGCGACTCCACCTTTAGTCCACACCGGGTTTCTGCTACTACCCACGCGAGCCCGACCGGTACCTTTTTGCCGCCAGGGTTTCTTGCCTCCACCTCTGACCTCAGCTCTGGTCTTGCTCGAAGCAGTACCAGCTCGTTTATTGGCCAGTTGCATTTTTACGAAGTCAAACATAACCGCCTGGTTGGGCTTAATGCCGAAAACGCTGTCATTAAGTTCTATTTCACCGACCTGGGCCCCACTCATATCATACAACGCAACCTTGGGCATTTTTTTGCTTACCTCCTCTTAAAATAGTGGAAAGCTCTAATTATCTGCTCTCTGCTATTTTTCCTTAACTGAATTCTTTATAATTACAAAACCTCTCTTGGGCCCTGGAATTGAACCTTTGATAAGAATGAGATTCCTATCCGGATAGACTTTTACTACCTTCAAGCCCTGAACCGTAACTCTTTCTCCCCCAAGTCGACCCGGGAGCTTTCTTCCCTTAAAAACGCGGGCCGGTCCCTTTGCTCCCAGGGAACCGGGGCGCCGGTGATATTTGGAACCATGACCCATGGACCCACGAGCAAAGTTGTGTCTTTTAACACCGCCGGCAAAGCCTTTACCCTTTGAAGTACCAATTACATCAACCAGATCGCCTGTCGTAAAAATATCCGCTGTTATTTCCTGCCCCACATCGTAGTCATCTACATTATCAATACGGAATTCCTTGATGTAGCGCAGCGGTTTCACATTGGCTTTTTTAAAGTGCCCTCTGGCTGGCTTGTTGGCCAATTTTTCTTTCAGGTTGTAAAAGCCTACCTGAATAGACTCGTAACCATCGCTCTCCACCTTTTTCTTCTGCAAAACTGTACAGGGGCCAGCTTCAATAATGCTCACTGGTACAGCTTTATCGTTCTCATCAAATATTTGCGTCATTCCAATTTTGATTCCCATTATGGCTTTCTTCTTAGTAGTCACCTTAATTACCTCCGTCTTCTGGTGATAGGTTGGAAGTGGGATTTCCAACGTCACTTCTCTTTTTAGTAATTCTTCCCTTGCCGGCGAGGGCTGTTTTCCCACTGCTCTCTTAAGCATTGATTCAGCTATAGCTTGATCTCTATATCTACTCCTGAAGGTAAATCCAGGTGCATCAGAGCATCTATGGTCCTGGGGTTAGGATCCAGTATATCTATCAGTCGTTTATGGGTTCTCATTTCAAACTGTTCCCGCGAATCCTTGTTTACATGGGGAGAACGCAGAATAGTATAGATGCTTTTTTCCGTCGGTAGGGGAATCGGGCCGGATACACCGGAACCATTCTTCCTGGCTGTCTCCACAATCTTTTGGGAAGACTGATCCAGAAGCTTATGGTCAAATGCCTTTAGTCTAATCCTTACTTTTTGCTGGCCATTCACTCTTTGTTAAACCTCCTTAGACTGGCTTCAATAATACACGCTTCCGGGTGTTCGGGGGCAAGGGCCATTTTATCCCCTGCCCTTTATCACCTTGTTTACTCGTTCAAACTGGTAACCACACCAGCACCTACAGTTCTGCCGCCTTCACGGATGGCGAATCTCAAACCTTCTTCTATGGCTATCGGGGTTATCAGCTCTATTGCCATTTGTACATTGTCCCCGGGCATTACCATCTCTACTCCTTCGGGTAACTGGATTATTCCGGTTACATCGGTGGTCCGGAAATAGAATTGCGGTCTGTAACCACCAAAGAACGGGGTGTGTCTTCCGCCTTCTTCTTTGGTCAGGACGTATACTTCAGCATTGAATGCGGTTAGGGGCTTGATGCTGCCGGGCTTGGCCAGTACCATGCCTCTTTCTACTTCTTTGCGGTCTACTCCTCTTAATAGGGTGCCGATATTGTCTCCGGCTTCGGCATAGTCAAGAAGCTTGCGGAACATTTCTACTCCGGTACATACGGTCTTTCTGGTGGCTTCTCTCATCCCTACTATTTCTACTTCGTCTCCTACTTTTACCTGACCTCTCTCTACTCTTCCTGTGGTTACGGTGCCTCTTCCGGTTATGGTGAATACGTCTTCTATGGGCATCAGGAAGGGCTTGTCAACCGCTCTTTGCGGCAGGGGTATATAACTGTCTACGGCATCCATCAGTTCCCATATATGCTTGCACCATTCACATTCACGAGTGCCACAACCGCATTCCAGGGCCTTCAGGGCTGAGCCCATTAGTACAGGGATGTCGTCTCCGGGAAACTCATAGAAGCTTAAGAGTTCTCTAACTTCCATCTCTACCAATTCCAATAGCTCGGGGTCGTCTACCATGTCGGTCTTATTCATAAATACTACTATATATGGTACCCCTACCTGCCGGGATAAGAGTATGTGCTCCCGGGTCTGCGGCATGGGGCCGTCAGCGGCTGATACTACCAGTATGGACCCGTCCATCTGCGCTGCTCCGGTGATCATGTTCTTTATGTAGTCAGCATGACCAGGGCAGTCTACATGGGCGTAGTGGCGGGTTTCGGTTTGATATTCAACATGCGAGGTGTTGATGGTTATGCCTCTTTCCCGCTCTTCCGGGGCTTTGTCAATCTCTTCATAGGACGTGGCCTTGGCTCCTCCTACTTGGGACAGGGTCTTGGTTATCGCTGCTGTCAATGTGGTCTTGCCATGGTCTATGTGACCTATGGTACCAATGTTAAGATGAGGTTTCGTCCTCTCGTATTTTGCCTTTGCCATCCTTTCTCTCACCTTTCCTTTTGTATTTGTTTTTATTTTTAGTGCCAGGCACCTAGTTACCTTGGGATGTAAAATTATAATTGTGCATCAGCTTGCAAGCTTGCATAAATATACCGCTCACAGTCTTCTGACATCCGTTTTCCGTTCTCCCTCATCCGACTTCCGTCTTCCGACATCTGCCTTCCGTCTTCCGCCTTACACCGGCAGCCCATATCTTCGGGCTATTATCTCCCGGCTCTTGGACTCGGGTACCTCGGCAAAGTTCTTTATCTTCATGGAAAAACTGGCTCGACCCTGAGTGAGGGATCTTAAACTGGTAGCATAACCAAAGGTTTCCGCCAGTGGTACCAACCCTTTTACCGCTTTAGTATCGCGGTTCTCTTCCAAAGCTATTATCCTTCCCCGGCGAGCATTTAGATCGGAAATTACATCCCCCAGGTATTCCTCGGGACAGATAATTTCCAGATCCATTACTGGTTCCAGGAAAACTGATTGGGCGTTTTCCAAAGCTTCCTTCAATGCCATACTGGCGGCAATCTTAAAGGCTGGTTCGTTGGAATCCACCTCATGATAGGAACCACCCTTTAGAACTACTTCCACATCATCCACCGGGTATCCACCCAGTATGCCCGCCTGTAAAGCTTCCCGCACCCCCATTTCCACCGCGGGTATAAATTCTCGGGGGATTGCTTCAGGGCTGGATTTATCTGCAAATCTTTTACCCTGACCCTCAGCCAGGGGTAAAACTTCCAACACTACATGAGCATATTGCCCGCGACCACCAGCTTGCCGGTCAAATTTGACTTCCGCAGCGGTCCTTTTCTTAACGCTTTCCTTATAGGCCACCTGGGGCTTGCCGATATTGGCATTAACCTTAAATTCTTTGAGCAGGCGATCAATAATAATCTCCAGGTGCAATTCCCCCATACCGGATATTATCATCTGGCCGCTTTCTTTATCCTGTCTGGTTTGGAATGTAGGGTCTTCCTCTGCCAGTCGCCGCAGGCTTTCTTCAATCCTCTCCTGGTCAGCTCTGGTTTTGGCCTCGATAGCTACATCAATAACCGGTTGCGGAAAGTCAATTGTTTCCAACAAGACAAGATGGTTTTCGCTGCAGAGGGTGTCACCAGTTGCCGTATTTTTCAAGCCTACCCCGGCTACAATATCACCGGCACAAGCTTCCTCTATTTCCTCACGGTGATTGGCATGCATTTTCAGCAATCTGGTAAAGCGCTCTTTTCTATCCTGGCGACTGTTGAATAGAGTGCTTCCTGCCTTTATCCGACCGGAGTAAATGCGAAAGTAGGTTAGTTTACCTACATAGGGGTCACTGGCCAGTTTAAACGCCAGGGCACAAAGAGGGGCATCAACTTCGGGCTTTATTCTCACGTTTTCTCCACTGGCTATATCCATCGCCTCAATTGCAGGTATATCAAGAGGGGAAGGAAGGTAGCTTACCACCGCATCCAGCAGCATCTGTACTCCCTTGTTCTTAAATGAAGACCCGCAAAGTACCGGCACTATTTGGTTGGAGATACAACTTTTTCTCAAAGAACTTCTGATTTCCGCTGGGGAAATCTCCCGGGCCTCCAGGTATTTTTCCAGTATACTGTCATCGTATTCTGCTAATCTTTCCAGAAGAAGATTCCTGAATTCCTGAGCTTTTGACCTTTCATCAGGGTTTAATTCCCTCTCCTGGTATTGCTCGCCGCTCTCATCTTCATAGATGTAGGCTTTAAAATCAATCAAATCAATAATGCCCGAGAATGCTTCCTCTACCCCAATGGGTAATTGTATGGCCACCGCATCACTGCTCAGATTTTTTCTTATCATTTCGATTACTCGAAAAAAGTCAGCGCCAACACGGTCCATTTTATTGATATAAGCAATGCGAGGAACATGATAACGATCAGCCTGTCTCCATACGGTTTCTGATTGTGGTTGCACGCCGGCTACCGCGCAAAAAATACCTATAGACCCATCAAGCACTCTTAATGAGCGCTCTACCTCAACAGTAAAGTCCACATGGCCGGGCGTGTCGATAATATTGACAAAATAACCCTTCCATTTGCAAGCTGTAGCTGCCGAAGTTATGGTTATTCCTCTTTCCTGTTCCTGGCTCATCCAATCCATAGTAGCGGTACCTTTATCCACTTCACCCATCTTATGAACCCGTCCGGAATAAAACAATATTCTTTCTGTGGTGGTTGTTTTTCCGGCATCGATATGAGCCATAATACCAATATTTCTAATAGCAGTTAAATCATAGCTGTCAGCCATCGAATTCCTCTCTTCGACTTACCAGCGATAATGAGCAAACGCCTTGTTGGCTTCTGCCATTTTATGGGTATCTTCTCTCTTCTTTACGGCCGCACCAGTATGATTGGCTGCATCCATTATCTCGCCAGCCAAGCGCTCGGCCATAGTTTTTTCTCCTCTTTTACGGGCATAACCGACCAGCCATCTTATGGCCAGGGTCTGTCTTCTATCTGAGCGGACTTCCACCGGAACCTGGTAATTGGCTCCGCCTACCCGTCTGGCTCTAACTTCGACAATAGGGGTTATGTTTTTCATGGCTTCTTCAAATACTTCCAGGGGTTCCCGGCGGGTTTTGCTCTGTACGATTGCAAAGGCGCCATAACATATTTTTTCGGCTAAACTTTTCTTTCCATCCCACATAAGCTGGTTAACCAGCTTGGTAAATATCTTACTGTTGTAGATGGGATCCGGTAAGACATCTCGCTTGGGAACTGGTCCTTTTCTCGGCATTTTGCGCCTCCCTCCTATTTCTTTTTCGGCCTCTTGGTGCCATACTTGGATCTTCCTTGGTTACGCTTCTGAACCCCGGAAGCATCCAGAGTTCCTCTTATGATATGGTATCTTACACCCGGCAAATCCTTGACTCTTCCCCCTCGGATAAGCACCACGGAGTGTTCCTGCAGGTTATGGCCAATGCCCGGAATATAAGCAGTAACTTCTATGCCATTAGTTAATCGTACCCTGGCTATTTTGCGTAAAGCTGAATTGGGCTTCTTGGGGGTGGTAGTATATACTCGGGTACAAACCCCCCTTTTTTGGGGACAGCTTTTTAAGGCGGGTGCGGTTGACTTTTGCTCACCCTTTTCGCGTCCTTTTCTTACCAGTTGGTTTATGGTCGGCATTTCTGCACCTCCCTTCTACTGCTGGGCTAACCCCCAATGGGGTCTTTCAAGAGAGCTACCGTTGCTGAGCCCACATCAATCCCGCAGTATTTGCCCAATTTTTCCATAGTCTCAGCCATTTCAACTTCTACTTCTTTAGCCTGGCAAAGCTTTTTTATGGCTTCCACAATGTGAGGTTCGGCATCTGCAGCAATAAATACTTTCCTGGCCTCATCCCGGTTAATTGCTTTCTTAACTTGCTTGCTTCCAATCACCTTGGGATAATCCCTGATCTCTTCCAGTGGCAAAGCTAACCCTCCTCCTAAAAAAAGTCTTTGGTCAGATTAAGGCGGCTAAATTTGCCACGCACTTAGATATTTTAGCACCTGCTAAGAGCCCCGTCAAATAGTTTCTTGGAGCGGTTTAGTCTGATACCATATTTTCACTTTCCGGAGCTTCGCTGATACTGGTTTCCCGGTAAGCTGAATAACCGGTTCCAGCCGGAATGAGTTTGCCAATAATGACATTCTCTTTTAAACCGATTAGGTGGTCTATTTTCCCTTTTATGGCCGCTTCGGTTAATACCTTGGTTGTTTCCTGGAAAGAAGCCGCCGAAAGAAAAGAATCCGTATTCAACGAGGCCTTGGTTATCCCCAGGAGCATAGGAGAACAGGTAGCTGGTAAACCCCCTGCCCTGATCTCACGATTGTTTTCATCTTCAAAACTGGATATATCCACAAATGCTCCCGGTAAAAGTGAGGTATCTCCCGGGTCTTCAATCTTAACCTTTTTAAGCATCTGACGAATCATTATTTCTATGTGTTTGTCACTGATATCAACCCCCTGGGAGCGGTAAACTTTTTGCACCTCCTGCAAGAGGTATCTCTGTACTTCCTGCAGGCCCTTGGTCTTCAAAATATCATGCGGGTTCAAGGGTCCTTCGGTCAAAGCATCGCCTATTTCCACCTCGGTTCCTTCTTCAAACTTCAAACGTGAGCCATAATGAACCGGGTAGGTTCCCAGTACTTCTCCGTTTTCGCCGAGTACTTCTACCTCGCGACGCCCTTTGTTTTCTCCAAATCTGACCTTACCATTGACTTCTACAACTACCGCCTGCCCTTTGGGCTTGCGCACCTCGAAAAGCTCTTCCACCCGGGGTAGACCGCGGGTTATATCGTCCCCGGCTACTCCTCCGGTATGGAAAGTGCGCATGGTAAGCTGGGTGCCAGGCTCTCCGATAGACTGTGCTGCCAGTATTCCTACGGCTTCGCCGATTTCTACATTGTAGCCGGTAGCCAAATTGCGTCCATAGCATTTCTTACAAACCCCGTGCCTGGTCTTACAGGTCAAGACGCTTCTTATTTTAACCTTTTCAATACCGGCTCTTTCAATTTCGTAACCGATATCATCATCTATCATCTGGTTTTCCTCCACCAGTATCTCTCCAGTATCAGGATGGATAACGGTATCAACCGATACCCGCCCAATGATACGCTGGTGCAAGGGTTCAATCAGCTGGGAGCCTTCCATAATTCTTCCTACCCAAATACCTTCTACTGATTCACAATCATCCTCGCGGACTATTACATCCTGAGATACATCAACCAAACGACGGGTCAGGTAACCTGAATCAGCCGTACGCAAGGCAGTATCAGCCAGACCTTTCCTGGCACCATGAGTAGAAATAAAGTACTCCAGAACGGTTAATCCTTCACGGAAATTAGCTTTAATAGGGAGGTCAATAATTTTACCGGAAGGATCCGCCATAAGTCCCCGCATTCCAGCTAATTGGCGAATCTGCTGGAAATTTCCCCGCGCACCGGAGGTGGCCATCATATATACCGGATTGTCTTCGGACAAAGAATTTTTCAAAACCTCGGTTACATCATCAGTAGCCTGGTTCCAAATCTCCACCACCTGAGCATGCCTCTCTTCATCGGTAATTAAACCTACCTCGTAATCACGTTCTATAGCCTCAACTTCCTGATCTGCTTCCTGTAAAATGTCATATTTGGCCAGGGGAGTTTCAAAATCAGTCACACCCACGGTAATACCGGCCCGGGTACTGAACTCATACCCCAAGCTTTTAAGACTATCCAGCATGTCAGCGGTACGAGCATTGCCTTCCAGGCGATAACATTCGTAGACTATATTGCCCAGCTTTTTCTTATCTATTATTTCATTGTAGAATCCCAGACTAGTCGGGATAGCATCATTGAAAATAATCCTCCCTACAGAAGTATCTACTATTTCCTCCAGGAAGGTCTGAGCCTCATGGCTTTTTAGTATTTCCCGCCCGGTCTTTTGGGGCACACTCATCTTTACCCTTATTTTTTCATGTAAATCTATCTGACCCAGTTCAAAGGCCATCCTGGCCTCATCCGTACTGCTAAATGCGCGGGGATTCTCTTTACTAAAAGCTTCCGCACTAATAAATGTAAGGTAGTAAAGACCGATAACCATATCCTGAGTCGGAGTTACCACCGGTTTTCCGTCTTTTGGGTTCAATATATTATTACTGGCCAGCATCAGCAGGCGGGCTTCGGTCTGGGCCTCAGCAGACAGGGGTACGTGTACCGCCATCTGGTCTCCATCAAAGTCAGCATTATAGGCGGTGCAAACCAGGGGATGCAGCTGCAAGGCACGTCCTTCCACCAGTACTGGTTCAAAAGCTTGTATGCCCAGGCGATGCAAAGTAGGAGCACGATTCAAAAGTACCGGATGCTCTTTAATTACATCATCCAGAATATCCCACACCTCTTCCCGGCCTCTTTCCACCATCTTCTTGGCGCTTTTGATATTGGAGGCAATAGCCTTGTCTACCAACTTTTTCATTACAAAGGGTTTAAAGAGCTCCAGAGCCATTTCCTTGGGCAGCCCACACTGGTGCATCTTCAGGTTAGGTCCTACTACAATTACGGATCTTCCTGAATAATCCACTCGTTTACCCAGCAGATTCTGGCGGAAACGCCCCTGTTTGCCCTTGAGCATGTCACTTAACGATTTGAGCGGGCGATTGCCTGGTCCGGTAACCGGTCTTCCTCTTCGCCCATTATCAACCAGGGCATCAACCGCTTCCTGCAACATTCTTTTCTCGTTACGAACAATAATATCCGGTGCCCCTAAATCAAGCAGCCTTTTCAAGCGGTTATTACGGTTTATCACTCGCCGGTACAGGTCATTCAAGTCGGAGGTAGCAAAACGACCCCCATCCAATTGTACCATCGGTCGAAGATCCGGAGGAATAACCGGCAAAACATCCAAAATCATCCACATCGGGTCATTACCCGACAAGCGGAAAGATTCTACTACCTCCAATCGTTTTATGGCCCGGCTCTTTCTTTGCCCGGTAGTAGTGGCTATTTCTTCTTTTAAATCCGAGGACATTTTATCAAGTTCAACTTCATAAAGTAGAGATTTTACCGCTTCCGCTCCTATCCCCGCCTTAAAAGCTTCTCCGTATCTATCCCGATTCTCCCGATATTCCCGCTCATTTAGCAATTGTTTTTTCAACAGGGGGGTATCACCGGGATCCAGAACAATATAACTTACAAAATATATTACTTTTTCTAAAACCTTGGGAGACATATCCAGTAGCAAACCCATGCGACTAGGAATTCCTTTAAGGTACCAAATATGACAAACCGGAGCAGCCAGTTCGATATGACCCATCCGCTCTCTTCTAACCTTGGAGGTGGTTACCTCAACACCACAACGATCACATACTATTCCTTTGTGGCGTACGCGCTTGTATTTCCCACAATGGCACTCCCAATCTTTTACCGGCCCAAAAATCTTCTCACAGAATAATCCTTCCTTCTCCGGTCTCAGGGTCCGGTAGTTAATGGTTTCCGGTTTCTTAACCTCTCCGCTGCTCCAGGATCTAATCTGCTCTGGGGAAGCCAGGGATATTCTGATCCGATCAAAATTTTCTGACAAATCGTTCTCTCCCTTCCAGAAGATAATCATACCCGTCTCCAGCAAGACCAACAGTAATCACATTTACCGTTAATATCAACTCTGCCTCCGGAGACACATCCATTCAGTTGTACTTCCGGACAGTCCCTCATTATCTTCCTTATTTAGGACTGGATTTAAGTTCCACATCCTGCTCTGCATTCTCTATGGGTTGAGTAATCTCCAGCATTCTACCTACGGGATTATCGGGTAAATCCAGGCCCAGTTCCCGGGCTTTTTCCTTTTCATTACCTTCATTATCATTATCCTTAATCAGTATTTCATGGTCATCTCCAGCCAGAATCCTAACATCAAGAGCCAGGCTCTGGAGCTCCTTTATCAATACTTTAAAGCCTTCAGGTACTCCGGGCTCAGGTATGTTTTCCCCTTTGACAATGGATTCATAGGTTTTTAACCGGCCGGCCACATCATCCGATTTAACGGTTAAAATTTCCTGAAGAGTATAAGAGGAGCCATAGGCTTCCAAAGCCCAAACCTCCATTTCCCCAAATCTCTGCCCTCCAAATTGGGCTTTTCCTCCTAAAGGCTGCTGGGTAACCAAGGAATAGGGTCCGATAGAACGGGCATGAATTTTGTCATCCACCAGGTGCGCCAGTTTCAACATATATACATAGCCTACGGTTATTTCGTGTTTAAATTTCTCTCCGGTTCTCCCATCAAAAAGTATGGTTTTCCCACTTTCCAGCAGGCTTGCTTCCCGCAGCTTGGTGAAGATATCTTCTTCGTTGGCACCGTCAAAAACCGGGGTAGCAATATTAAGGCCCAGTGCCCTGGCGGCCCAGCCCATATGACACTCCAGGATTTGTCCGATATTCATGCGGGAGGGCACTCCCAGCGGATTAAGTACTATTTCCACCGGGGTTCCATCTTCCAAGAAAGGCATATCTTCCTCCGGGAGGATACGCGATATTACTCCTTTATTGCCGTGGCGGCCAGCCATCTTATCCCCCTCGGAAATTTTTCTCTTCTGGGCGATATAGACTCGAACCAGCTGGTTAACGCCAGGTGGAAGTTCATCCCCTTTTTCCCGGGAAAAACGTTTTACCGCTACTACTTTGCCTGCTTCCCCATGAGGAACACGCAGGGATGAATCACGAACTTCACGTGCCTTTTCGCCAAAAATGGCTCTTAATAATCTTTCTTCTGGTGTCAGTTCGGTTTCACCCTTGGGGGTGACCTTTCCTACCAGAATATCGTCCGGCCTTACTTCGGCCCCTACTCTGATTACACCCTGGTCATCCAGGTTTTTCAGCATATCTTCAGATACATTGGGTATATCACGGGTAATCTCTTCCGAGCCTAATTTGGTATCCCGGGCTTCACATTCATATTCTTCAATATGAATAGAAGTGAACACATCATCTTTGACCAGCTTTTCGGAGATTAGAATAGCATCCTCATAGTTGTAGCCCTCCCAGGGCATAAAAGCAACCATAACATTGCGCCCCAGAGCTAATTCACCCTGCTCGGTACTGGGGCCGTCAGCTATAACCTCATTTGCTTCCACCCTCTCGCCCACTTTTACTATCGGTCTCTGGTTATAGCAAGTACCCTGATTGGAGCGCATGAATTTCAAAAGCTCATAATTATCTATAGTTCCATCATCTTTTTCTATACTTATCCGGCTGGCACTGGCTTTTTTCACCGTTCCGGCCTTTTTGGCTATTACTACTGCTCCGGAATCTCGAGCGGCTTTGTGTTCCAAACCGGTACCCACAATCGGAGCCTCGGTCTTAACCAGGGGCACTGCCTGCCTTTGCATATTGGCTCCCATTAATGCCCGGTTGGCATCATCGTTTTCCAGGAAGGGTATTAAGGCTGTAGCTACACTGAAAACCTGTTTGGGGGAAACATCCATGTAGTCGACTCTATTCTTGGGAATCTCCAGGATTTCTTCAAAGTAGCGGGCTTCAACCTTTTCTTCAATAAAGTAACCATTTTCATCCAGGGGAGCATTGGCCTGGGCTACATAATATTCATCTTCTTCATCGGCAGAGAGATATACAATCTCATTCAAAACCCGACCCAACTTCTTGTCCACTTTTCGGTACGGGGTTTCAATAAAACCAAAATCGTTAACCTGTCCAAAGGTGGCCAGGTACCCGATTAAACCGATATTGGGTCCTTCCGGGGTCTCTATGGGACAAATCCGGCCATAGTGGGAATGATGAACGTCACGGACCTGAAAACCGGCTCTTTCCCGAGTTAGCCCGCCAGGCCCCAGAGCGCTGAGACGACGCTTGTGGGTTAACTCCGCCAGAGGATTAGTCTGGTCCATAAATTGGGATAACTGGGAACTACCGAAGAATTCTTTTACTGCCGCTGTAATCGGACGAATATTTATTAAAACCTGAGGGGTAAGGGTTTCCACATCATGGATACTCATCCTCTCCCTTACCACCCGTTCCATCCTTACCAGCCCGGTTCTAAACTGGTTTTGCAGCAGCTCTCCGATAGAGCGGAGTCTCCTGTTGCCCAAGTGATCTATAACATCAGTCTTGCCTTCGCCTTTAATAAGTTTCAAAAGATAACCAATGGTAGCCGTAATATCCTCCAGGGTCAGGTGTCTATTTTCAGGAGGAATATTAAGACCCAATTTTTTGTTAACCTTATAACGACCTACCGCAGCCATATCATAACGGCGAGGGTCAAAAAACAAGTTTTTCAGCAATTGCTCAGCTGCATCTTCGGTAGCCAGTTCACCCGGCCTTAGCCTCCGATAAAACTCAATTAAAGCTTCTTTCTTATTGGTGCTGGTGTCTTTTTCCAGAGTGCGGGCAATGGTCTCGTCTCCATCATACATGTCAAGGATAACTTCATTGCTCTCGTAACCCAGAGCCCTGAGTAAAACAGTTACCGGTATTTTACGGGTTTTATCTATTCTAGTGTAGACCAGGCCTGCGCTATCCATCTCCAATTCAAACCAGGCCCCTCTATTGGGAATAATAGTAGCTCCAAAAAGGGGATGCCCGGCTACATCCATACGTTCGTTGAAATATACCCCGGGCGACTTCACCAATTGGCTAACCACGACTCTTTCCGCTCCGTTAATAATAAAGGTACCTTTTTCCGTCATCAGGGGCAGATCCCCCATATAGACCTCTGATTCTTTTATTTCGCCATTCTCTTTGTCCGTCAGCCTTACTTTCAGTTTCAAGGGAGCCTGATAACTGACATCTCTCTCTTTGCATTCGTTAATGGAATATTTGGGTTCACCCATACTGTAATCCAAAAAGCCCAACTCCAGGTTTCCGGTAAAATCAGAAATAGGAAAGACCTCCTGCAAGGCCTCTCTCAGGCCGTGTTCCAAAAACCAATCATAGGAGTTTTTTTGGATCTGAATCAGGTTGGGTAATTCGACAGGTTCCTTAATGCGGGAATAACTAAGCCTACTGACACGTCCAAATTGTTCAAGATGAGCCATTCAATAATTCACCCCTTTAAAAATTTCCCCAAAGAAGTGAAAAGCAAGGCCTAACCTTAAACCTCGCTTTAATTCCAAACTTACTAATACCATCTATTTAATAAAAATTTCACTTATACTACAATGGCAATTATTAATATTATCATATAGATTATTTGTAGTCAAGATGTTTTGCTATTACCAATCATCATTTTCGTCTAAATCTTCTTCCTGGCCGATATTCTCCAGGGAGTATCTTTCTTGAATGAGATTATTTACCCGCTTCATTCTTCTCATAAACCATATTATTATTATCAGAAAGCCCGTTCCAAATAGTATCACTCCTAGCATAAGCCCATCCAAGACACTTGCTGCTAAAAGCTTCTGCCCATCTTCCATGGCAGCCAGGCTTTTTAATTCCCAGGTAGCGGTCATGTCTTTAACTTCATCGGCTGAGCTTTCGCCAATGGCACCCGGAATCCTAATCCTAAGCTGTCCCTGTCCTGAATCAGTTACTGCTTGTAAAAAACCCGCCGATTTATCTTTTTCCCAGAATAAAGATGTTTTCTTGAATACTATGTAATTCTTAATCTCTGCCTTTATGGGTAAGCTTTGCGATAGAGCCTGATAAGCCTGCCAGTTGTCCAGCTTGCGCTCTAACTTGAACTTTTCTCCTCCCTCTAGCTGCTTCCATTCCCGGGTATCAAAGCCTGGCGATTGATCCATAGTAAGACTTTCATATATGGAACCATCATCACGCAAATCTATTTGCCAGAGTACCTCTGCCGCCTGAACCGGCCCGGGCCATAACATTATCATGAAGAGGAGAGTTAAGATTAGTGGGAAAAACTTCTTCATTATCTATCATACCCCTTCTTTACGTAAAATAAACTTGAACTAAGATTATATCATAAATTTGATTTGAGCAATAAAAAAAGTGCTGCTTGATCAGCACTTTTTTTATTCTTTTATTGGACTTCCTGTAAATAAAGCATGAACTTCCTCAGATTGTCAAATATGCAACTATTTTACTTCTACACTGCCACCGGCCTCTTCAATCTTGGCTTTAATTTCGTTGGCCTCTTCCTTGGTGATTTTTTCTTTTACCGGATTGGGGCATTCATCTACGAGGGTCTTGGCTTCTTTAAGTCCTAGCCCGGTTATCTCTCTAACTACCTTAATGACATTAATCTTCTTTTCACCGGATGAGGTAAGAATAACATCAAACTCATATTGCTCCTCAACGGCTTCCGCAACAGCACCAGCGGCAGGGGCAGCAGCAACGGCTACAGGAGCAGCAGCACTAACTCCAAATTCTTCCTCCAGGGCCTTTACCAGTTCGGATAACTCCAAAACGGTCATTTGCTTGACGATATCGATAACTTCCTGTACTTTACTCATTAATATTACCTCCCAAATTAATATATTTAATTATTTATTCTCTTACTCTCATTGAATTACTAAAGGTTCTTAACCTGCTTTTTGTTGCCGGATCTGATCCAATACATTTACCAATCCGCCGATATTGGCATTAAGTACAAATACCAAGCTGGTAATTGGCGCCTGCATAGTACCCAGAACCTGGGCCAACAATACTTCCCGTGGTGGCAATTCAGACAGGGCTTTTACTCTATCAGGCAAAAGCATCTGTCCTTCAAGTATAGCAACTTTAACCTCCAGCTTTTTGTACTGCTTGATAAAGTCATAAATAACTTTGGTAGGGCTTACCGGATCTTCCTTACTAAAAAGCACCACATTAGGACCGACAATATGCGGTATTACCTCGGGATTCCCCGTGTTTTGCAGAGCAAACTCGGTCATGGTGTTTTTGAGCACCTTGAATTCTACCCCGGGCATCCGGAGTTTGTTCCTTAAATCGGTAATTTCTTCAACCTTAATCCCCCGGTAGTCGGCAAAAACAACCAGCATGGAGTCCTGTAGCTTTCCCTCAATCTCTTTTACTATTTTTTGCTTTTCTTCAATTTTGGGCATTCATTTTTCACCCCCTCTTTCAACTAAATCCATTAAAAAACCTCTGCCGATGACCTGCAGAGGTTAATATACTGCATTGAAAAATACAGTTTTTATATCAATCCCTCGGCAGGTGAACTACTGTTCTTTAAGGCTTTTGCCACCGGCTGTCTACGGTAATTTTATTTGCAATTTTAGTTTTATTTGTTGGCCGCCATTAAAACTAGCGGGTTAATTTTTACTCCCGGGCTCATGGTAGAGCATACGGTGACTGAGCGCATATATTGCCCTTTAGCAGCTGCTGGCCGGGCTTTGAGCAAGGCCTCAGCAAAGGCATTCAGATTTTCTTGCAATTTATCCACCTCAAAGGAAATCCTCCCAATGGGTGCATGTACAATAGCGCTTTTGTCCACCCGGTACTCTATCCGACCGGCCTTTAATTCCTTAATGGTACGCTCGATATCAAAGGTTACTGTTCCTGCTTTTGGATTCGGCATTAATCCGCGAGGCCCCAGGATTTTACCCATTTTTCCTACAACAGCCATCATATCGGGGGTAGCTACCGCCACATCAAAATCAAACCAGCCACCCTGTATTTTTTCGGCCAGGTCTTCTCCTCCAACATAATCAGCCCCTGCCAGTTCAGCCTCTTTAATTTTCTCTCCCTTGGCAAATACCAATACCTTACGAGTTTTCCCGGTTCCATTGGGTAGGCTAACCGTACCTCTCACTTGCTGGTCAGCATGTCGCGGATCCACGCCCAGTTTAATGTGCACCTCTACGGTTTCGTCAAATTTAGCTTTGGCTATCTCTTTAACCAGTTCCAACGCTTCTTTTGGCTCATAAAGTGTAAGACGATCGAATTTTTCGCCGGCTTGTTGGTAGTTTTTTCCTCTTTTCAAATCTTTCATCCTCCTTGTGGTAATTCGGCTTAGGCCTCCCACCATGGTTCATAATCATAAAATTAGTTATACTTAATCAACTATTTCCAGTCCCATACTGCGGGCGGTTCCTTCTATCATTTTTACCGCTGCCTCAATATCGCTGGCATTCAGATCCTCTTTTTTAGTTTCCGCTATTTCCAGCAGCTTGGCCCGGGGAACTTTACCAATCTTCTTCTTGTTCGGCTCACCCGAGCCTTTGTCTATATTGGCAGCCTTTTTCAACAAATCAGAAGCCGGGGGTGATTTAATCACAAAAGTGAAAGACCGGTCTTCAAATACCGTTATTTCTACTGGTACAATATAGCCGGCTTGATTGGCTGTTCTGGCATTGTACTCTTTACAAAACCCCATAATATTAACCCCATATTGGCCCAGGGCTGGTCCTACCGGTGGTGCTGGCGTAGCTTTTCCTGCAGCAATCTGTAGTGATATTTTACCCAAGACTTTTCGTGCCATTTCCCTCCACCTCCTTCTCTCGTTAATAGCTTATATCTTTTCTATTTGTTCATAATCCAGTTCTACGGGCGTCTCCCTGCCAAACATGGAAATGTTAACCCTTATCTTTCCTTTTTCCGGCAGTAATTCCCGCACTACTCCTTCGAAATTGGCAAAAGGCCCGGTTTTGACCCGGATACTCTCTCCTATTTCAATATCAATAATCATGGTCTTCTTTTCCATCAGTCCCATCTGACGGCGAATCTTGTCTATTTCTTCCTGATGTAGAGGAATAGGCTTGCTGCCGCTTCCTACAAAACCGGTTACTCCAGGAGTATGGCGCACTACATACCAGGAGTCATCATCCATAATCATGTTTACAATAACATAACCGGGAAAAATTCTCTTATTGGTAACCTTGCGTTTGCCGTTTTTGTATTCTACTTCCTGTTCCTCGGGAATAATAACCTCAAAGATTTTATCCTGCATATTCATGGATTCTACTCTTTTGGACAGGTCCACCTTGATTTTGTTTTCATATCCCGAATAGGTATGTACCACATACCAATCACCCTGAAGTCTGGTTTCTTCTGCGGGCTCCACGCTTTGCTCTCTTTCAAGAACTTCCGTGACACCTGCTTGCCGGTCGTTAATTAGGTCCACCTCCTTATCTAGGCAAAGGCTTCAAATAGCTTCGCCAATAAAAACGAGAGTCCTGAATCAAATAACCAGATTATAACGGCTACCAGGGTTACAGCGATTAGTACCACTCCAGTATAAGCTATCATTTGCTGTCTATTAGGCCAATGTACCTTTTTTAACTCACTGTATACATTTAAGAAGAATTGTTTTCCATTCTCCCAGCGTAGTTTTAAAGCTGACTCCTTAACGGCTGGAACATTATTTTTTACCATTTAATTCACATCCCTGAGATTACTTGATTTCTTTATGGAGTGTATGCGTATTACAAAAGCGACAATATTTTTTCTTCTCTATTTTTTCATTTTGCTTTTTCTTATCTCTGGTGGTCATATAATTACGTTGTTTGCATTCGCTGCATGCCAGTGTTATTCCAACCCTCACTGCAATGACACCTCCATCCTGTGCGCAAAAATCCTATAATAATCTATCACAAGGCTATTCCTCATGTCAAATAGCTCTTTTTTCTTTATCAGTCAATACAGCAGGGGAACAAGACCCCTGCTGTATAATCCCTTAACAGAAATATAGGATCATTTTCCTTGTTTACTCGTTCAAACTGGTAACCACACCAGCACCTACAGTTCTGCCGCCTTCACGGATGGCGAATCTCAAACCTTCTTCTATGGCTATCGGGGTTATCAGCTCTATTGCCATTTGTACATTGTCCCCGGGCATTACCATCTCTACTCCTTCGGGTAACTGGATTATTCCGGTTACATCGGTGGTCCGGAAATAGAATTGCGGTCTGTAACCACCAAAGAACGGGGTGTGTCTTCCGCCTTCTTCTTTGGTCAGGACGTATACTTCAGCATTGAATGCGGTTAGGGGCTTGATGCTGCCGGGCTTGGCCAGTACCATGCCTCTTTCTACTTCTTTGCGGTCTACTCCTCTTAATAGGGTGCCGATATTGTCTCCGGCTTCGGCATAGTCAAGAAGCTTGCGGAACATTTCTACTCCGGTACATACGGTCTTTCTGGTGGCTTCTCTCATCCCTACTATTTCTACTTCGTCTCCTACTTTTACCTGACCTCTCTCTACTCTTCCTGTGGTTACGGTGCCTCTTCCGGTTATGGTGAATACGTCTTCTATGGGCATCAGGAAGGGCTTGTCAACCGCTCTTTGCGGCAGGGGTATATAACTGTCTACGGCATCCATCAGTTCCCATATATGCTTGCACCATTCACATTCACGAGTGCCACAACCGCATTCCAGGGCCTTCAGGGCTGAGCCCATTAGTACAGGGATGTCGTCTCCGGGAAACTCATAGAAGCTTAAGAGTTCTCTAACTTCCATTTCTACCAGTTCCAATAGCTCGGGGTCGTCTACCATGTCGATCTTATTCATAAATACTACTATATATGGTACCCCTACCTGACGGGATAGCAGTATGTGCTCCCGGGTCTGCGGCATGGGGCCGTCAGCGGCTGATACTACCAGTATGGACCCGTCCATCTGCGCTGCTCCGGTGATCATGTTCTTTATGTAGTCAGCATGACCAGGGCAGTCTACATGGGCGTAGTGGCGGGTTTCGGTTTGATATTCAACATGCGAGGTGTTGATGGTTATGCCTCTTTCCCGCTCTTCCGGGGCTTTGTCAATCTCTTCATAGGACGTGGCCTTGGCTCCTCCTACTTGGGACAGGGTCTTGGTTATCGCTGCTGTCAATGTGGTCTTGCCATGGTCTATGTGACCTATGGTACCAATGTTAAGATGAGGTTTCGTCCTCTCGTATTTTGCCTTTGCCATCCTTTCTCTCACCTTTCCTTTTAAAATAAATCCGATAACGGATTCCCCTACAAAGAGTAGTATCCTGTCCAATAGTATAAGACATTACATGAAAATTCAAAACTCTTATTCACTATCTTCTACTATATATTAACTCATTTACGTTCAGTAGGGGCTTCATAGCAGAATCGCTAATTTGATTCCGCTGCAAAAAGTAATAATTATGCAACCCATGCAGCAAAAAGGGGTTTTTGCAATATAACCCTAATTTATATTCTACCCAATAAAAAAATAAAATAAAAGGAGTGAATATCACTCCTTAATAATCCATGGTAGCGGCGAAGGGATTTGAACCCCTGACACTACGGGTATGAACCGTATGCTCTAGCCAGCTGAGCTACGCCGCCGGATGGAGCCCTTAACCGGACTTGAACCGGTGACCTCATCCTTACCAAGGATGCGCTCTGCCGACTGAGCTATAAGGGCGTAAATTAACCTGGCTGTTTTTGCCTGCTTTTAGCAGCGTTATATATTCTATTTGTTTACATGGATGTAGCTATTGTACTATCCATGGTCGCTTACATGGTTGCACCCTGCACCCTTCGGGTACTCCTGGTGTTCCATCCTTCGGATGTCACTATTAAGGTTGCGGGCACTACTGATGCGACCTTGGGTAAGTTTCTGCCTGCTTTTAGCAGCATTTAATATTTTATTTGTTGACATGGATGTACCCGTAGTACTGTCCATGGTCGCTTTTATGGTTGCGGGAGCCGGACTTGAACCGGCAACCTTCGGGTTATGAGCCCGACGAGCTACCAACTGCTCCATCCCGCGTCATTTATGGTGGAGGGAGAAGGATTTGAACCTTCGAAGGCGGTGCCAACAGATTTACAGTCTGCCCCCTTTGGCCACTTGGGTATCCCTCCAGGTTTTCATTATGGAGCCGAGCACAGGACTTGAACCCGCAACCTGCTGATTACAAATCAGCTGCTCTACCGATTGAGCTAGCTCGGCTCAGCAAGTAATATTGTATACTCTGAACCGGGCAAAGTCAACATAAATTGCAAGGTAAAATCTTAGCTTACATGGCGTTCCTGTCCTCAAGATATTTTTCCAGTTTTCTTTTTACCCTCTGCAAGGCATTATCAATTGATTTTACATGTCTTTTCAAGTCTATCGCTATTTCATGATATGACTTGCCTTCTAGATATGCCATCAGCACTTTCCATTCCAGCGAACTCAAAATTTCCCCTATTTTTTTCTCAATAAAGATGAATTCTTCACGGCTAATAACGATTTCCTCAGGATTGGAAATTCTGGTTGTAGAAAGAATATCCATAAGGGTGCGTTCTGACTCTTCATCATAGATAGGCTTATTTAAAGATACATAGGAGTTAAGAGGAATGTGCTTCTGCCGGGTGGCAGTCTTGATGGCAGTAATAATCTGTCGGGTAATACATAATTCTGCAAAAGCCCTAAAGGAAGTAAGCTTGTCCATTTTATAGTCCCGAATAGCCTTAAACAAGCCAATCATACCCTCTTGAATGATATCCTCCTTGTCTGCTCCAATCAAAAAATAAGACCTGGCTTTGGCACGGACAAAATTTTTATACTTGTCCATTAAAAACTCGATTGCAAATTGGTCACCTAGCTGCGCTAAATCTACTATTTCTTCATCACACATCTCCAGATATGTAATACAAATGGTTTTCTCAGCGACAGAACCGGGCATTTGACCGCCTCCATATATAAAATAATATTAATTATGATGTAAAAACCCTGGTATTGACACACACATAAATATTATAGTCACTGTTTTGTCGACTCGTCAAGCTATCCGGGAAGCAAGTTTAATCGTTGGCGCAGAACTTCATAAATAAGCAAGGCTGCTGCAACCGAGGCATTT
Organism: Syntrophomonas wolfei subsp. wolfei str. Goettingen G311; assembly: GCF_000014725.1. Taxonomy (GTDB): domain Bacteria; phylum Bacillota; class Syntrophomonadia; order Syntrophomonadales; family Syntrophomonadaceae; genus Syntrophomonas; species Syntrophomonas wolfei. Next base: position 2,684,909 of record NC_008346.1, read on the forward strand.
AAGGAATTAAGCTGGCCAAACATAGGTATCCTTACTAAAATATCACAGTTTTCTCTAACCAGCCGTCTTATCCCCTGTCCTTCGCCCCCAATTACCAGGGCCGTGGGGCTAGGAATACTGGTATTAAAATAACTCTGCCGGGCCTTAGCATCAGCACCAAGTACCCAGAATCCCTCTTGTTTCAAGTACTTGATGGTGTTTACCAGGTTATTTTCCCTGATAATTGCCATATGTTCCACGGCTCCGGCTGAAACCCGGCTAACCGTGGGATTGACCTCAGCTGATTTATGGCTAGGAATTATAATGCCATCTACACCGGCACATTCTGCCGTCCGGATTATGGCTCCCAAGTTTTGCGGGTCTTCGATACCGTCAAGCAGCAATAAAAAAGGGGGCTTCTCTTTCTGGGCTTGGAGTTTTTCTAAAACCTGGCCCAGGTCGGCATAGGGGTATCTTTCCACTTCGGCAATAATCCCCTGGTGCTTACCCTCACAAAGCTCATCCATTTTCTTCTTTTCCAAATATTGCAGCTTAAGTTGTTTTTCACGAGCCAGGGTCAGGATTTCTTCCAGTCGTTTATCCTGCCGCTCTCGTTGTGCATAAATCTTATAAACCCGGCGTTGTCCCTTCAGGGCTTCACTTACCGCGTTTATCCCAAAAACCAGTTCTTTCATCGTTTCCCACCCTGTAAAAAACATTATTTACATATTATCCGACGACCAATAACCCCTCACTCCTCACTTTTCTTACTAACTTTGCCGGGGCGTAAAAAGCTCATCCGTCAATATAATCTGGCCATAGTATTCCGAAGGAAAAGTTTGGTCATACGCGATATCTTCAAATAAAAAGGGGAATCTTTCTCTGAACAATAATAAAAGGGGTATGGCCACCTGCCTCATCTGGGGATGAGCGGCCATATCACAACGCAGGCGGAAAAAATGACGCCATTCTCTTATATTGTAGCTTACCACTATTTCCGTTTTTAATGAATTGGGTAATATGGAGCGGGCTTCCTGAGCGGAACGGCCAGCAGCCAGCAGAGCCATATAATTTTTTTCCGCCAGCATGCAGGAATGGTACCATAACTCATAAGCCTTCTGGTCATTTAGGAAAAAGAAGGGCTCGATAAGTGTAATCTCCTGGCCAAAGCGATCTCGGCTGTAATTGCAATAGCGAGTAGACTCCTGGCTATAAGCGGCAATCCGGTGTCTTACTATTTCATGGGATATGCCCCGGTCAATAATAAAGAGAACCGTAATTTTTTCGTGTTCAATGATGGATTCATGACCTCGTTTCATAAGTCCCTTGAGAAAAGAACCAGCCTGGCCTGTTGTTGTATCCATCTTGTCCTCGGATTTATAGCAGACCCGAGCATATCTTTCCAATTTCTCCATTTTACCGATATCCAGTTCCGCTTCGGGAACCAAAACCTGTGGTTGTATAATGATCATTATTCTCCCATCCCATCAATTTAATCGGGTTTCATTTTAAAACCCCATGGCCCGGGGGCCACAACCACCAATGAAAAGTGAGTTAGTAGGTACTGAAATAGTAAAATGTAGTAGGAAATAAATTAAACCCCTCACTCCTCACTTTTCTTATAAATTCTCACATGTTTAATTAATATCGCTAAACCAATCACGGGTATTTTTTACATATCCCCCAGAGCCAGTTGCAGTAGTTCCTGCAACCTCGATTTATCACCCTTCAAATAAGTATAGCCCAGCAGGGCCTCAAAACCCGTACTCATGCGATAGTCGTGCACTTCGGCATGCCGGGGGGGCGTTGACCTGCTGTTGCGGCCGCGGCGGACAATGTCTTGCTCCTCCTCGCTTAAGTGATCCAGGATCTGCCTAAGCACCTGGGCCTGGCTTTCTGCCCGTACCGTAGCCACCGCATCCAGATGCAGATCCTTGAGCCGGCGCTTCCCCTGTATCGCCAGGCGGGTCCTTACCGCCAGCTCGAAAACAGCATCACCTACATAAGCCAGTAGCACCGGTGAGTATTCGCGCAGTGCCTTCTCTTTTATTTCCTCATGCATCAACAATTCTCCAACGGACTCCTTCCCGGGTATCCTCTACTGCTATGCCTGCTTCCTGCAGCTCGTCCCTTACTTTATCAGCTCTATCAAACTGCCGGGCCTTTTTGAACTCTGTCCTGAATTCCAGCAGCTTGTTCACCAGATTTTCCGCAGCCGGCAGCTGTTCCCAAAGAAAGCGTGAACCCTGTGCCGTATCCTCCACTCTTATTCCGTTATCACTCATAAAGTCTCGTATTTGATCTGCCAGGGCAAAATCTTTTTCCTGGCGAGCAAGCTGTCGCAAGTCTCCCATTATTTCCAGAAGTTTTTCTACCATCTGGTTCTGATCCTGATCTTTATCCATAAAGATACCCAATACATCAGCCAGTTCCCGAAATACCTTCAAGGCCTGTTGCACCGCGGAGCGGCTTGTAGTATCATTAGCGGCTGCTGCCAGGTAGCTGTTTATCTGGTGGGAAATTTCAAATAAATGCCCCAGGGCCCGAGCAGTATTAAAGTCATCATCCATGGCCTCTATATAACGCTTCTGCAGTTCCTCCACCGACTGTAAGAAACTTAAGACTGAACCCTCAAAGGTCTCCTCGCCCCCAAGCTCGCCATCTCCAATAAACTCCCGGGCCAGGTTTTCGGTGGTTTTTAACCGGCCCAGGGCGCGCCGCGCCTCTTCCAGCTTGCCATCATCGAAATCCAGTGGGCTGCGGTAATGGGTGGATAGCAGGTAAAAACGCACAACATCAGCCGGGTATTTTTTCAGAATATCACGAAGTATAAAAAAGTTACCCAAAGACTTGGACATTTTCTCATGGTTTACCGTAATAAAACCGTTATGAATCCAGTACCGGCTGAAAGGCTTTCCGGTCAAGGCTTCAGCCTGGGCTATTTCATTTTCATGGTGGGGAAATATCAAATCATTTCCCCCTCCATGAATATCCAGGGTCTCTCCCAGGTATTTCATGGACATTACCGAACACTCTATATGCCAACCGGGCCGGCCCGCTCCCCAGGGGCTATCCCAGTACGGTTCTCCAGGTTTGGATGCCTTCCACAGGGCAAAATCCATGGGCTCTTCTTTACGCTCATTAACTTCCACCCGAGCTCCGGCCAGCATCTCTTCCAGGGAGCGACCCGAAAGCTTGCCGTAATCCTTAAAAGCCCGTACCCTATAGAAAACATCTCCATCAACCTCATAAGCATAGCCCTTATCTATTAAGCCAGCAATAGCAACAATTATATCCGTCATATGCTGGCTGACCCGGGGGTGAATATCGGCCCGCTTGATGCCCAGGGCATCCGCATCCTTAAAATACTCCTCAATATAGTGTTCCGCCAACTGCAGGGCATCCTGTCCTTCCTCTTGGGCTCGTTTAATTATTTTATCATCAACATCGGTAAAGTTCTGTACATATTTAACTTCTAATCCCCGGTAGATCATATAACGGCGTATGGTGTCAAAGACCACCAGGGGACGGGCATTGCCCAGGTGAATATAGTTATAGGTGGTAGGACCACATACATATATTTTTATCTCAGGCGGAGCCAATGGCAATATTTCTTCTTTTCTTTTGTTTAGGGTATTGTACACCCGCATCATCCTTTTCCTCCCTTTCCAACCGGGCCAATTTTTGCTCCAGTTCATCGATTTTGGCCTGCATAGCCGCTAAAGTATCGGCAATGGGGTCAGGCAGAAGATGGTGTTCCAAGTCCACTTCTATTTTACCATTTTCCACCCGAGCGCCGTCACGTACTACTATTCGCCCCGGAACACCAACTACGGTGCAGCCGCTGGGAACAGCCTTCAGGACTACAGAGCCGCCACCTATTTTTACATTATCCCCCACGCTTATGGCCCCTAACACCTTGGCGCCGGCACTGATGGTAACATTATTGCCAATAGTGGGATGCCTTTTACCTTTCTCTTTACCTGTTCCGCCCAGGGTTACCCCCTGGTAGAGGGTAACATTGTCTCCTATTTCAGCCGTCTCTCCAATTACTATACCACTGCCGTGGTCAATAAATAAACCTTGACCTATCCTGGCTCCGGGATGGATTTCAATTCCCGTCAAAAAGCGGTTGATATGAGATACCATACGGGCTAGAAAATAAAGTTTGCGGCAATAAAGAAAATGGGCTATACGATGATGAATAATGGCATGAAAGCCCGGGTAACAAAAAATAACTTCGAGTACGCTTCGCGCTGCCGGGTCCCTCTCAAAAACTACCTGAATCTCTCTCTTTAGGGTTGAAAGCATTTTTACCCCTCCCAAAATTTTTTTGTTTCGAAAGAAACTAGTAACTACCGGGCAGTTTTAACACAGCGCTGCAACGAGGCGGGGGGATTAAAAGCCATCGCCTGTTTTGCCAATAGGAACCGACCGCTTAAAAAGCGGGGGACATATTTCGCCTCGTTATAATAAAAAAAGCCCTTCGTCCCTAAAGAGACGAAAGGCATTCTTCCGCGGTTCCACTCTAATTGAGCGCTGTTTTCCTAAAAGCACTCCCCTTAATCCTATAACGGCTTATAACCGGATAGGCCTACTTTAAGATTCGGCCTACCTGCTCCCGGGTGCAATTCAGCAGAGCTCATACTGTGAAAAGGCTCTCAGCCGCTGACCTTTTCTCTCTGGCAGCGATACTATGCTTACTTATCCCGTTCCCCGCAATTAAGTATTTACTTGTTCTAAATTATATGTAGCAGCAGCAATTATGTCAACTCAACAAGCACCAAACCCAAGCAGTTTCCATAGCTATTGGCTTTTAATAAAGTCTATAGCTCGATCTATTCTTCTTATGGCTTCCTCTCCGCCAATAACGGCTATATACGAGGATAGGTCCGGGCCATGGGCCTGGCCGCTCAAGGCACAGCGCAGGGGCATAAATACATCCCGGGGCTTGAGTTTGAGTGTTTTAGTAATGCCTTTGATTAGCTGCTTGATCTCCTCTACTTTATTTACCTTATGGATTCCCTCCTTAAATGCCTGCAGTAACGGAATAACCCCTTCTCCTGCCAGTACTTCCCGGGCATCACCAGCATAGTCAATATCGCCGAAAAAAACTTCCAGCTGCTCTTTCACATCGGCCAGGCAAACCAGGTAGTCTCTTATAGTACTAACCAAAAGCTCATACCTTTCCTCACCCATTTGCTCTATCTTCTTCAGGTATTTGCTATCTGCCAGGTAAGGCTTAAGCATTTCCTTCAGTTCTTCATCCCCGATTTTTTTAAGATACTGCTGGTTGATAAAATTCAGCTTATTAATATCGAAAACCGCCGGACTTTTGGCTACCCGTTCCAGGGAAAAGGCGGCGGTAATTTCCGCTGGGCTCAGAATTTCCTCTTCACCTTCCGGGGACCAGCCCATTAAAGCCAGGAAATTGAATAGGGCCTCCGGCAGATAGCCCATTTCCCGGTACTGCACCAGCGATGTGGCTCCATGGCGCTTGCTCATCTTCTGGCGGTCACTACCGAGGATAAGAGATATATGGGCAAATTCAGGACGCCGGAAGTTCAGGGCATCGTAAATCATCAATTGGCGAGGGGTGTTTGACAAGTGCTCCTCGGCTCGGATTACATGACTGATGCCCATTAGTACATCATCTATAACCACTGCAAAATTATAGGTTGGTATCCCATCAGACTTTACTATTATGAAATCCCCTATATCATCGCTATCAAAACTTACCCGTCCTCTGACCAGATCATCAACAATATGAAGCTGATGTGCCGGTACTTTAAAACGGATAGCTGGCTTGATTCCCTGTTTTAGTTTTTCTTCCCTTTCCGCCATACTCAATTGGCGGCATTTTCCCGAGTATTTTTGCATCTGACCACTATCCAGTAAATCCTGCCTTTCGACTTCCAGTTCTTTTTCACTGCAAAAACAATAATATGCCTGTCCCGCTTCCAGGAGCTTCTTGGTATATTCCTGGTATATTGCTAGGCGCTCGGTCTGCCGGTAAGGTTCATTGGGTCCCCCGGTGTCAATTCCCTCCGACCAGCCTAGTCCCAACCACTTTAAAGAATCGATGATTTCACTCTCATATTCCCGGCGCGAGCGTTCCAAATCAGTATCCTCAATACGCAAAACCATTTCCCCATTATAGCGGGAAGCGAAAAGGTAATTGAATAAGGCTGAACGTGCACCGCCGATATGCAAGGGCCCCGTAGGACTGGGGGCGAATCTGACTTTTATTTTATTCACTTTATTGCCTCCTTTGCACACCGGTAATTATAGCACCTTCAGGCGAAACCAACCAGCAGACGTTTTCTAAGCCAAAGCGTTTTTTAAGCTGCTAATTAAATCTCGCAAAACATTCAGTAGCTGATTTAATAGTCCATTGCTCTCACGGCTAGTGCTTTTAACTTCGTTCCAACTTCTCTCCAGGCCACTCAACTGCTCATTTAATCCGGTTATATTCATGTTCAGGGAATTCAATCTTTGCATTAGTCCTACCATACGCTCGATATCAGCGGCAGATAGATTTATATTAAGATCAGCACTTACTTCCAGGATTATTTTCTTTATTTCCTCCGGGTCGGAAATATTTCTTTCCACCACCTGTCTTTTAACCTCATAGACTACCTTTTCGGCCTTGTTACTGCCTATCTTTCTGGCTAATTTGGTAGTCTCGGCTATCTCCTCATGAGCGGTCTCCTTGGCCTCTTCATCCAACTTTTCCCCTTGGGCTGTTTCAAAGGCTTTTATTATTCCAGTCAGAGCTGCTGTTCCTGAAACCGCAAAAGGAGCTGATACAATTACCCGGGCATTTTCTATACCGGCCGTAGACAGAGCATTAGCATACATGAAAGGAGTAATAGCGGTAATGTTACGAGTTTCCACCTCTATTCCTCTGCTTCTGTCCAGGGTCTCGCAATATACCGAAGAAATAGCCCGGCTGCCGATAAGCTCTTCATCTATCAATCCTTGCAAGTAGTCTCTTTCTTCCTTATTGCTGACAGTTATATATTGAGTGTCCCTGTCTCTACCCTTTTGCCAGTTATAGAAATAATCCATAAGCTCGCGTTTTTGCTGGTCAGTCAAGTCCTCACCGAAGCTTATCACTATTTTTGCTCTTTCCGCTCTCAGTACCGTACTGCTGCTATCATGGCGGAGTAAAAAAACCCCACTAGCAACGACCAGAACAAAACACACCAGCATAATAATACCTTTGCTACGCATATTATTACCTCCTGCTATTTTTTTACTATTCTTGCTCCTTCAGGAGGTAAATATTCGCTGTAAATGCTCGCTAAAAACTATATTATGGAACCATGTGGAAGAGATTTATTTGGAGGCTATTATTATGCTTGTATAAATATAACGCTCGCAGTCTACGCATGGGTAACACCTGCGGCTTGTCTCGCGGCTCAAGGGGTACCGCGCTAATCTCCCATCTGGTCACAACCTTAATAGTGACACCCGAAGGGTGGAACACCGGGAGTACCCGTAGGGTGATAGCGCTCTCGCGACATCCTGTCGCTCGCCCCCTTTTGCCTGCTCGCCTTCGCCGGTGCAACCTTAATAGTGACATCCGCAGGATGGAACATCAGGAGTACCCGCAGGGTGCTGCATCCATGCTTCGCCAACGCTCGCTTGTATATTTATGCAATCCTTATTCAACAAAAGGATTTTGCGGTAGAGCATATTTATTGCTTTTTGCATTCTTGAAATCAGGCTTGCTCTATTAAAACTACGGCATGGGCAGATATTCCTTGCTGGCGGCCTGCAAAACCCAGCCCTTCGGTAGTGGTGGCCTTGACACTCACCTGTTCCGACTCTATGGCCAGGACGCGGGCGATATTTTGTCGCATCTGCTTAATGTGCGGTGCCAGGCGAGGCTCCTGAGCCACTACCGTACTATCAACATTTATCACCCTCCAACCAGCACGCTGTAAAATCCCTGCCACCTCTTTCAGCAACAGCAGGCTGTTTATGTCTTTATATTGACTATCGCTATCGGGAAAATGCTGGCCTATATCCCCCAGAGCAGCTGCTCCCAGAAGGGCGTCACAAATGGCATGAAGGAGAACATCGGCATCCGAATGCCCCAGCAACCCCTGCATATGTGGTATCTCTACCCCCCCCAGAACCAGCCTCCTGCCTTCTTGCAGACGGTGTACATCATAACCATATCCTACCCTCAATATCTTACTCCTTCCCTTAGGCTTCCAAAATAGTCCGGGCTATGGCCAAATCCTCGGGTGTAGTTATCTTCAGGTTACGATTGTCTCCAGGCACCACTTTAACCCGGCCGATATATTTTTCAAAAAGAGAGGCATCATCGGTTGCCCTCACTCCTTGCTCCCGGGCATATTCATAGGCTTTATGTAGTTCGCAGTACCGGAATATTTGCGGGGTCTGTATAGCCAGGACACTAGATCTATCCAGGGTTTGCCGGACAAAATTATCCCGATCCACCTGCTTCAAAGTATCCCGGACCGCAACGCCGGGAATGGCAGCTCCCCAACGCACAGCCTCTTTCAAGATCTCTTCTATCAGCTCGGAAGTGACAAAAGGCCGAGCACCATCGTGAACGGCCACAAAATCTGTATTACTATTCAACTCTTCCAGTCCTGCCCAGATTGAGTCCTGTCTCTCCAAGCCTCCTGCTACTACCCGGCTAACCTTTTGATAGCTAAATCTCTTTACTACCTCACGCTCACAATATTCAATCTCGCGTGCCTGAGCTACAATTACGATTTCATCTACCAGTTCCATTTTTTCAAAAACATCCAGTGAGTAAGCCAACAGGGGACGTGACTTCAACAAGATATACTGCTTGTTGATATTGCCCCCCATTCTACTGCCACTCCCCGCAGCAGCAATAACAACCCGGAGGTTGTTAACCATACAAATTCACCCCTTGAACCTCTTTGAAATTATCTACGATAAATTCCTTTTCTTCCTTCACTTTACGAGTAAAAATCATTCTTCCGGCGGCTGTCTGAAATACGCTGGTCACAACTACCTCTATATCATTCCCAATTTCATCATGGGCCTGTTCTACCACTACCATAGTACCATCCTCCAGATAGCCAATTCCCTGTCCCACTTCTTTTCCTTCCCTGACAATACAGGTATGCATGGTTTCACCTGGATAAACCATTATCTTTACGGCATTGGTCAATTCATTTATGTTCAATACTTTAATGCCCTGCAATTCAGCCACCTTATTTAGATTATAATCATTGGTAATGATGCTGGCACCAAGCTGTTTGCACAAGCGTAACAGCTTGGCATCTACTTCTTTTTCTTCCATTATGTCGTCTTCTATTATATTAATGCTTATACGAGGATGCTTCTGCATTTTTCCTAGGAGCTCCAATCCCCTTCTACCTTTATTGCGTCTTATATTATCCGAGGAATCAGCGATATGCTGCAATTCTTCAATAACAAAGTTTGGTACCAACAAGGAACCATCCAGGAAATTACTCAGACATACATCATAAATACGACCATCTATAATCGCACTGGTATCTAATACTTTGGGATTAAAAGCAGATAAAGATTCATCTCCTTCTTTACTCGACTGGGGTAGAAAAACCAGAAGCTCTTTTCCCCGGCGAATCCCCATCTTAAGGCCCAAAAAACTACTCAGAATAAAGACAAGCAGGGACAAAAAATCACCCACTCCACCTATCCTGGATAGTGGATAACTGCAAAGTACTCCAATCGTTATTCCCAAAAGTAAGCCCCCGGTCCCTCCCAGGAGTATATCGATTGAAGTAACATCCATTAGATCCTCTACTCGGGAATATAGCCTGGAAAAGTAGCCAAGCATCTTGCTGGACAGGAGATAAAACAAGAGAAAGGCCCCTATCCCCAGGCAAATCTGCCAGCTTCTTCCGGGTTGAAAGAACCTCCCGGCAAAATTAACACAGCCAATTCCAAAGAAGAGGCCCAGAATTAACAAGGATTTAGAGATACGTAGTTTATTAAGCACAATAATCCACCTCCGATATAATTATTCTTCTATCGGAGATGCCTAATTATACCATAATTGTGAGATTTATTTATATCCTTTTCGCCTAATGCTCAATACCAAGTGCATAATAACTCCATAGCGGCAGGATAATCAGCCATAAAATCCCGCCTGGAGAATTATTTACGTCCTGGCAGAAGCCCGGCTCCCTTTGCCAGTTCAGGATTAACAGCTGATCCCGCAGGAAGGGAATACCTTAAAGCCCCGGAGGGACAGCGGTTTATGGATCTAATTATGGCTTCCGCCGGTGCCCCGTCTATTTTCACCCAGGGCCTGGCTTCAGGATTGAATACCTGGGGAAGCCGGGTAAAACAGTGGGTATCATGCTGGCAAAGGGCAGGATCCCAATACACAATAATATCCTCATTAGCATATTCCTTGATATAATTCCCCACTACTTCTTCTCTTTTTTCGCTATCGTTGATAAATTGGAACTCCAGCAAATCCTGGTTGCCGGCCAGAACCGCCCGTCCAAAATTGCTCCCGAAGACTACTGCTTGCTCCAGTTCCTCTCGGGATGGTTGGAATCTGATGCGCAGCCCCGGCAGAACATTCATGCGCAGCATCCGCAAGCGTTTTTGCATATTGGGAACCGCTTCCCCACTCCAACCATAAGCACCAAAAGCCGCCGCCACCATCGCTTCGTGGATAATGGGGGACATTGAGCTCAACAGGTTCCATACCGGCGGTACGCAGTCCTTGTTAATAGTTGGAGAACCAATCAGAAAGCCTCTGGCGTTTTCCAGTTCAAGCAAAACCTCTTCCGTTGAGGCTTCAACCAGGTCAAATTCTTTAAGATTAAAAAATCCACTTTTGTTTAGGCCTTCTATTATGCTCTCAGCTAGCATTCGGGTGTAGCCATAAGCACTTGCGTAGGCCATTACAATCTTGGGTCGTGGATCGGACTCGGCTTGCACTGTAGCCCACTGCCTGTATAAATCTATATAATGGGTGATATTACTGCGCAAAATAGGCCCATGCCCGGGACAGATAATATCGATATCCAGTCCCTTAATCCGCTCTAGTGCTCTTAATACATAGGGCTTGAATGGTCCCATAATAACATCAAAATAATACTTGTACTCCTGACTGAAGTCTTCCTCAATTAAATCATCAAAAATCTTGTCACTGGCGTAATGACTGCCAAAGGAATCGCAAGTAAATAAGATGCGGTCTTCGGGAAGGTAGGAATAAATGCTATCCGGCCAGTGTAGTAAAGTGGCACCAATAAAATGCAAGCTTTTGTCACCTAGATTAAGATTGCTGCCCTGTCCCACAATCCTGGCATCAAAATCTTTATTAATTATTTCACGCAGGAATTCAATGGTGTTGGAACTACCAACAACAGTTATGCCAGGTGCTTTTTCTAGAAGTCTGGCTATGGAACCGGAATGATCGGGTTCAGTATGATTCATGATTAAATAATCGATGTCTTCCAGTTTTATAATCTCTTGCAATTTTTCTATATATTCTTCAAAAAACTCATCCTTAACGGTTTCTACCAGTGCGGTCTTTTCACTTCCCTTTATTAGATAGGCATTATAACTGCTTCCTTTTTCTGTACGCATTATTATATCAAATACCCTTAAGTCCGGATCCTGAACTCCTACCCAGTAAATATTTTCTTTGATTTTCACGCTCTGCATCTCATTCCCCTCCTTGCCGAAATCTCCATTTTATAATAAGTGAAGCCTGGATAATATACAAGCTGTCACTTTTTGGTATCCTTTTATTTTCCCCTTTACTTTCCCCGTAATTATTAAAATACTCATAATACAGCAAATTTCGATATCCCCGTCGTGCTGGGCTTTGTTGACAAGTCAGCAATTTAGGGGCTATAATTTTATCAAATCACAGAATAAAGGGGGGCAAGTCTCTTTATGAAGGACTTGATTTGTGATGAATTTCAAAATGTTGTAGCTGACCTCTTGATTAGGCATCGCAGCATTTTAGATATCCTCTCCAAGCTTTCAGAATCAACCTGCCGGGTTAACCGTGCGGTCACCAAATCTGTTACTGATTGCGGATGCCTTTCCATCCAAGCTGAGAAACTTCAGATCCCGGATCACATCAATACCTTCGAAGAACTACGGAATTATCTGGATAATCATTTACACGGACAGCTTTGCAGTAATTGTGAAGAGATTGTCCTCAATGAAATGGGCAAAATGCTTTTCTATACTGCAGCTCTTTGCAACACACTGGACATTAGCCTTTATGATGTCTTCATCAAGGAATATAAAAAGGCTTCTACCCTGGGAATATTCAATATGACATAATCGTAAAAAGCAATACCAAAGGCGGGGGCCCTGCTCCCGCCTTTACTTCCGCCTGCTTTTAATAAGTCCTTAATAGCGACACCCGCAGGATGGAACATCACCAGTGTCTGACGACCATTCCGTCCTCCGATTTCCACCTTCCGTCTTCCAGCTATAGCATGTATTCCAAGAGTAATTGTTCCTGCATACGTTTTAAGCCGTTTTTGATGGAACGGGCTCTAACTTCCCCGATTCCTTCAACATCATCCAATTCCTCAATACTGGCCCGCAAAACATTGCTCAATAATCCAAAGCGCTCAACCAGGTTATCAATTATAGATAAAGGTATCCTAGGCAGCTTATGTAACATTCTATAGCCCCGGGAAGAAACCTGCTGTTCCAGGTGACTGCTGCTGGTACCAAGGGATAATATCCGGGCAATAAATACCGCGTCCGAAATATCTTCCTCAAAGGCCCGCCGCATATTGTTTAATAATTCCTGGGAGCTCTTATCGCTGCTGTTGGAATAATCCTGGATGATAAAAAGAGCCTCTTCCTCAACCGAGGCTATCATTTCATCCAATTGCATTCTTACCAGCCGGCCTTCGGTTCCTAATTCAACTATATGGTTTTCAATTTCTCCGGCTATGTCCAGTACCTTGAGGCTGCGCCGGATAACCTTGCAAACTTCGGAAACAGTAACCATATCCTCGAATTCAAGCCCGCCCAGACGCTGTAGCTCGCGGGCATAAACATTCCGGTATTTTTCCAGGGTTTGTAAAGCCTGGTTAGCCTTGACCAGTATGGAGGGCAGATCCCGCAGACGAAATACGATATTACTCTGGTATAAAGTTACTACTTTGCGTCGTTGGGATATGGCTACCACCAGTTGTCCGGTTTGTCGAGCCACCCGCTCGGCCGTGCGGTGTCTAATCCCGGTTTCATCGGAATGAATCTCCGGATCAGGGGCTAGCTGGGCATTGGCTATTACAATCCTGGAGGCATCACTGTTGGTTATTATGGCTCCGTCCATTTTAGCCAGCTCGTACAGCCGGGAAGGTGTAAACTCGCAGTCTATGTGAAACCCACCACTGACAAGTTTCATTAATTCGGGTGAATCCCCAACTACGATAAGCCCTCCAGTATCAGCTTGCAGCACATTTTCCACCCCCAGGCGGAATACAGTACCGGGTGCCAGCATCTGTAGATATTTTTTGAAAGTTCCTGCATAAATCTCTTCCACCTGGTTTATCCCTCCAACACTATATCTATAAAATGATCAAGGCTCTTGACCTCCAAGATCTCCATATTATGGGAAGATTTTGCCAATCTGCCCGGGGAAGTTGGAACAATCACCCTTTTATAGCCCATTCTGTCTATTTCTCTTAAACGTAAATCAAGGAAAGATACCGGCCTTATTTGCCCGCTAAGGCTTATCTCGCCAATAAACACTGTATCCATTGCCAGAGGCTTTTCCAGGTAACTAGACAAGACCGCAGCTGCAATTCCCAGATCAACGGAAGGATCTTTTAGAAAAACTCCACCGGAAACCTTGAGGTAGACATCGCAGGCAGATAGTGTATATCCTCGCCTCTTCTCTAAAACCGCGATAATCAATGACAGGCGGTTCTGATCTATACCTGATACCATCCGACGAGGGTACCCGGCACCCAGTGAAGAAACCAAAGCCTGAATCTCGATCAGCAATGGTCTGCTTCCTTCCATACTGGCTACTATGGCAGTGCCACTGGAGATATCCCGGCCCGGGCTTAAAAATACATAGGATGGATCCGGTACTTCCACCAATCCCTGCCCGCTCATTTCCAGCAAAGCAATTTCATCGGTAGCTCCAAAGCGGTTTTTGGCTGCCCGTAAGAGGCGGAAGGAAAAATTCTTTTCCCCTTCGAAATAGACTACCACATCTACTATATGTTCCAGAACTTTGGGTCCAGCCAGAGAACCATCTTTGGTTACATGCCCCACTAAAAAAACTGCCTTGTCCATCTTTTTGGCAATTTGCATTACCGCAGCAGTACTCTCTCTTAATTGGGATACACTCCCGGGAATGGAAGATAGCTTGGAGGAATAGACCGTCTGTATGGAATCAATAATAATTAAATCCGGGTCCAAGTCATTTATGTATTCATGAAGAAGATCGATATCCTGCTCATTCAGGAGGAAAATCGTATCATTATTAATGCCTAGCCGGCTGGCTCTTAAGCGTATTTGCTGCAAAGATTCTTCCCCGGATAAATAAAGTATCCTTTTCCCAGCGGCGGCTATTAGTCCCGCCACCTGCAATAATAATGTTGACTTGCCTATACCGGGGTCTCCCCCTAACAAAATCAAGGACCCGGGGACAATGCCGCCCCCCAAAACCCGGTCAAATTCAGATAAGCCACTGCTGAACCTCGGACTATCTTCAGCAGAAAGCTGGTTTAACGGGATGGCGGCAACTCGCTCTGCCGTTCTTCGCAGCGGCTTATTACTTATACTTTCCTCCAACAAGCTGTTCCAGGCGGAACAGCCCGGACATTTCCCCAACCACTTGGGAGTCTCATAACCACATTCATGGCATACAAACTTACTGATGATCTTCCCCATAACTTTCTCCTTAGAACAATTATATTATATTTTATAGCTTTACCATAAAAGTTTGGTAAAAAAGATATGGGGAATTGGAAATAATCCAGCTCCCCTTTTTTGCTCCGCCCTCCGTTTTCCGCCCTCCGCCTTCCGCTTTCCGTCCTCCGTCTTCCTACTTTTCACTCGCTTTCCGAGCTATGATTTGCCCTTCCACAGCATCTACCAGTATCTTATCCCCGGGCAGCAAGTTCTTCTTCAATATTTCTTCGGAGATGCTATCTTCGACTAATTTCTGTATAGCCCTTTTCAGGGGTCGGGCTCCAAAAGCCGGATCATATCCTTCTTTTAATATTAATTCTCGAGCTGCGGGGCTTATCTCCATTCCATAGCCATTCTCTTTAACTCTTTCTTTCAGGTCTAACAATAATAAATCAACTATTTCCTTTAATTCCTGCTCATTGAGGTTCTGGAAGACAATTATTTCATCAATCCGATTCATAAACTCCGGCTTAAAGGTATGTTTTAATTGCTCCATAACCCTTTCTTTCATCTGGCTATAATCATGAGCCTCATCAATAGCCCTGGTAAAACCTACTTTTTTGCTATTCTTAATAGAATCAGCCCCGACATTGGAGGTCATGATAACCACGGTATTTCTAAAGTCCACTGTTCGTCCCTGTCCATCCGTTAAGCGGCCATCTTCCATAACCTGCAGGAGTATATTAAATACATCAGGATGGGCCTTCTCAATTTCATCCAGAAGAATAACAGAATAAGGCTTTCTCCTGACTTTTTCGGTTAATTGTCCTCCTTCATCATAACCCACATATCCGGGAGGCGAGCCAATCATCCTGGATACGGCATGCTTTTCCATATATTCGGACATATCCAGCCTGATTATGGCATCCTCACTGCCGAACATGGCTTCTGCCAAGCTGCGCGCCAGTTCTGTTTTTCCCACCCCCGTGGGACCCAAAAAAACGAAGGAGCCGATAGGACGTTTGGGATTCTTCAAACCGGCCCGGGCCCGTCTTACCGCACGAGAAACGGCTTTTACTGCCTCTTCCTGGCCTATTACTCTCTGATGCAGTACATCTTCCATTTGCACCAAACGTTCACTCTCTTCTTCTGCCAGTTTGTTTACCGGTATACCGCTCCAACTTGAAACCACTGCCGCAATTTCATCTTCGCCTACACTTCCTGCATTCAAACTGCGCTGGCTTGACCATTCTTTTCTTTCATTCTCTATCTCATCTCTAAGCTTCTGTTCTTCATCTCTCAGGCGGGCGGCTTTTTCGTATTCCTGGCCATTGATAGCCTCTTCTTTTTCCTTGATCAGGTCTTCCAGTTGGCTTTCCTTCTTCTTCAAATCCTCGGGGATAATATAATTGGCCAGCCTGACCCGGGATGAAGCCTCATCAATCAGGTCGATAGCCTTGTCGGGTAAGAACCGGTCGCTGATATAGCGGGCGGAAAGCTTGGCCGCCGCCTCAATGGCTTCATCTCCTATCTTGACCCCATGGTGAGCTTCATAACGATCCCTTAATCCCTTTAGAATTTCAATACTTTCCTCGATACTGGGCTCCTCCACCAGAATGGGTTGAAATCTCCTTTCCAGGGCAGCATCCTTTTCCACATGTTTACGGTACTCATTCAGGGTAGTAGCTCCTACACACTGAAACTCTCCCCGGGCCAGGGAAGGTTTGAGTATATTGGCCGCATCGATGGCTCCTTCGGCTGCTCCCGCTCCCACTATGGTATGAAGCTCATCAATAAATACAATTACATCACCGGATGATTTTATTTCATTTACTATCCTGGTCAGACGCTCCTCAAACTCACCCCGGTATTTGGTCCCGGCTACCATAGCGGACAGATCGAGAGCCACCACCCTTTTGTTGCTTAATATCTCCGGGATCTGGTTGTCCATAATTCGCTGGGCCAATCCCTCAACTATAGCGGTTTTCCCCACCCCCGGATCACCAATCAATACCGGGTTATTTTTGGTGCGGCGGGATAGAATCTGTATAACTCTCTCGATTTCATTATTCCGGCCAATAACCGGATCCAGCCTTCCTTCGCTGGCATCCTGAGTTAAATCACGGCTAAAGCTATCCAGGGTAGGCGTTTTGCTCCGGGCTCTCTTCCTAGCCTGTTGATTGGGCTGACTTGCTGTATCCTGATAGGCATTTGGGTTATGGTAAGTTGAGGATACATCTCCCCCCAGAAGCAACATAACCTGCTCCCGGATCTGGTCCAGCTTAACACCCATAGAGTGTAAAACTTGGCCAGCCACCCCTTCTTCTTCTCTTAATACTGCCAGTAAAAGATGTTCGGTGCCTACATAATTGACTCCCTGTAAACGCGCTTCATCAAAAGCCAGGTTAAAAACCTTTTTAGCCCGAGGAGTAACCGGCAAGTCTCCAGCCGGTTTTTCCACAGCTTCGCCATTGGCACCTATTACCCGGTTGATTTCTTCCCGCACTTTTTCCAGGTCAATACCGCTGTTAAGCAAAGCCCGGGCACCAACACCCTCGCCTTCCCGTAATAAGCCTAAAAGAATATGCTCGGTACCAATAGCCGGGTGATTCAACTGGCGGGCTTCTTCCTGAGCGTGAATAACCGCATTTCTGGCTCTCTGGGTAAATCTTCTAAACATAATTATCTCCTCCTTAGCTTCCTTCTTCCCCGGTTTGCAGTTTCTCTCGAATTACCTCAGCTCTTTTGGCATCCCGACTGACCGCGTCCATGTCGCTGCCGGCCTTTTTTTGCAAATGAGCCGGCCTTATATCCACTACCAGCTCATTTAAGGCATTAGGACTAATCCGGGGTATCATTCCCATATCTACACCCAGCCTTACATCTGAAAGTAAGGTTAAGGCCTCATTTGAACTAATAAGCCGGGCATGGGTAAGAATCCCATAAGCTCTTCCAATCCTATCCTCCAGCTGATACTTCATCTGCTCCCGTAAACTTTTCCGAAGCATACGCTCTTGCTCTATTACCTGTTGGGAAATGGTAGTGAGGCTGGCATTAATGTCTTCTTCACTCTGCCCCAGGGTAATCTGGTTAGATAATTGAAAGAAGTTGCCGATTGCTTCGGTTCCTTCTCCGTATATTCCTCGTACGGTCAGCCCCAACTGGTTCAGGTTTTGAAAGATATGCCCACTTTGCCCGCTAATAGTAATAGCGGGAAGGTGCAGCATCAGTGAAGCCCTCATTCCTGTTCCAATATTGGTAGGACAGGAAGTCAGATAGCCCCGGCGATCATCAAAAGCAAAATCCAGCTCTTTCTCCAGGGCATCATCAATTTCCTGGGCCCGGCGATAAGCCTCTTCCAACTGCAGGCCCGGCAAAAAACATTGTATCCGCAGGTGATCCTCCTCATTTATCATTACCGCCAGTGAGCCATCAGGCTTGACCAGCAAGCCCTGGTAAAAGGCCGTTGACTGGGCATGGTTGGGACTGATAAGGTGCTTTTCCACCAGTATCTTACGATCCAAAGCACTGAGATTTTCGAAGGTCACGAGCTCCATCTGCTTTAATTCTTTAAACTCACTCTTCTGCCAGGCCTCATAAATAAGCTGCATAAATTTCTGACCTGATTCCTGATTCAATAAATGGGGAAAAGCTATATCGCTTAAATTTCTGGCCAGGCGCACCCGGCTGCTTATTACAATATCTGATTGGCTTGCTGTTTCCCCATTCATCCAGGCCAAAAAAGTCTCGGCAAATAGTTTCTTTATACTCATTCCGCCACTTCCTTATCCCGTTCTCTTTTCCAGATTTTTAATCTGATCACGGATTTCCGCAGCTTCCTCATATTCTTCCCGGGCCACTGCTTCTTGCAAACGCTGTTTCAGGCCCTCTATCTGTCTTTTCCACAAAACCTTTTCTCCACCCCGGAGCGGAATTTTACCTACATGCTGGCGATTGCCATGAATTCTACGCAGGCTGGGCTCCAATTCCTGCTCAAAAGCCATATAGCACTGGGCACAGCCCAGCTTTCCCGTTTGTCTTATATCAAAGAACTTTATCCCACAGTTCGGACAACTGCTATTCTGAACCGGGGACCTGGCCTCTTGAATACTATAGTTACCCCCCAAAAAACTGCCCAGCAAATTAGATATGGAAAGCTGGTGATCAGCACCAAAAATAATGGCACCCTTTTGGCTGGCACATTGCTCACAGAGATGGGTCTCTATTTTTTGCCCGTTGAACATCTGAGCCAAATGAACGGTGGCTGGCCTGAGCTTGCATTCTTCACAGTACATGGCAAAAACCTCCTATTTATTTCTTAAGAAAATCAGCCAGGGCAAATTTAAATGCATCAAAAAACTGGCTCTTTTGCTCCTGCGCCACTTCTTGCGAACTTTTGCTAATTACATGCTTTAACATTTCCCCTTCCTTCTGGCTTATGATTTCAACTTCCAGAAGCCGGTCTATAAATATAAACAATTCCTGCTTGCTCTCCCGCGCTGCTTCCTTATCCAATTCGCAGCAGCTAATACGAATAAAGCCTTTTCCTCCCCGCCTGCTCTCGCTTAGATAGCCCGATTTTTCGGTAAAACGCGTAGCTACCACATAAGTAACCTGGGAAGGAACACAGGAGAAGGTTTCAGCCAATTCTGCTCTTTGGATTTCAATCTGCTGGGCCTCACTCCTGGCTATCAATACTTTGATATATTCTTCGATTCGATCTGCCAAACTTTTTTTCATAGCTATTACCTCTTTGACCTTTTTTGACCTTAATACTATTCTAATCGCTTTGCTGCAGAAGGTAAAGGTTTTTTTGACTATTGTTTACTTTATTATTATCCTTCAATTCCTGCCCTAAAATACAAAAAGAGGCTTTAAGCCTCCTGTATTTGCATATTAAAGTTTATTCTTATTCTTCCCATACTATTTCTACCACACTGCCATTGAAGATGGGGGTAGTGAATCCGGCTTCTTTTCCATCAACCTTCATTTTCAGGGCTCCTGTCATGCTGGTTTCAATTTCAAAAAAGCGAAAGACATCGCTCAATATGGCAGAACTTTTCTCTTTATCTATTATTAAATGGACTCCATCTTCCAATTCTTCTTCCAGATTCACCACTCTATCCTGCAGCTTGATCAAGGCCCCCTTGCCCTCCAGGCTCAGCATCTGCCCGTTTACTTTAACCTGCAGACGCAAGTCCTCCAGACCCGAGCAGGCATCTTTAATCTGTGGTCTTAACTGACTAAGCGAGAAGCTTAGCTGGGAGCCAAAGGAAACTTCCTGATTAAGTTGCCCGGGCTCCCCGTTAACCAGCACTTTTACTGGAACCCATTGTAGTGTTCTTTCCTCATCATTAAGGTAATAATGGTAGGTCTTTTCCTGCAACCAGTGTTCACCCACCCCGGCCAGGGTTAATATGTTGGCCAATCGGTTAAGCGGTTTAAATAGCACCCGGGCTCGATCGGGTATTTCTTCATCGGCTTTGACTTCCTCACCATTAATTAAAACCAGGGGCTTAAGATGAAGCGCTTCCCCGTTGACAAAAACTTCTCCCTCACTGAGAGAAAGCAGGTCTTGCAGCATAACCCGGGCTTCTTTGCCGTCCTTTCCCGGAATAAATTCTATCCGGGCGCCCTCTTCTATTGTACTTTCCAGAAAAGCCGGGCTATCATTGAGCTTAATCAAGGGAGGGGTTCCCATCTCACCTTTGAATACTTTTACCTCTCCGTTTACTTCAATGGTTTTACCTAAACCGGGTTTGCCATAAATACTACCCAGGTTAATACCAGAGCTTAAGAGGGCTGCAGATACATCCAGTTTCCCCAGGTTCCAAACCGGAACTTCTCTTCCATTTACCGAGACTTTTATAAAAGGAACCGGAACCCGGGAAAAGGAATAATAGGCTATTCCTAGTGGAGTTACCCCCTGCGGTCCTTTTAAGTAATCCTTTTCCAGCGTAATTCCCTCCAAGTTATCACTGCTCTTAATGCCCACCCGGTTATGGGGCAGGTTCAAATGTTCAGCCAGGCTAGATGCCAGGGAAGGGGTGAGGCTTCCTCCTCCAATGCAAATTACCGCATCTGGAGGCTTTTGATTTAATTCCAATATATTATGGCTGATGTTCTCCAGTAATTGGTTCAATACCGGCTGCAGTTCCTGAAGAACTTCGCTGCTTTGTAATTTGCTGCAATTACCCAAAACATCCGTTATTTCAATATCTGATTGCTGGGATAGGAGCCGTTTAATCTTTTCCGCGTGGTTAAAATCAAGAAGATAGGTAGCAGCCAGGCTTTCAGTTAGCTTATCCCCGCCCTGGGGAACCATGGCATAGGCATAAATACTGCCATTTTTTACAATGGCAATGTCGGAGGTTCCGGCTCCAATATCAACTAAAGCCAGATTTAAAAGCCGCATACTGGGGGGTATGGCCAAAGAAAGCGCCGCAATAGGCTCCAAGGTTAAACTGTAGACTTCCAGTCCAGCTTTCTTAAGAGCGGAAAAGAGACTATCCACTACTACCCGGGGCAGAAAGGTGGCAATTACATGAACCCCATACTCCGAGCCCACCTGACCTACCAGGTTCCCTATCTCTTGCTCCTCCAAGCAGTAGGAAATTATACTATAACCTACACAAAAATAGTCTCCCTGAACATTTTGCCTGCCTTCTTCCTGTCCCAACAAATACTGGGCGCGGTGAACCGCTTCGATTTCCAGGGCACGCACCTCTTCCGGGCTAATTTCGCTCATTACCGGGCGCCGCTTGACTACCTGCCCCAGGGAGGTTTTTAAAGCACGACCAGCCGCTGCCACCGCTGCAGATTCCAGTTTAATCTGCAATTCCGCTTCAATTTGCTCTTTTATGGACTGTATGCCTCGAGCAACCTCTTCCACATCGTGGATCTGCCCATCCATCATAGCCCGAGTCTTATGTTCCATAATGGTACTGCTTAGCACCTCATATGATCCCGACTTCTCCTGCATAACCAATCCCATTATCTTCCTGGTGCCTATATCCAGAGCAAATATTTTTTTACCATCCACGGCAATAATAAGCCTCCTTAATTAGAAAATAGACTTTTTAACGCAGAGGGGCACTGACCTGCGGTCACTATCGATATATCATTTTTCCCCGCCATTTTTGTCTTAAGACCAGCCAGGCTATATCAAGGGGACAGTTCTTCTGATATACATCATCTTACTATTCAAGTGCCCACTAACTTACTTTTCATCGCTGGTTATGGCCCCGGCCATAGGGGGTTGTTTAAAAGTAGGGTTTAGAGGTTTAGCCCTAGTGACAAGAGAACCGTCCCCTTGTCACCTTTTGTTTTAAGACCAGCCAGGCAAAACGAGGTAAGGCTAACTGTCGCTTGAACCGGCTCGGCTCCGCCAACAAACGGTACAGCCATTCCAGGTTTAGCTTTATGAAAAATCTTGGGGCTCTTTTTTTTATTCCCGCCAATACATCGAAACTGCCACCAACACCTATACAAACTGGAACACCCAAAAGCTTTAAATTGCGCCTGATAAAGTATTCTTGTTTAGGAGCTCCCAGGCCAATAAAAAGGATATGAGGAGAAAGGGCCTTGATTTTAGCAATAACGGCTTTTTCCTCTTCCTCTTTAAAATATCCATTCTCCATCCCGACAATGTCCAGGCCTGGGTACTTATCTAACAGCTTGCTGGCTGCTTGTTCAGCTACTCCCGGGGCGGCTCCCAGGAAAAAAACCTTCCAGCCTCGGGCGGGTGCTATTGAACAAATGCGATCCAGCAGGTCAATTCCCGTCACTCTTTCTTTTAATGTTACGCCCAATTGCCGTGCCGCCCAAACTATACCAATACCATCCGGAGTATTCAAGCTGGCCGAGTTAATAACTTCCCGCAACTGCTGGTCTTTATGGGCCTGGTAGACGATTTCTGCATTGACCGTAATGATATGGGAGGGAATATTCCCCTTGATGCTCTTTTCAATAAAAGCCAGGGCTTGGTCCATATTTACCTTATCTATCTGGCATCCCAGAATATTTATTCTGCTCTGTGTTTTATTTTTCATTTTTTCTCCATAATTCTGATACTTATTTTTTATTTAAAGAAAAATCGGGATTTTCCTCTTTTTTACCTTAAAATAAAAAAACCGCCCAGCGGCGGTTTCTATATTCTTAATTTATACTACCCACCTTATCAATAGCCTGTCCCATAATCTCATCTTCTGCCTGCACCATTTTTTGCAGGGATTCATAGGCTCTAACCACGCTTATCAAGGTGACCATTTCCTTTACCGCATTTACATTGGACTGCTCTATATATCCTTGTAGCATTTCCGGTCTTTCCATAACATACGGCTCTTCCGGAGAATTTAAAAGGTTGTCGCCCAGGCGCTCCAGTATCTGCAAATCGTTAAAGTTTACTATCTTCAAGCGGGTTATATTTTCTCCGTCTACATTAATGTTCCCCTGCTCGTCAATTAGGAATTCCCCTTCGATAGTAATAGGAGAATCATTACTGTCAAGCACCGGGTATCCACTGTTGGTGGTAAGTATTCCCTCAGAATTTATTTTAAACTCTCCGCAACGGGTAAAACGCTGGCCTTCCGGAGTTTGCACTACAAAATAACCCGCCCCGGTAATGGCCAGGTCACAGGGGCTATCGGTTTTTTTAAGGTTATTGTTATCAAAATCGGTATAAATGCCGCTGATGGAAGCCCCAGTTCCCAAGCGGCCAATTACTACCGGCGACTGCACTTTCAGCTGTCCCTGCTTATCCTCCTTACACTCTCCCAAACGGCTTATTAACATGTCGGGAAAAGCCTTGGCTACTGCCGTATTTTTCTTAAAGCCACTGGTATTTACATTGGCCAGGTTATTGGCAACTACATCCTGCCGGGCCATTTGTAACATCATTCCCGCCCCGGCTGTATAAAGACCCCTAATCAAAATGCATCCCCCATTTATAACAAGGTGAAATAGTCCTCCGCTGCTTTAAACGGCAAGTTCCTATTAGCAAAACAGGCGGTCGGGTTTTAATCCCCACCTCGTTGCAGCGGTATAGAAACTGCTCCGCAGTTTCTTGCCATGCTTAAAATTATCCCTTATAGATATTATCGTAAACAGGGGGTAAAGGCTTTAATCTATAGCACTCTTTTGCTTCCTCTTCCTTTGGACTGGGCCAGCACGGATATTTCATTTAAAACTCGTCCCGTTCCCATAGCCACACAAGAAATAGCATCCTCGGCTATATGTACCGGCAGTTTTGTTTCCTTGGACAGCAAAGTATCCAGACCATCCAGCAATGAACCCCCGCCAGTCATTACAATACCATTATTGACAATGTCGGCAGCTAGTTCCGGAGGGGTAACCTCCAGTACTTTCTTAACCCCTTCAATAACGGTAGCTATAGGCTCTTGTAAAGCCAACCAGCAATCTTCGGAGCTGAACTGTATTGTTTTGGGCAAACCGCTTACCAGGTCGCGCCCTCTTACTTCTATTAATCGATTCCGGTTCGCGTCATTAACATAAGCTGTTCCCACACGAATCTTGACTTCCTCAGCTGTCCTATCACCTATCATAAGATTGTATTCTTTACGAACATAACGGATTATAGCTTCATCAAACTTGTCCCCCCCTACTCGAAGGGAAGAATTGCATACGATTCCACCCAACGATAGCACTGCTATATCCGATGTTCCTCCCCCAATATCCACCACCATGTTGCCAGTAGCCTCAGATATATCGATACCAGCTCCAAGTGCTGCAGCTACTGGTTCTTCAATAATAAAAGCCTGCCTGGCTCCAGATGATAGAGTAGCCTGTCTCACGGCTCGCTCTTCTACATCGGTGGCTCCTGTAGGTATACATGCTATTACCCGGGGCTTGAAGAATATTCTTCTTCCCATTACCCTCCGGATAAAATAGCTGAGCATCTTTTCTGTAGTATCAAAATCAGCAATAACGCCTTCTTTTAATGGCCGGATAGCTACTATATGACCAGGAGTCCTTCCCAGCATCTGCCTAGCTTCTTCTCCCACTGCAATTACTTTATTGCTGCTATTGTCGATAGCTACTACCGAGGGTTCATTAAGTACTACTCCACGACCCTTTTTAAAAACCAATACACTAGCTGTTCCCAGGTCAATTCCAATGTCTTCGGCAAACCACATTTCTTAACCAAGGCCTCCCCCAAAAAAATATACACCTGTTCATTATTTTACCTTTAATCAGCGGGGATGGCCATGGCTTTTTATTTTAATAAAATACTCACTACATACAAGCATATTTTTGCCTGGTCGCCTCTCCTCCCCGGATATGCCTCTCGGCCTTATTTTTATCCAGAATGCATCTCACCTGTTCAGCCAAATCCCGGTTGATGCGCGGCAGTCTTTCCGACACATCCTTGTGTACGGTGCTTTTGCTGATGCCAAATACTTCTGCTGTCTGTCGTACAGTATTGGAGGTTTGCAGTATGTGATAGGCGATCTTGACCGCACGTTTTCTTATATAGTTCTGCATCTTTTTCCTCCCTTTTTGAATTAATTAAATATATTCACCAATTCTCAACAGAAGAACAAAAAGGGAGAAGTCTAATAATTTATCCGGTAAAAATCTATATCTTTATAATATTTGCCTAAAATATCATGATAGTTTTTTCCCTGGGTTGCCATACCATTGGCTCCATATTGACACATGCCCAAGCCATGTCCATAACCTTTACTTATAATTAATAGATTGTTTTTTTGTTTTTTCAAACTTAAGCAGGTAGAAGGCAATTGGAAAATTCGGCGGAACTCTTCGGCGGATATCAAACGATCATCTAGTTGTAGTTTTTTGCTACGCCCGGACGGGGTCTTGGTTAATATTTTTATGGCTTCTGCATTGGACACCCCCGTAAGTTTTTGCAATTCCCCTGAAGAAAAAACCTGTATGCTTTCGTAATATTTGGAATGGCGGCAATAGTTGCAGGTAGTTGAGTGCAGGTAGGGAATATCCTTACCCCAGCTTTCCAGGGCACTCTCGGTTCTTCCCCCACAGGTCGAATGATACAAAGCATCAATGGGCTCGCCTTGATAAAGCATGATTTCTCCTCTGGTTTCATTACAGGCTTGCTCAATTTTTTTTTGCCATTGCTGCTTTCCCTGGGGATGCCGTTCCCCAAATTCCTCCCAGGAAATATAAGCCTGACATTCGTAGATGTTATCAGAAAGGTCTGCATTTAAAGCATATTTTCGTCCATCAATTAGTTTTTTAAAGGTATAAGTTCTAGCTGCCACTGCCTGGGCCTTTAAGGCTTCCAGTTCAAAAGAAGCGGGCATTTCTGCCGCTACTACTCCCTGGATGTATTCCTCTAATTTAAGTTTATAAGACTTATTTTCCTTGGTTCGGTATAAATTAATGCTGGGCTCCGTAAATTGCTTATCTTCTTTACAGCCGCGGATTAGCATGCAAGTAAAACACAGCAATAGCAAAAATCCTGCCAATATTAAAAGGATGTTTTTTGTTTTTTTACTCATGTATCATAATATTAAAAAGGATTTAGATTCATTCCAGCTCTCCTTTGATTAGAGACAAAAAAAGAGCCGTATATCAAGTGACGGTTCTTGTAAATATATATAAATAAGGTTTTATTAAGAAAAGTGAGGCGTTTTATAACTTTCTATATATCCTAGCCCCTAACCCGCTGAGCTTTTCTACTATTTTTTCATAACCCCGATCAATATGTTCACTTTCACTTATTATCGTACTACCTTTAGCAGTTAAACCTGCTATTAACAAAGCTGCTCCCGCTCGTAAATCCGTAGCTTTTACACTGGCTCCGCTAATTTCCTGAGTCCCTTTAATTATTGCGGTTCTTCCCTCCGTTTTTATTTTTGCTCCCATCCTTAATAATTCTTGTACATGCATAAAGCGATTCTCAAAAACAGATTCTGTTACTACACTGCTTCCCTCAGCCCGGCTAAGATAAGCCATGAATTGGGCCTGCATGTCCGTAGGAAAACCGGGATAGGGCAGCGTTTTTATATATACTGGTTTAATCTTTTTATTTCTTTTTACCCTTACCTGTGCTTTCTCTTCCTCAACTTCGGCCCCACTTTCAATTAATTTAGCGATTATCGCTTTTAAATGTTCCGGAATCACATTTTTGACCAGAACATTACCTGCAGTAGCCGCTGCTGCAACCATATAAGTCCCTGCTTCAATTCGATCTGGTATGGGGGTATAATTAGCGCCGGTCATTTTTTTTACCCCATCCACCTTGATAACATTACTTCCGGCTCCGCTTATCTTCCCTCCCATACTGTTTATAAAGTTAGCCAAATCTACTACTTCCGGTTCCAGGGCGGCATTTTCAATATAAGTTCGACCTTCAGCCATGGAAGCAGCCATTAATATATTCTCGGTAGCACCAACGCTGGGGAAGTCAAGGTAAATATGATTTCCTTTGAGTTTTTTAGCTGTTGCTATTACATCCCCGCAGGAAAGATTGATCCTGGCTCCTAGAGCTTGGAAGCCTTTCAAATGCAGGTCGATAGGTCGGTTACCTATGGCGCAACCGCCGGGAAATGATATTCTAACCTTCCCTTTTCTAGCTAAGAGCGGTCCCATTACCAGGAAAGAAGCTCTGATTTGCCGGACCAATTCGTAGGGGGGGTGGTTGTTTTGCGGCATACCAAAAGAGCAAATGCTCTTAGCAGATTCTTCTACTTCAACCCCAAGCGAATTAATTAAAGTTTTAATAATGGAAACATCATTAATCTCCGGGACTTTATTCACTGTAACTTTATCATCACTTAACAAAGAAGCTGCCAAAATCGGTAAAATAGCATTTTTTGAAGAACTTACTTCTACTTCGCCACTTATATTTTCGCTATTCTCTACAGTAATTGCCAATTATATATCACCTCCTTGGTACCCGAAGGGTGCAGGGTGAAGCCTTTTTCAACTTTTAATTTTTGAAGAGGCTCATATAAGTATTGGTATAAACCAACACTGCTTGAGCAATTTACAATTCTAATAATCCTTCAAAATCAATGGAGAACCAATATATATATAAGTTTTTCCCTCCTTAGAGTTACTTCTTGCGGCGACTTGGATATTGTATTTCTTTCTACCCATTAAAACCGAAGGGCTAATATTTTCTATACTCTGGCTGTATCCCGTCATGCTAACTATGTTTTTGCCTGCAAAATTATCTATTTCTTCTGATTTTAAAGTTTTCATTACTGTTCGTAATATCTTCTGTTGTGACTCTGTATTAAGACTCTGGTCAATTCTTCCGGTGTATAAATAATATGAAGTCCAGTTTAAATTACTTGCCCTGCTTAAAATTTGGGGCAGATTTCGCAGGTAATCACTGCTACATTCGCTAGAAACGAGGCTTAACAAAAAGTAAGTCTCGCCGTTTTGATCATCTGATTGGCCGCTTAACTGAAGTCTATAGTCTCCATAAGAGGAGTAAAAATTTATGGAGACAGGGTGCTTACCATTTTTAAAGTTCTTGGAATCAACTGGTACCTTTAGTATTTTTAAAATGTTTTCCATGTCTTGGCGAATCTCTTTTGCTGAAGATGTCTTTTTTATTCTTGCCCAGCAATCCAGACGTGATTCAAGTGAAATTGCACCGATTGATGCAAAAGATAGGTGATAAGGTGAAGGTAGCAGAACTTCCTTTTTTTGCTGGCTGTTAATTTTATGGTTACAAAAAGTGCAAATAAAAATAAACGAAATAATAATGACTATAACCCTCCGCATAATAATTCCCCCAGATCTTTTATTGTTAATTATTGCCGGGGGAAGAATGCTTTATTCCGTTAACTATTAAGCAGTAAAAAATAAAGGACCTGACACTAGTCAGGTCTTGTTGCGGTATTTAATTAGAGCTAATGGGTGATGCTTCACCCTGGTTCTCCGGTTTGCTCCCATCATTATCATTATTCATTTCCGTTTTCTGCTTTTCATCTTCTCTAGCTCTTGCCAATGCTTCCTGTCTCTCTATCTCCGCTTGTCTCTCTATCTCCGCTTGTCTCTCTATCTCGAGCTGTTGCAAATAAGCTTCTTTGCGTTGTTTTGCCGCCAGGGCACTTTTCTCTAATTTTATGGTTTGCCGCCAAATTAAAACAGCAAATACCATAGTTATAACAAAAACAACGCCAATAAGAATAAGAAACATGGTTCTCATCTAACTCCCCCTTTTTGCCGTTATTCCTTAAAACCTATCACCACCAATTGCTATCATCATCCCTCTCAATCTCCTCGTCCTCCCAAATTCGTCGCATACTCTCCCGTTTCTCTTTTTCCTTACGTTTCTGCTCTCTGGCCCTCTCCTCAATTTTGTGGGTGGTCTGCCATAGTAACAAATAAATGAGTCCTTTTAAAAAATAATAGCACAGGGTAATAATAATCAAATACCTGACCATGCTATTCATATTGAACTCATAATTGAATGCAAAAGATGTTACCGGCAGAAAACTACTGGCAATGATCTTTTCCATAGGGATATGAATTTTTAACTCCTCCCAATAAGTATGTATATCTATATTGCTTTATTATATAATCTAATCCCAAAATTTCAAAGCCGGAAGGAAACTTTTTTTCCTTCCGGCTTTGTCTTATGATTGTCATTCCAGGATACTAAAGGGGTTTCTCGCTGGCCCTGATCCGGGCAATAGCTCTCTGCAGAGCCATTTTGGCACGAGCATGATTAATTTCTTCGCTTCTTACTTCAAGTCTTTTTTCTGCCCTTTCCTTAGCGGCCTTGGCTCTCAATACATCAATTTCACTCCCATGTTCTGCAGTCTCTGCCAGAACACGGGTTCCATTATCAATAACTTCCATAAAACCACCGCTAATAGCCATACGCTTGTCTACACCAGTAGAGGTCTGGTAGCGCAATACGCCAATATTTAATGCTGCTACCAAAGGGGCATGGTTTTTCATAATTCCCAGTTCGCCTTCTATACCTGGAGCCACCATAAACTGGATCTCGTCCCGGTATAGTATCCTTTCCGGAGTAACTACTTCCAGCATAAAGGTACTCTCTGCCATAGGCTACGCCTCCAGTCTCTTAGCTTTGGCAACTGCGGTGTCAATATTACCAACCATATAGAAAGAATCCTCACTTAGATTGTCATGTTTACCTGCCAAAACTTGACTAAAGGATTCTACCGTCTCGCTGGTGGGTACATAGATTCCCGGTGAACCAGTAAACTGTTCCGCTACGTGGAAGGGCTGAGATAGGAACCTTTGAATCTTACGGGCTCTGGCTACTATCAGCTTATCCTCATCGCTTAATTCATCCATACCCAGAATGGCGATAATATCCTGCAGTTCCTTATAGCGTTGCAGTATCTTCTGAACTCCGCGAGCGGTATCGTAGTGTTTATCACCGACCACCTGGGGATCCAGTATACGCGAGGTGGAGTCCAGGGGGTCAACCGCCGGATAAATGCCCAGCTCGGATATAGCACGGGAAAGAACCGTAGTCGCATCCAGGTGAGCAAAGGTCGTGGCCGGAGCCGGGTCAGTCAAGTCGTCAGCGGGAACATAAACCGCCTGGGCGGAAGTGATGGACCCCTTCCGGGTGGAGGTTATACGTTCCTGCAAATAACCCATGTCTGTGGCCAGGGTTGGTTGGTAACCAACAGCAGAAGGCATACGTCCCAGCAGAGCCGACACTTCGTTACCAGCCTGAGCAAAACGGAAGATGTTATCAATAAAAATCAAAACGTCCAAACCGGAGAAGTCACGGAAATATTCCGCTACGGTCATTCCCGTCAGACCAACACGCAGACGAGCTCCAGGAGGCTCGTTCATCTGTCCGAATATCAAGGCGCACTTATCAATAACGCCGGACTCGGTCATTTCACCCCAGAGGTCATTTCCTTCACGGGTACGCTCACCCACGCCGGTAAACACTGAATATCCACCATGCTCGTAGGCGATGTTTCTTATAAGTTCCTGAATAATAACAGTCTTGCCCACGCCAGCTCCACCAAATAGTCCTATCTTACCACCTTTGGCGTAGGGGCAAATCAGGTCGGCAACCTTGATTCCAGTTTCCAGCTGTTGCGTAGCGGGCAACTGCTCAACTAGTGCGGGGGGCTTACGGTGGATTTCCCAGTAGTCAGAGGCATTTACTGGTCCCGCTTCATCAACTGGCTGACCCAAAACATTTAGTATTCTGCCCAGGCATCCTTCGCCAACGGGTATCTTAATGGCTGCACCGGTATTAACGGCTTTCATGCCTCGGCTAATTCCATCAGTAGGCTGCAGGGCAACGCAGCGAACTACGTCATTACCCAGCAACTGCATAGCTTCAAGCATAACATCGATTTCGGCAACGGCTGTAAAGCCGGCGTCCTGCTCGCTTGATCTAATTGTAATTGCGTTCATCAGGTCCGGTAATTCTCCAGGTTTGAAGCGTATATCAACAACCGCGCCGATAACCTGGGTTACCTCTCCATATGTTACATTCGCCATTATCTACTTTCCTCCTTTATTGAGGGCTTCGGCACCACCAACAATGTCGAGGATTTCATCAGTGATGGCCGCCTGTCTTACCTTGTTCATTTCCAGAGTAAGGTTGCTAATTATTTCTTTGGCATTCTCGGTAGCATTACCCATAGCTGTCATTCTTGCTCCCTGCTCGCTGGCTTTACCTTCCAGCATAGCGTTGTATATCTGGCTTCCCACATACCTGGGTAGCAATGCCAGCAAAATATCCTCAGCACTGGGCTCGTAAATGTAGTCCACTTGCCGTGTTTCTTTGATATCACTGCTGTCCGCTTCCTGGGTAGGGGTTTCTATGGGTAAAAGCTTGGTCACAGTTGGTACCTGGCGTAATACATTAACAAATCGGGCATAGACGAGGTACACTTCGTCTACTTCCTCATTCTCATAAGCATTGGTAACATATTGTGCTATTTCACGGGCATCAGCATAACTGATATTATCACCCAGGTTTATAAACTCGGCGTCAAAACCGCCCCGTTTGCGGTAAAAATCGCGGGACTTCCTGCCTACGGCAATAATACCGGTTTCAACTTTTCTCTCATCCTCAGCAATGGCATGGTTGGCGGCCCGGATAATATTGGTATTATAACCACCACAGAGGCCGCGATCTGCGGTTACTACTATATAGCCAACTTTTC
Organism: Syntrophomonas wolfei subsp. wolfei str. Goettingen G311; assembly: GCF_000014725.1. GTDB lineage: Bacteria > Bacillota > Syntrophomonadia > Syntrophomonadales > Syntrophomonadaceae > Syntrophomonas > Syntrophomonas wolfei. Next base: position 2,716,888 of record NC_008346.1, read on the forward strand.
GTACTTCTTCTCTTTTTACCAGCAGCGGATGCCGAACATCAAAAGATACCGCCGCCAACCGGGCCAGAGTTCCCTTCAAAGTTTCGTTATAAGGGCGGGACGACTCGGCTGCTTCCTGTGCACGCCGCAACTTGGCCGCCGCCACCATCTTCATGGCTTTGGTAATCTGCTGGGTATTTTGAACACTTCTTATTCTGCGCTTAAATTCTCTTACACCTGCTCCTGCCATTTAGATCACCACCTAAACCGCAAAAGTGGATTTAAATTCATTAATCGCCTTGATAAGTTTTTGCTCTGTTGCGTCATCTATTTTTCCTGTGTCCTTGATAGCGTTCAATACATCAGCATTGGCACTGCGCATAAATTTGAGGAAATCCACCTCAAATTCACCCACTTTATCTCTGGGAATATCGTCTAAATAACCATTAACTCCAGAATAAATGGATACAACCTGTTCCTGCACCGGCATAGGTTGATATTGTCCTTGCTTCAGTATCTCGGTTACTCTTTCACCACGGGTCAGGCGGGCCAGAGTGGCTTTATCCAGGTCGGAGCCGAACTGGGCAAAAGCCGCCAGTTCACGATACTGAGCCAGGTCCAGTCGCAACTGACCAGCAACTGATTTCATGGCTTTGGTCTGAGCGGATCCACCAACTCGACTGACAGACAATCCAGCATTAACCGCAGGGCGTTGGCCGGCGTTGAACATGTCAGCTTCCAGGTAAATCTGACCATCAGTAATGGATATAACGTTGGTCGGAATATAGGCGGATACGTCACCAGCCTGGGTTTCAATTATAGGCAGAGCCGTTATGGACCCTCCACCGTGGTCAGGGTTCAAACGGCATGCTCTCTCCAACAAGCGGGAGTGCAGATAGAAAACGTCGCCCGGATATGCTTCGCGGCCAGGCGGTCGGCGGAGCAGCAGGGACATCTCACGGTACGCTACGGCATGCTTGGAAAGGTCATCGTAAATAATGAGAACGTCTTTGCCTTCAGCTTCCATAAATTCTTCCGCCATGGCAACCCCGGCATAGGGAGCCATATAAAGCAGAGGAGCCGGTTCAGACGCGGTAGCAGCAACAATAATAGTGTAATCCATCGCACCCATTTCTTCAAACTTGGCGGCAATGCCGGCTATAGATGCTTGCTTTTGGCCGACGGCTACATAAATACAAATAAGGTCTTTCTTTTCTCTCTGGTTAATTATACTATCAAGAGCAATGGCGGTTTTCCCGATCTGACGGTCACCTATGATGAGTTCACGCTGACCTCTGCCGATGGGAACCATGGAATCAATAGCCTTGAGTCCAGTCTGCATCGGTGTAGTAACCGGTTGACGGGTAACAACACCATGAGCCACTTTTTCCAACGGGCGAAAAGCGGTGGTGTTGATGGGTCCTTTTCCATCTATAGGTTGTCCCAGAGCATTTACTACCCGGCCCAACATGGCAGACCCAGCCGGCACTTCCATGATTCTTCCGGTAGCTTTTACAACATCGCCTTCTTTAATATGATTATATTCTCCCAAGAGAACCGCACCAACGTTATCTTCTTCCAGGTTTAGAACCATTCCGAAGGTTCCTCCAGTGAACTCCAGCAATTCACCAGCCATGGCCCCTTGCAGTCCGTATACGCGGGCAATACCGTCACCAACATATATGACTGAGCCAACATTGCTGACCTCGACCTCGGATTGGTAGCGCTCTATTTGTTCTTTTAATATAGCGCTAATCTCTTCCGGTCTAATACTCATTTATGTGCTCACCCCTATCGCATTAACTTATCTTTGCTTGTTTAAGTTGTTCTTTTAACATTTCGAGTTTCTTGGCAACGGTGGCATCCACGATCTGGTCACCTATTCGTATTTTCAAGCCACCTATCAGTCCGGGGTCAACCTTCAAACTAAGTTGAACCGTCTTCCCGGTTTTAGCTGAGAGATTCTGTTCCAGATTCTTCATGTCCGCTTCTGAAACTGGAGCAGCTGCAGTCAGCTCAGCCTTGGTAATATTTCTCAGTTCATCAGCCATGTCCCGGTATTCCTCGCTGATTAACCCGATATAAGTCTCCCGGCGTTTATCGATAATCATATTTAAGAAGTTCAAAGTTAGCTGGGAAACCTGTCCTCCAAAGAGCTTATTGGCCACTTCCTTTTTGGCTTTGGCCGGTATTAAAAGATGGGCAAAGTATTCTGGTAAATTTTCGGTGGTTTCAATGATACTAACCAACTTTTCCAGCTCCTGCTGAAGTTCATCTACTTTTCCCGTTTCCCGAGCAATGCTAAAAAATGCTTCAGCATAGCGCCTGGCGACGCTCTTGTTTAACATAATAGATCGCCCGCCTCGTTAACAAATTGTTTAACCAGGTTTTTGTGATCATCATCATTAATAGCCCGGCTCAATACCTTTTCCGCAGCCAAAATAGCCAGGGAAACGGCTGAATCTTTGAGTTCCAGCTTGGCCTGCTCGGTGGCAGCCTGAATCTCAGCCGCTGCTTTGTTTTTGATTAATGTGGACTCTTCTTTGGCCTTGGCTATGATTTCGTTTTTGGACTCTTCTGCCGCTTTGGTCGCACGAGCAACAATTTCTTGAGCCTCTTTACGGGATTCTGCCAGGTTGCTGGCGGTTTCTTTTCTCATTTGTTCTACTTCTAGTTTGACTTCTTCTGCATGCTTCAAAGAGCCTTCAATGGCATTTGTCCGCTGTTCCAGCATATTATTGATAGGACCATAAGCGAACTTGTACATAAGAGCCAGCAGAACCAGGAAGTTAACTGCCGACCAACCGATTGCATAAAGGTTCCCGAATGCAGGCGTCTTGCCGTCCGGTTGCGGGACAGGCACATTACCTCCGCCTGATGCCATGCAGAAGGTGGCAAATCCCAATATCATAACCATGGTCACGAGGAGGACCGATAAATAGAATCTCCTGTTCCTTCTCACGGATGTGCTACCTCCAATCTCAAGAGCAAAATAGTTTTTGGGGCGATAAGGTTCTAAGTTCTATAAAGTTCTTAAACGCCTTTACCGCCCCTAAATCGAGATTTTTACTTCATTAATTAGGCTTTGCCTACCAGCATGAATGCAATGAGTAGACCATAAATAGTCAGGGTTTCAATAAAAGCCAGTGTTATGAAGAGAAGGGTTCTTACGTCTCCTCCAACTTCAGGCTGTCTGGCAATAGCTTCAAAAGCTTTACCTCCAGCAATGCCCATTCCTATACCACCACCGATACCGGCGATTGATACAGCTAGACCAGCACCTAATGCTACGCCCATCTTTTTCCCTCCTTTCATTGCTCAGATGGTTTATTCATTGAGCTATATTTTAATTTTTTAATGACCCTCTCCAGCAGCGGCCGCTATATAGCTAGCCGATAGTATTGTAAACACTATGGCCTGGATAGCACCCAAGAGCAAACTCAGGCCCATTATCGCAGATGGCACAATAAATGGTGCCATAAACAACAGATATGCAATAACCATTTCTTCACCAAATATGTTACCGAATAGACGAACGGTGAGGGACAACGGGTGCGCCACCTCTTCGACCAGGTTCAAAGGTAACATCGCCCAGCTCGGGCTTACAAAATGGTGCAGATAATGTCCTCCGTGCTCGGAGAATCCGGCGATATGAACCGAAAAGAATGTAATTAAAGCTAAGGTCATGGTAACGTTCCAGTTACTGGTGGGAGGCTGAAAGCCTTCAATGCGGGCTGCTCCAGGAATGAGTCCGCTGTAGTTGCTTAGTAAGATAAACAGGAAGAACGACGTAAGTAACGGAGCCCATTTCTTGGCAACACTTTCTTTATCCATTAACTGAGTAAAGAAGTCATAAGTCCACAATATAATGGCTTCAAAAGCATTTTGTAAACCCCTCGGAACCATCTGCATGTTTTTTGTTGCGGTCATAGCTATAATTCCGATGAAAGCTATTATAACCCATTCTGTAACAATTAGATGATCAACTGGAATGGGACCAAGATAAAACAAGGGACTATCCCACATACCAAATATCATTTCTCTTTCCCCCCTTCCTTACATGTACTTATCGCAGTTTTGCCAGCCCCTTATCCCCGGACTGAGCGCAAAACTTTAGACTCTCGAAACTACAGGACTAAATCTCAACTATTAGATTTTAGAAATAGAGGCTTACCAGGAATCGAGCCTGATTAAATATATTGTTTACTCATTTTCTCGTTTGGAGGTTTTTTCTTTGATATCTTGGATGCTTTTCTTTATAGGAAAACTCTTTTCCCACATCGCCTTAATACCTGTAGCCACTCCCAACATAAAACCAGCCAAAGTCAACCATGGCTCAGTATCGAATTTTCCATCCAGCCACTTGCCGGCAAAATAACCCAGGGCTACCGCTGCTGCAACTGTGGTGGCCAGGTTTATCGCATCACTAAGTCCTTTGACCCAGTTTTTGCTGCCTTTTTCCGCCATTAACTCACACCTTTTGTCCTTATGCTGCAGTATCCCCTATTCCCTATTCGTCATAAATAGGCAAAATCCTTTTTTCACAAAATAAAATTTTTGGGCTAAAATCAAATGCTATTTCTCTTCAAAATGACGAATTTATTTGGTTCGGAATAAGGGCGACCTATTCTACAGTTTTTTATGGATAAGTATTTTTAATTCGTTATAGGATAGAAAAATCCTTTTATTGCTTTGGTTAATTTCGATTTTTTTGAACCGCTTTGGAAGTAATAGTATATTACATCGATATTACAGCGAGCTTGTCTTCCAGTTCCATTATAATCTTTTTACAAAGCTTTTCACCGGGATAAATATCCTTTGCGTTCCAGCTTCCCCCAATGATCCTTTAAGAGATCTTCAATGTTAAGATCAAATTGTTCTTCCATCACAAACATCATGGTAACTGCTGTCTGAGCCACATCCAAGAGTTCCCGCGCAATCTGTTTTACCACTAGATCTCCGTTAACTTCTACTTTTTCACCGCTCATTCCCCGGTATTTACCTATTACCTGTGCCAGTTCGCCGGCCTCTTCCATAAGTTTCAAGGCGGTTGATTCCAAAGTGGGGTTAAGTTGGTTAAGCCTGGGTAAGGACAGGGTCTTTGTCTCCATAAGATATTACCACCATTATTCTTAAAGTATCGGAAGAAACTGCGGAGCAGTTTCAACACACCGCTGCAACGAGGTGGGGGATTAGATCCCGCTACCTATTTTGTTAATAAGAATCCGACCGTTTAAAGAAGCAGGGGATATATTTCACGTCGTTATAATTGATTAAACAGTATTATCTGCTATGGTTAGCTTGCCGGGGTATGAGTACCAGCTCTATGCCTGCTTCCTTTAAAAATTTTATGGCCAAATCATCATCAAAATTACCCCGGTGCACAATTCTTATTATACCAGCATTTATTATCATTCGGGCACAAATAATACAGGGCTGATTGGTGCAATAGATTACAGCTTCCGCGGTGCTTATTCCATAATAAGCGGCATTAATTAAAGCATTTTGTTCAGCGTGTACCCCCCGGCATAATTCATAGCGATGCCCCGAGGGAATACCTTGTTCCTCACGTAAACAGCCTATATCCAGGCAATGCTCTAGTCCACGCGGAGCTCCGTTGTAGCCGGTGGAAATAATGCGCTCATTCTTTACCAGCACAGCCCCTACCTGCCTTCTCAGGCAAGTGGAGCGTGTTGCTACCAAATCAGCCAATTGCAAAAAATATTCATCCCAATCGGGCCTCTCACCAAACATATTTTACCTCATCTTCTACTTGTTGCCTGGATAGGGTGATCTACCAGCCATTTATAAGATTTCTCCTAGGTATACAGTGGATACTTATCACAGAGAGCTTTTACTATCCTCCGGGCTTCTTCCTTTACTTCCTCGCTGTCATGCTTGTCCAGTACCAGGGTTATAGCCCGGGCCAATTCCCTCATATCGTCTCCTTTTAGCGCCCGGCTGGTAACCGCTGGAGTTCCTACCCGGATGCCACTGGTAACAGTCGGCTTCTCTGGATCAAAGGGGATAGCATTTTTGTTTACGGTTATATTTATGGATTCCAGAATGGCTTCGGCATCCCGGCCATTAAGTCCTTTGGGACGGACATCCACTAACATGAGGTGATTGTCCGTTCCTCCTGATACCACACGTAAACCCTGCTCCATCAAAGCCTTTGCCAATATAGCGGCATTGTTAACAATATCCTGCTGATAGGCTTTAAATTCCGGCGTAAGAGCCTCTTTGAAGCAAACGGCCTTGGCTGCTATTACATGCATCAAAGGCCCTCCCTGTATGCCGGGGAAAACCGCTTTGTCTATTTTGTTGGCCCATTCTTGCCGGCATAAAATAAATCCTCCCCGGGGTCCACGCAAAGTTTTGTGAGTGGTAGAGGATACAAAATCGGCATAGGGAACCGGGCTGGGATGAAGGCCTGCAGCTACCAGACCAGCGATGTGGGCCATATCAACAAAAAGAAGAGCCCCGGCTTCATCAGCGATTTCCCGGAACTTTTTAAAATCCAAAATCCGGGGGTAAGCACTGGCTCCGGCCACAATCATTTGGGGACGAGCTTTTAGCGCTATTTCTCGTAACTCTTCATAATCAATTCTCTCTGTATCCCTGTTAACCCCATAGTCCACAATATTGAAATACTTCCCGGATATATTCACTTTACTGCCGTGAGTAAGATGTCCCCCATGATTTAGATTCATACCCATGATGGTTTGTCCCGGCTGCAACGCCGCAAAATATACCGCTGTATTAGCTTGGGCGCCGGAATGGGGTTGCACATTGGCATGTTCAGCTCCGAAAATCTCTTTTACCCTGTCCCGGGCCAGTTCTTCTACTATGTCCACATATTCGCAACCACCATAATACCTGGCCCCAGGTAAACCTTCGGCATATTTATTGGTCATCACCGAACCCTGGGCAGCCATAACAGCACGGGATACAAAGTTTTCCGAAGCAATTAGTTCCAATTTGTTGTTTTGCCTGGCCTCTTCCTTTTCAATGGCTTCCGCCACTTCTGGGTCAACCGGCTTAACATACTCTTGAATATAATCCATACGACTTGACTCCTCCCTCAGGCATTTTTTTTCTAATCTACTTATCTTTTCTACCCGACGCAGGTGCCTACCTGCCTGAAATTCAGCTTTTATAAAACTTTTTACGATTTCTAGGGCCAGGCCCCCTCCAGTTACCCGGGCACCCAGTGTCAGTATATTGGCATCATTATGTTCCCGAGCCAGGCGGGCACTGTATATATTATGACATACCGCTGCTCTTATTCCTGGAATTTTATTGGCCGCTATAGCTACCCCAATCCCCGTTCCGCAGATCAAGAATCCCAGGGTCTTTTCCTGCAAGACCAGCCGGGCCACCTCTTCAGCTATGTCGGGATAATCCATCGATTCTGTACTAAAGGTTCCACAATCCATTATTTTATATTCTTCTTCCCTCAGGGCATTTATAATCTCGTTCTTAAGTTCCAAACCGGCATGATCACAGCCAATAATAAGCTTCATCATATTCCCCCTGCACTTCTTCGTTGGAGTATTTCCTTTAAAACCTGCGGTAAAATAATCTTTAGCTGCTGTAAAGTATCCAAGTAAGCTTCCCGTCCCCTTCCTATAGGATCCATAATATCAATTTCGCCCATCCCCGCAAACTCAGCCAGAGAAAAGATACATTCCTTTTTATGGGGGAAGGTCTCCTGTAAATAGTTGCGCTGGCTTATGGTCATAGAAAGAATCAAGTGAGCATCTTCCAATAATTCATCAGTGAGGGGAAGCGATAAATGGTGGGAAATATCTATTTCTTCCTGACGCAGAACTTCTAGCGCTTCAGGAGAAGCCGGACAATCCGGATAAGCAAAAATACCGGCTGAAAGCACTTCAAAATCAGATTGCAATTGCTTTTCTTTTAGAATTTTGGAGAAAAGAGCTTGTGCCATTGGGCTCCTGCAGGTATTACCGGTGCAGGCAAAGAGAATTCTTTTCATTCTTACTTTCCTTCTCTCAAACCACAAACTTTATTGCCAGGGCCAGTAAAACTACTCCGCCCAAAATTTGGGCATAGCTGCCGGTTAAGCGACCCAGCACTCTTCCCCCGGCAAATCCAACCCAGCTCATACTAGCTGCAATTAATCCCATTATTAACACCGTAATAAGAATAGGCATTTTTAAAGTACCCAAAGTAAAGCCAACTGTCAAGGCGTCAATGCTTACAGATAATCCCAAAAGCAAGATACTAGTCCAGCTATCGAGAGTACTTTGCTGCTTCCCGGCCAAAATCGTTTTAGCCTCGGCAAAATTATATCTTTGAGGTTGAATCTCGGCGTAACCTTTGCTTAGCATTTGCCAACCCAAGTAGACCAGAACCAGAGCTCCCAGTCGGGTAGCCCACACTCCCAAAAACCTTCCTGCCACCAGCCCCAGGTTTAAACCCAAAAGGGGCATTAACACATGAAGAATCCCCACCGTTAAAACAAATTTCTTTTCATAGTCTTTCGCTACTCCGCGCAATCCCATTCCCATAGCCAGGGAAAGAGCATCCATCCCCAGAACAATTGCTAATAATATAATCGTAATCAATATTTCAATCATATTTTATAGCACTTAAGAATACCTTACCCCGTCTAATAAGCAGTGCTTACACCTTCTTTCAAAAATATCATAAACTGCGGCTCCAATGCAAAAACCCCTTTTTGTTGCATAGGGTTGCATAAATATGCAAAGCGAGCGTTGGCGAAGCATGGATTACGGCGAATTCCTGGCTGCCTGGTATATACGGTCAAGCATGACCCGGGCTATCCCGCCCAGCTTCTTGTGAAGGGGAGTGAAAAGCAACAATTCTATTTCTCTCTCCTCGGCTTCCCGCAAGAGAGAATAAAGCCGGTTAGTAGCAGTATTTAAGTCCAGGTCATATGATTGATACTGGGGATATTTATCTATTAGCTTTTCCCAACGGGTATCATTTTTGTCAATATAAGTGTGAACTAGAACCAACTTTTTCTCCAATTGCTCTATATTGCTCAAGTAATCATCCATCTCTTCCCAGCTTTGGCAGAGCAACAATTTAGATTCTATCTGGTAATGAGGAAAGTGTTCCTGCTCCGGGTTATTCACAGTAATAGACATCCCCATAGCTTTCTCCAATTCCTCTACAGTGATACCTCCCTGGCGCAGTATCCGGTATCCTGGATTACTGAGATCTATAATAGTGGATTCCAATCCCAAACCAGTTGGCCCCGCATCCAAAATTGCCGCTATCTTACCATCCAGATCAGCTTTCACATGTTCTGCCGTTACTGGACTAGGGCGGCCAGATAGATTGGCACTGGGGGCGGCCAAAGGCCCTGCCTGATCAATCAAAGCCAAAGCTACGGGGTGAGCCGGCATACGCAAACCTACGGTAGTTTTTCCACCCCGCACTATGGCTGGTACCGTTTCCCGGGCCGGCAGAATAATAGACAAAGGACCAGGCCAAAAACGTTCCATGAGCATTATGGCTGCAGGAGGAATCTCTTTAGCCACACTTTCCACCTGTTCCATACAACTCAAGTGAAGTAAGAGAGGATTAGTTTCAGCTCTCCCTTTGGCCAAAAATATTTTTTCCACTGCCTGGCTTTGAAAAGCAGCGGCCCCCAGACCATAAACTGTCTCGGTCGGAAAAGCTACCAATTCCTGAGCCTTAATTAAACTGGCCGCCTGCATAATTATTTCCTTTTCCGGACAGGCAGGATTAACTTGCCAATACTGCGTTTCCAGTCTAATTACTCCCTTCTGGACTTTAACAGGCGGTCCCTGCCTGCCAGATCCTTAATTATTTCCGTTTCTCCCCAACCCTGCATCATTTCCCGGGCCCTGCTCCCTTGCTCATGACCAATCTCTAACAAAAGGCAGCCTTCAGGAGCCAGCAAAGCTGCAGCCTGCGGCAATAAACGCCGGTAAAGATCCAGGCCATCGCCTGGGGCTAGCAAAGCCAGTGCGGGTTCATAATCTTTTACCCCAGAATCCAGTAAGATAAACTCTTTGCTTCCTATATATGGTAAATTGGCAACAATAATATCGAAAGGTTCTTCATTTAAGAGAGGAAAAAGTAAATCACCCTGGTAAAATGTTATGGCGACACCATGCCGTGTTGCATTCTCGCGAGCTTTTTCCAGAGCATCAGCCGATATATCTGTAGCATAAACTTGGGCTGTTGGGACATAAAAAGCCAAGCTAACTGCAATAGCTCCGGAACCGGTCCCTACATCGCAGATACGCAACCCTTCTTTTCCCTCGGCTATTTCCAGGGCTTCTTCCACCAGCAATTCCGTTTCCGGGCGGGGGATCAGTACCGCCTGGTTAAGCTTGAATTCAAGGGACATAAACTCCTTATGTCCTACAATATAGGCTAATGGTTCGCCCTTTATTCTTCTTTTAATCACTTCGCGATATTGCTGCCTTTCTTCCTGGTTAACCGGCTTGTCAAAATGAGTATATAAATAAACCCGGTTCTGCAGCAAAACATGGGCCAGCAAAACTTCCGCCTCCAAACGAGGTTCTTCCAGGCCCCGATCTGCAAAAAACCGGGTAGTCCAATCCATTAATTCTTTTATTAGCCACTGTTGCTGCACTCAATCCACCTGTTTCAAACGCTCAGCCTGGTAATGAGCTATAAGAGCATTTATTATTTCCTCCAGGCGCCCTTCCAGTACCGACTCCAAGCGGTGCAAAGTCAAATTAATGCGATGATCGCTAACCCGGCCCTGGGGAAAATTATAGGTGCGTATACGTTCACTGCGATCGCCGCTGCCTACCTGGTTCTTACGGGTACCTGCCATCTCCGCATTCTTCTCCTCCTCCAGAAGCTCTTTCAACCTGGCCCGCAAAACCCGCAGGGCTTTAGCCTTATTCTTATGCTGGGATTTTTCATCTTGACAGGTTACCACTTCACCCGTGGGAACATGGGTTATCCTGACGGCTGATTGGGTGGTATTAACCGATTGTCCTCCGGGACCACTGGAACAATAAACATCTATGCGTAAATCATTAGGGTCAATGGCTACTTCCACTTCTTCGGCCTCGGGCAAAACAGCTACTGTTGCCGCTGAAGTATGAATCCTTCCCCCGGATTCCGTCACTGGTATCCGCTGCACCCGATGAACTCCGGATTCAAATTTCAGCTTGCTGTAGGCTCCCCGCCCATCAACCACAAAAACTATTTCCTTAATGCCTCCGATATCGGTGTAATGAGTATCCATTATCTCTATTTTCCAGCCTTGCTCCTCAGCATAGCGGCTGTACATGCGAAAGAGATCACCGGCAAAAAGGGCGGCTTCCTCCCCGCCGGTACCGGCCCTAATTTCCATGATTACGCTTTTTTCATCATTGGGGTCCTGTGGCAGCAAGAGTATTCTCAATTCCTGTTCGAGGGAGGCTTTTTTCTCCTGTAGTTGAGGAATTTCATCCGCAAGCATCTGACGGAATTCTTCATCCTCTTCCTCAACCAGCATCTCTTTGGAATCCTCCAGTTGCCGGGATAGTGATTTATACTCGCGGTACATAGTTACAATGTCACTGAGAGCAGAGTGGGCTTTGGCCAGCTTTTGAAACCTGGCCTGGTCGGAAAGAACCTCAGGCTGGCTCAAGAGATGGGTTAATTCATCATATTTTTCTTCCAGGCTATCCAATTTTTCCAGCAAGTTTTTTCCTCCTCGATTCTTTCACTTCTGATGTTACTGTAAAGCCAGTTCCGGTTCCAGATCTGGCTTCAACGCAGCTTTCTCTTCAGACAGAACCGCCTTGAGGGCTGCTATAGCGACTTCCAGCATGCCATCATCCGGCTCCCGGGTGGTTAAGCTCTGTAAAAGCAAGCCGGGGGCAATCAAAATCCTGGCCCAGCGGCGCTTATAGTGCTTACCTGTGAGCTTGAGAAACTCATATCCTAAGCCGGCAACTACCGGAAGAACTGCCAACCTCGACCATATCCGATAGAACAGGCTTCCTTCCCCCAGCAATGCAAAAACAAGAATTGAAATCACCATTACAATAAGCAAGAAACTGGTTCCGCAGCGGGGATGCACGGTGGTATATTTCCGTACATTTTTTACGCTTAGTTCTTCCCCGGCTTCATAGGCGGAAATGGACTTATGTTCGGCCCCATGATACATAAAGACCCGGGCTATATCCTCCATTTTGGATATAGCATAAACATATAGCAGAAAAAAAGCGATTCTGATTATGCCTTCGATAATGTTCTGCAACAGTATTCCCCCGGCATATTGCTGCGTGTAATGCACTATTGCCGTGGGCAGAATCACAAATAGTAAAACGGCCAGGGCAAAAGCAATCAGACCGCTGACCAGCATCTCTCCTGAACTGAGTTCTTCTTCATCTTCTCCCAGGGACATATTGGCGGACTTGTTCAGCATCCTGATTCCCACCACCATAGAATCTATAAGTACATAAGTCCCCCGGATGAAGGGCCATTTTAAAAAGGGGTAGCGGCGGGGAAGCTGGCTATTGGCTTCTTGATCCAACTCAATGCTGCCGTCTTCTTTTCTAACGGCTATGGAAGTAAGCTCCGGGCCGCGCATCATAACCCCTTCTATAACGGCCATGCCCCCATATTGAAACTTGCTCATTTTATCACCTTGTCCCGGTAATTAGTAAGGCGTAAAGTGTGAGGTGGCTGATATATTATAATCCATTCACCTTACACCCAACGCCTTAGAAATAAAGAGCAGAGACCAGCGTCCCTGCCAATATGCACTAACTCAAGCCGTATTTTTTCTTAAACCTGTCAACTCTCCCGGTGGTGTCAACCAACCTGCCCTTGGCTCCGGTATAAAAAGGATGACATTTGGAGCATATTTCCACCCGTATGTTTTCACTGGTAGAGCCTACTTCAAATTCATTGCCACATGCGCACCTGGCTTTGGCCTGATGGTACTTGGGATGTATTTTTGCTTTCATTAGATTCACCTCTCTTCAGCCTGGCTAGCTGCAGTTAAAAGCTATATAGGTCAATGAACTGCAAAAAAAATTATATCAAGAATATGATTAAAAGACAAGGAGATATAGAAACGAAGTGAAAAATTATCTACAATCCCATTTGTCTTTTGTATTCCGGATATTTATAACGGCTCATCAAAGCTTTCTGATCATAAGCGTAAAACTCGATTTCATAGGAGCGGTCAAATACCCCCCGGGTCTGTTTTATCTGCTTCAGGTTAACAATAAAGGATTTATGTACCCTGAGGAAATTGCGGTCAAGCATCATCTCGAATTCAGCCAGGGATAAATAGCTTTCAAAAATACCTTCTTTGGTGTGAATATATGATAGGTTGTTCTGAATCTCAATAAAAATAATGTCGCCTGGCCTTATGTGGTGTATTTCGTTTTTGTGTTTTATTACCAGGGTATTGTAATTTCGGCTATCGTTATGCTTAACTCTGTCGGCTATCTCCTCTACTAATTCCTTGAATCTGCCCACCTTTATAGGTTTTAAAATATAATTATAGGGATGCACCTCAAAGGAATCAATGGCATATTTGGAATAAGCTGTTATAAAAACCATATAAGCTTCTTTATTGAAGCTGTATATACTCCGTGCCACCTGCAAGCCATTTAAATCGCTCTTATCCAGCTCAATATCCAATAGAATAAGATCGGGCCGGTTTTTTTGGGCCAGAGCAATAGCTTCTTCGCCGCTGGCAGTTTCCATGATCTCTCCTACCACCGAAATCTCTTTCAGTAGTTGTCGAATAAAATCCCGGTTGTATTCTTCATCTTCGAGAAGTAGAACCTTCAAGGAATCATCAACCCCCGGTCATCCAGCTCTCCAAGCTGCTATAGCTTTTACCAGCAGCTGTATTGCTGCCTTTATCAGCTAATCTTACGATTATACTGGTTTGTCCCTTGCTCGTAACTTCGATCGTCCCCTGGTAGCGCTCCAGCAGCCTGCTGACCAGGTAGAGTCCATAACCCCGGGCCGGAGAATCCTTATTGGTATAGCCCGGTTCGAATATCCGTTGTTTCTCAGCGGCGGAAATCCTGGCCCCGTTATTTTGAATATAGATTACATAATAGGGGAATTCATATTTGAATTCTATCGCTACCCGGGGCTTGCCTTTGTCCTCCAGGGCTGCTTCCATTGCATTATCCAGGAGGTTGCCCAATATGCTGCATAAATCCCAGGGGGGGATGGGTATCCCGGCCGGGTCACATTTCACTGCTACCGCCAACTCTATACCCTGGGATTCGGCAAAACTGCGTTTGCTGTTTAGCAATCCGGTAAGCACCGGATGACTAGTATAAAGGACTTCTTCCATATGCCAGTATTCTTCAGCGATTCCTTCAATGTATTCTTTGATTTCCTGATAGCGCTTTAAATAAACCAGGGACTGTATAGCCTGAATATGCCGGCTGTATTCGTGCTTTTGGCTCTGTAGGACCTTTAATAGCAACTCCACCTGTTGCAAGTGACTCTTTAATAGTTGGACCCTTTGACTGTTACGGCTATTTTCCTCCAATTGTTTTATGGCTGCTATGCTCAATAAAGCTACCAGCAATATGGCCATGTTCGCCCAGGGAACGATGACAGCAATATTGAAGCGTTGTTGATTCACCAGCAGAGCAGCACCGATCAAGACCAGCAAAAAGCTCTGCAATAGTATGACCGCAATAATATATACCCCATGATTAACCGGTTTTTGGACTTCCCCAGCTCTTTTTAAATCAAACAGGACAAATTTGCGGTGACGGATAAAGGCATATAAAAGCAAGCCAATAAGGAATCCGGGCAGGAATGCAGCTATATTAAACCAGGGTTGTTCCGCCAGGTCCATCACATTCCTGGAAGTAAACTGCAATAATAGCGGCAAATAGGAATTTTCAATTACACCTAATATCATAACTCCCAGTAAAACTGCAACCAAACTTCGCCAAAAATCGATTCGCTGCAAAATTACTAAAAGGATAGTCAATAAGATAACCAGTATTATCGTATGAATTCCAAACATCAAAGGCAGCTTTCTCAAAAAGTAAGTAACCACCGACACTATCAGCGTAGCCAGCAAACACTGGCGGGCATGCACCTGCAAATTGAACAAGCCAAAGCCAATTTTTATTATCAAGATGGTTTGTGGTACGGCGATAAGAACAATAGCATACCAGGGTACAGAATACATATCTTTCCTCCCTGTAATAAAAGAGTCATATGACCCCCATGTCCGCTACCTTTTAAGCATCGAAAGAAACTGCGGAGCAGTTTCAACACACCGCTGCAACGAGGCGGGCGATTAGAACCCGCTGCCTGTTTTGTTAATAGGAACCGACCGCTTAGCGGTGGACATATTTCATCTCGTTATTAGACTTCTATTCTTTCCAGCTACTCTCCTCTCTTAAAAACGGGTATTCGCCAATAAAAAACGGGCATTCGCCAATTTTAGCAGGAAATGTTAAATAAAACGTGAAATTTTGTTATTTGGGCAATACCATGAAAGGATAGCTTTCTTTTGTATATTTTGCTGGAAATAAATCTCTCTAAAAAGCATTTAAAATGGGGATTATCATTCCTCTTCCTGCTGTTATTCTTGTTTTTTCTGCGCCCACTGGTAGCTGTACCGTTCGGCTATGTCGGTATCATTCTCGAACATGGAAAGGTACAGAAAACAGTTATGGGAGAAGGCCTTCATTTGCGGGTTCCCGGATACCAGGAGATAGTCTATCTGGATTGCCGGGTTCATTCTTTGGAAATGCAAACTTTGGCCAGCAGCCGGGATCTGCAAACAGTAAACGCTGCCATCTCTCTGTACTACCATGTCGACCCTTCCCAAGCAGGGGAGCTTTATCAGAAGGAAGGCATATCCTTCGAGGATAACTTGATAACTCCTATCATACAGGAATCTTTACAAACAGTAAGCGCCTGCTACTCCAGTCGGGAATTACTTGCCCACTATCCGCAGGTGGTGGCGCAAAGTTCTAAAATAATTACCCGCAGACTGGCGGAATCCCATATCATTGTAGATAAATTCAATATCACGAGCCTGGTTTTCACTTCTCCAGCGATTCTTAGCCAGCTTCTAACTAACCGCGATTGCAGTCAAAATATTGGAGAATTTGCTCCACTTGATGTATCATTCTTGTAGAGCAAATTAAACAGGAGGCAATGTGGTAATGAATGGAGAAGTTTTAGCAGTAAATATTTCGGAAAAACGAGGAGAAAAAAAACATGATATCGGTGAAGCCTACCTCCAGGCAGATTTGGGAATTGAGGTAGACGCCCATAAGGGAAGCTGGCATCGCCAGGTCAGCCTCTTATCTCTCTCCAGCTTTGAAAAAATGCGGGCCCTGGGTGCTGATGTATATTATGGCGATTTTGCAGAAAATATATCCATAGGTGGATTAGATGTGGTTACCTTACCTGTAGGTACCCGTATTAGATTGGGTGAAGCCCTATTGGAAGTTACTCAAATCGGTAAAGAGTGTCATAATAACGCTTGTGCTATAAAAAAACAGGTCGGCTCCTGTATCATGCCGGTAGAAGGTATATTTTGCCGCGTCCTGGAATCAGGATATGTAAGAACCGGAGACCAGGTTAAAGTCGAAGATGAATTCGTGGTATAGCATAGAAAATTCTGCGAAGCCAGGTATATCCCCTTATCCTAATAACGGTAGGTAAAGAAATGCTGCCCATAGAAGCTGTCATATTTACTAAAATACTTATCATCACCGTCATCTTCTTCAATTTTATTCTGGAATACATAGATTCTGGCATCCAGGTTATCCATGGCATAGAGAATATAAGCTTCCGTAAATAAGGGAAGCACCGGGGAACCAAATTCCAGGCTGCCATGATGACTGACCAGCAAGTGCTTGAGCATCCATTCCAATTCCTGCGGGAATTCTATGCCTTCTTTTTTCATGTCTTTGATTTTATCGGCCACCAGTTCACTACCCAGGACTATATGTCCCAGTAACCTGCCCTCCGGGGTATAGTTAGGGGCAACGTCCATCTCATATTCCGCTAGCTTCCCAATATCGTGCATCAATGCTCCGCTGAGTAAGAGATCTCTATTAATATCCGGGTAAGTATCGGCCACTTTGTTACATAAGCCTGCCACTGACAAAGAATGCTCCAGCAGACCGCCATAATAATTGTGATGAATCTTTTTGGCTGCCGGGGCCTGGAAAAATCTCGTGCGAGTCTCCGGATTAAATACCCGCTGTAATAATTCCTTTAAGTAGGGATCAGCGATGGATTGCAACATTTGTTCAAACATACCTATCAACTCTTCCAGGCTAGCTTGCGGCTTTTTTAAATATGGCCCTGCTTCCTCCTCCAGTATCTTTATTCTCTTTGCGGTTACCTGTAGTCGCTGGTTGTATGTTCCTATATCTCCTAATAAGCCAATTACCACCCCGGCTTCTAACTGGCCATTAACTGTGCAACTTTCCCATACGATAGAATATATTTCACCAGTAGAATCGCCTATTCTCAGGTCTATTATCTCTCGTCCGTCTCTGGTTTTTCTAAGGTTTTTGCCTAGTATTAGATATTTCCCCCAGAACTGGGTACCTGGGGATAAATTTTTCAATTCCCTAACCGTATATGGTCCTTTCTTTTCCAATCCCTTTTTCCTCCCTCTTGCCCCCTGATTCTTACTCCTAATCCCCTATAACTAACGATGGACCGGATGAGTATATGATCCTATTCTTACTCCGGGAAGTTCACTTTCTAGTAGTTTAACAAAATTGCTTATACCTAAAACCGGACTCTTTCCTGGAAAGATCCGCATTAGAAATTCGGGATCTATATTTAAGTTACGGAATTGAATCATATCCACCTGGTTTTTACGGACAAATTCCAGTAAGGCTTCGACTTCTTCCATACGATCAGTAAATCCAGGAAAGGTTAAAAGGTTTAAAGATATTTTCACCCCATGTTCCCGAGCATAGGTTATAGAGTATTCTACATCAGCCAAGCTGTAGTCCTGCGGGCAATGATAAGTCATGTAGTTTTCTTCTATAGCTGAAAAAATAGTAACCCGCATAGAATCCATTCCGGCATCAGTCATCAACTTAACCCCTTCACAATAGCCGGCATTGGTATTCATGTTGATAGTTCCCTGTGCACAAAGATCCCGTATCCGGCGGATGGCCTGGGATAACCTTTTCCCATTTAAGGCCGGCTCACCTTCACATCCCTGTCCAAAACTAATGATAGCATCCCGCGCCCTCAAAAGATGCTCACTGGCTACTTCAACAATCTCTTGCACCGTAGGGGCAAAGTCCAGACGGTTTTGCGGCGATGCGGTGCCACAATGGTCTTCGGATATACAAGCGATGCAGGCGGCATTACAGGCTTTCATGCTTGGAATACCACCCTCCCAGCGTTGGTAGAAAATATTCTGGGCGGTAAAACAGCCATATTCCAGGGAACAGCGAGCTAATTGGTGTAATATCATGTTACCGGGATATTTTTTCAGCATTCGGTTTATCTTTGCCGGTAGTCTTTCCGTATTATAATAATGGGGATGCCATTTGCGGTGTTCATCACTTTGCACAGCCGCGACATAGATTTTTCCTTCTTTCAGCCCTACTGCAGCATAACCCAGAAGGGGTAGAAGGGCTTCCCCGGAACTACCCACACAAGCTGGCAGGAGGGTACGGGTGAAACCCTGGGGAAGAAGGGCTGCCACGGCATAAGCCCGCTGTCCGGATACCAGCGGGTCATATTCAAAATACGCTAACCGCTCTTTCATGTCCAAACCTACCGGGATGTTTCCCGGTATTCTTACCAATGACGACCCCCGGGGTAAAGGCATCATTTCACCAGCCTCTGGTAGCAACCATTCATTACCACTGCGCCCCAGCATGAGTATGTTGGGATGATCCAAAACCTCTCCCTTTTCATTGGCATATAGACTAAGATACATATTAACCCCCATATATTACTTTGGCAGGGACAACACTTTTTGATATTACCAGCGTACCTCAAATCAAGGAATAAAAAAAGCCCCCTCTAAGGGAGCTTTAAGTATACTTATCTAAGTAATTGCAGGGGATTGATGGTTTCATCGCCTACCCTGATTTCAAAATGCAGATGCGGCCCGGTTGTCCTACCGCTGGTGCCAACAGTACCTATTATCTTACCCTGCTTTACTTCTTGCCCCTTTTTTACATAAATCTTTTCCAGGTGAGCATAAACCGTCTTTTTGCCGTTTTCATGCTTCAGGATAATTGTTTGTCCATATATGGGTTGGTAACCCGCATGCTCAACACTAGCATCGGAGGCCGCCCGGATAGGATCACCCACCTTTCCAGCTATGTCCAGGCCATGATGAAACCCGGATTTACGCCATCCATAAGCTGAGGTAATGGTACCCATAATAGGCCAGCCAAATAAGCCGCTTCCCCGGGTAAGCCCCCGCGAAGAAGTGTTGGTCAAAGCAATTGGTCGTGCTCTTGCCGGGAGACTCAGCCGATCACCGACCTGTAGTTTATTAGCTGGTTTGTCGCTATTGAGCCGCTGCAATTCGTCCAGCCCAATCCCGTAGCTGCTGGCAATCTGCCAAAAGGTTTCACCACTCTTAACAATATGCACGCGGGCATTAGTCCCAGGTATTTGCAAGTTCTTTCCCACCGTTAAAATACTATTCTCATCCAGACGGTTAATCATCATGAGGGTTTCCATCTTCACCCCATAATGGCGGGCAATAGACCATAGAGTATCGCCTTTCTGAATACGATAGGTAATTTCCTGGCTGACCCCGTTGGGAGTCTGGTTTTTTAAACAGGGAGTATATCTCCCCTCGCTAATGCTGGCCCCAGACATATTTACCGTGGACATGAGCATACAGGTACTCAAGAGCAGTGAAACCCAAATCCTTTTCACTGGAATTTTCACCTCATTTCCAAAAAGAAAAAATAAGGGCCTGTTGACCCTTATTCTTAACCTTATTAAAGAGGATTATTCATTTTTTAGATTAATAGGCGCTTACTGCATGTTTACCCTATTTTGAAAGTTGGGATTGGCTGCTGATAAGCAGTCCACAGAGGTGATACGACAGGACTTATTGAACCCCCAAAAGACTTAGATTAGACCAAATTTCATCCAGTTCTTGTTGGCAATCGTAAAGCATTGCCACCACTTCCTTATCCAAGACTCCAGAAACTATTTCCTGGTCCATTGCAGCTTTAATTTCTGTATAACTGAGACCTGGGCGATAAGGGCGATCCTCTCGCAATGCCGTAAAAACATCAGCCACAGCCACTATGCGGGTCGGCAAATCAAGCTCATTGGCGGTTTTTTTGAAAGGATAACCCTTAGCGTCCAATCGCTCATGGTGATAAGCCGCCCAAGCAGCTACCTCTTGACCGGGTAAAACCGGATTGAGCAACCAGTAGGTATAATAACTATGTTGTTTGATAATATCGTATTCGTGGGCCGTAAGCTTACCTGGTTTTTCAATAATATCCTCGGGTACTGCCATTTTGCCAAGATCATGCAATAATCCGGCAATCTCCAATAAATAACACTCGTCTTTGGATAACCCCGCCTTATTGGCCAGAACCCGGCAAACCTGGCTAACATAGAGTGAATGGCGATAAGTGAAACTGCTTCTATCATCAACTACCCTGGCAAAAAGGCGAGCAACCGTCATAAGATTATCTCGCTCGACACTTACCAGGTTTTCCGGAATGATTTCCAACATACATTCCTCTATCCAGGGTGAAACCAGATCCAACCAGAAGCTTTCCTGTTTCCCCAGTTCCATCAGGATATCAAATAACTCCGGGTCAAAAACCTTCCCGGAAAGTCGACCTATTCTTTGCAGGATTTCACTGTTTTGTTCCAGTATGTAGCGTTCGTGATTAATTAATACATCCACCCGATCCGCTAGATGTATAATACGGCTGTTAAGGGGAATATTGGTTCCGTTCAGACCAGATTGATTTTTTCCCACCCAACTATCATGATGACAGTAAATGCTTAGTTGAGTAGAATCCAGGTCCGGTATCCCAGCGACAAAATTACGGCCTTTTACGCAGTGACACCAAGGACTTTCTACATCAAATTTCTGAAGTACAACTTTATCCCGGTGATTTACAGCACCAATATCATGTATAATAGCAGCCTTGAACAGTTCCATGAGCTGCTGGTCGGATATACCTGCTTTTCTTCCCAGGTTAAGGGCTATAAATGCCACTTTTTTATGATGGTCCATTATGCCAACATTTGAAAAATCCAGACTGCGAGACAAACTCAGTAACAAACTGACAAGATTATACTCTACTGGAGTTGATAGTTTTATACCCATAATTTAACACCTGTAAGGAATTCTTGTGATTAGTATAACATTTGCCACTCTTTACTGCTCACTTTTTTGTTCCCCCCATGGCCGCAAGCTGATTAGTCGTCAGAAGGGGATAGATCCGTCCCTATGATATATTTTAATAGGCGCTTCTGGCATGTTCTTTGCGGCCAAATACCAGCGGGGCGGCGCGTAAGAGATCCTTGTTGGATCTGGTTTTTTTCATAGTATCAATCATTAGCTGCATACTCTCTATCTGATTATAATCACTAAAGGCGTTGCGGAGATTCCAGGTTAGTTCCATTTCCTCATTATTCAACAGCAATTCTTCTTTCCTGGTTCCAGAACGTTTAAGATCAATGGCGGGGAATATTCTGCGCTCGGATAATTTACGATCCAATACCAGTTCCATATTACCCCTACCCTTAAATTCTTCAAAAATGACTTCATCCATACGAGACCCGGTTTCAATCAAAGCGGTAGCGATAATTGTAAGGCTTCCACCTTCCTCAATATTGCGAGCCGCACCGAAGAAGCGCTTAGGTTTGTCCAAGGATGCTGGATCTATCCCTCCGGATAGAGTCCTGCCGCTCGGTGGCACCACCAGGTTATGAGCCCGGGCCATACGCGTAACACTATCCATCAGAATAACCACATCTTTTTTATGTTCTACCAATCTTTTGGCCCTCTCTAAAACCATGTCGGTGACTTTAACATGGTTTTCCGGAGGTTCGTCAAAGGTTGAGGCTACCACTTCAGCCTTAGTGGAACGCTGCATGTCGGTAACTTCTTCCGGTCTTTCATCCACCAGCAGGATTATAAGCTCAATATCCGGATAATTCGCACTTATCCCCTGAGCAATTTTTTGTAAAAGAATGGTCTTTCCTGCCTTGGGTGGTGCTACTATCAGGCCTCTTTGGCCTTTGCCGATGGGGGCCACCAGGTCAATTATACGGGTGGGTAGCTCGTGAGGCACGGTCTCCAGGGTTAGTTTCTCCGTAGGATAGAGAGGGGTTAGGGCATCAAAATGTATCCTCTTTACTGACTCTTCCGGAGAAAATCCATTAACATCTTCCACTTTTAAAAGAGCAAAGAATCTTTCATTATCCTTGGGCGATCTTACCTGTCCCCCGACCCGATCCCCCGTTTTTAATTCAAACTTTCTGATTTGAGACGGAGATACATAGATGTCCTCCTGGCTGGGCAGATAAGCGAATGGCCTTAAAAATCCATATCCATCTGGCATGATTTCCAGTACTCCCTGGGCCTGAAGCAATTGGTCAGCATGGGTTAGGGCTTTGGTTATTTCGAAAACCAGTTCCTTTTTGCGGAGCTTGGAATAACCTGCCAGGTTTAAATCTCTGGCAACCTGGTATAGCTCCAGCATGGTTTTGTTCTCTAGCTCTGAGATATTCAATTTTTACCTCCTTATCTAATAATCCTTTTCATAATGATAAATTTCTAAGTAAGCCGACAACCGAAGTAAAGATACTTCTGTATACTGCGATGTAATTGGAGATTGTTAAATTTTAACAGGCACTAAACTATACTTCCTTGAATGCTCTTTTTTTGAAGGCTAGCATGTGGGAATAGAACTGCCAGTGAACTTCCTAAAGTGAAATCCTATATTTATTATACCAGTATTAATGCTGTTTAATCATTATTATCCTGAAAAAACTAGTAATTTTGCTACTGGAATTTTATTTGACCGGAAAGACCTTAAGAATTGCTAATGTGCCCACCGGGCATCACTTAGATTACAAAGCAATATCTTAGATTCAGTCCTAGTCCATCTTTAACTGTATACGCTGATCTTTAAATAAAGGTTTCTTATCCAGGTGATGATTAGCTTCTATATGCCTTATTGTTCCGGATTGACTTCTCATTACTAGCGTCTGGGTAACCGCCCGCCGTTTAAAATAACGTACCCCTTTTAATAGAAATGAATCAGTAATACCCGTGGCAGCAAATATTACGTCCTCTGACTGAACCATTTCATCTATGGTAAAAATCTTATTAATGTCGTTTATACCCATCTTATGACAGCGGGCAATTTCATTCTCATCCTCCGGATAGAGGCGGGCTTGAAAATCGCCTCCCAAACACTTCAAGGCTGCGGCGGTAATGACCCCTTCGGGAGCACCACCGATACCCAATACTATATCTACCCCGGATTCGGGATACGCCGCCGCCACCGCTGGAGATACATCCCCGTCAGTAATCAACTTGATACGCGCCCCTACCCGCCTTACTTCTTCAATTATATGCTGGTGCCGCTCACGCTCTAAAACCACTACAGTAACTTCACTTATCAGTTTATCCAAACCCCGGGCTACTTCCCAGAGGTTTTCTTTTATGGATGCATCCAAATGTACCCGGCCTTTACATTCCGGACCCACAGCAATTTTATCCATATACATGTCCGGTGCATGAAGAAGGGTTCCCCGAGGTCCAATAGCCAGTACGGCAATGGCACCAGTAAGACCCTTGGCCACAATGTTAGTACCTTCAAGGGGGTCTACCGCAATATCTACCAGGGGAGGAACACCAATACCTACTTTTTCCCCGATATAGAGCATGGGGGCTTCATCCATTTCTCCTTCCCCGATAACCACTACGCCATCAACCGATACCGTATCGAACATGACTCTCATAGCAGTTACGGCTGCGTCATCTGCTGCCTCTTTATCTCCTTTACCGACCCATCGTGCAGCGGCCAGAGCTGCAGCCTCTGTAACCCGGGCAAACTCCAGAGCCAATTCCCTCTCCAAGAAAAACCCTCCTCGTTTTATTTCCCCTTTGGCAATGCACCCCAAAAATTTTAATAATAGTCCTGAGCAACTGAACCATATTCACAAAACCCCAGAAAAATCCTCTTTAGAAAGCCTTTTTCCAATCGCTCATAAATTTCTCTATACCTGCATCAGAAAGTGGATGCTTTACCATCTGTTTGATTACCTGGTAGGGTATGGTGGCTATATTGGAACCAATTTTGGCGGATGCCACAACATGCATAGGATGCCGGATGCTGGCCGCAATCACCTCGGTTTCCACCATATACTGGTCAAAAATCTGGACAATATCATCCAATAATGTAAGCCCATCGTTTCCGGTATCATCGACCCGGCCAATAAAAGGACTGACATAGCTAGCTCCGGCTCTGGCTGCCAATAGAGCCTGGTTAGCGGAAAATACCAAGGTGGCATTGGTAGCAATACCTTTTTGCTTGAGGGCATGGATTGCTTTCAGTCCCTCTTCGCAAAGGGGTATTTTAATCACCACATTGGGATGAATAGATGCTAATTCTTCTCCCTCTTGTACCATAGCCTGATAATCAAGCGCTATTACTTCCGCACTTATCGGTCCATCCACCAGCATGGATATCTCCCGGATCAACCCTTTGTAGTCTTTTTTTTCTTTAGCTACCAGACTGGGATTGGTGGTTACTCCCGCCAGAAAACCCATGCCGTTTATCTCTTTTATCTCTTCAATGTTAGCAGAATCAATAAAAATCCGCAAAAACATCCTCCTTTCTGATTTAGATTGGGCCAATATGTCAGCGCATTGCTTGTATATTTATGCAACCAGAACCGCCTATGCCTGGCCTGAGCTACCGAATACCCTGATCTTTTCCCTGATTATCTCCACTGCGGCATCGCGGGCCGGCCCCAGAATTTTCCGGGGATCAATTTCTGCCGGGTTCTCCGCCATAACTTTTCGCATGGTCCAGACCAAAGCTTCTCTGATATTGGTATCAATATTCACCTTGCATACTCCAAGTTTTATAGCCTTTCTAAGTGATTCGTCCGGCACCCCGGAAGAGCCGTGGAGGACTATGGGTATTTTTACCAGGGACTTGATTTGGGCCAAGCGCTCAAAATCGAGCCGGGGCTCTCCTTTATACTGCCCATGAGCTGTACCTATAGCGATAGCCAGGCTTTCCACCCCGGTCTGTTCCACAAAATATCTGGCTTCTTCGGGATCGGTATACAGGGCTTCCTTCTCACTCACATGAATGTCGTCCTCAGTTCCCCCTATCTTTCCCAGCTCCGCCTCCACTGATACTTCTATAGGTCTAGCTATATCCAAAACTTTTTTAGTCATAGCTATATTTTCTTCCAGGGGAAGTTTGGAACCATCATACATCACCGAGGAAAAACCGCTGCGAATACACTTTACCACCTGCTCAAAATCAGTACCGTGGTCTAGATGTAAGGCCACCGGTACCGAACTGGATTCTGCAGCAATCTTTACCATCCCGCTTATGAACTCCAGCCCGGCATAGTTTATAGCCCCCTGGCTGGCCTGCATAATAACCGGAGATCTCTCCAGTTCTGCCGCTCTAATTATGGCCTGTACGATTTCCATGTTATTGGCATTAAAAGCCCCAACCGCATAGCCTCCTCTGTCTGCTTGGAATAATAATTTGCTTACTGACACTAATGCCACCGATATCACCTCTTTCAAATCTTCCTGTTTATGATACCTCTTCCGCAACTATTCGGTTAACTTCATCTCTCAAATAAAGAATATCAAAAGGCTTGGTTATACACTTT
Source organism: Syntrophomonas wolfei subsp. wolfei str. Goettingen G311 (assembly GCF_000014725.1). GTDB lineage: Bacteria > Bacillota > Syntrophomonadia > Syntrophomonadales > Syntrophomonadaceae > Syntrophomonas > Syntrophomonas wolfei. The sequence goes on from NC_008346.1 coordinate 2,742,733, forward strand.
CTGACCCCTGACTCCAGAGCCCTTTTTACTACTTCCATCTCCCCATAGGCCGTCATCATTATTATAGCCAGTTCCTGGTGCTTCTCCAGTATTTTTTGGGAAGCTTCCAGTCCATTCATATTGGGCATTTTCATGTCTATCAGGAGGATAGATGGTTGAAATTGACCCACTTTTTCAATAGCTTCCTTTCCGTCCGCAGCAGCATAAACCTCCCAGCCCTCTCTTTTAAAGAGCTCTTCCAACAGGCGCCTTACTCCTTTTTGATCGTCCACTATCATTATTCTTCGCTTCATCATCTCACCCCACATATACCATCTATTTCTTCACTTGTATAAAATATCCTCCCTGTTTGGGGTAATTTTTTGAGCATCAAAAGAAACTGCGGAGCAGTTCAACACAGCGCTGCAACGAGGTGGGGGATTAGAACCTGCCGCCGCCTGTGTTTTGTTAATAGGAACCCGTCCACATAAAAAAGCGAGTAAATATTTCACCTCGTTATAACTCCGCAAAGGGGAAGCCGGAGATAAAGGATGCCGCTATTATCGCCAATAAGAAGAAAACTAATAGCAATGGAAATATATACAAAAGGATTGCTTTACCCGTATCCAGTTTCAATGATTCCCGCAGAGCCATTACCTGTAATATCATTACCCACACTATGCTGATCAAAGGAAAAAGCACTACACCGGCTGGCAGCTTTATTAGGATAGCAGCATACTGCAAAGGCGGTCCCAGTATGCCGGGAACTGAAGCAAACCCCAAACAAACCAGCAATCCACTGGCATTTGCGCGCCCGAAAAAAACTTCGCTCAAAAGAGAAAAGAAACCCGCCATCAGGAAAAGAAGCAGAACGGAAAAAATTACCCCCATAAGGCCAAATATCCAGAGCAGATTGATCGGCAATGAAAAGGGGAGTTCTTCAATATTGGCCAGGGATATGGCCTGGTTTACCAACGCATTAAAAAGCAGCACCGATACAAATACCAGCATAGCCCGGGATAATGGTTTTTCCCGGCTTAGGTATTGCAGGGTCGAAACTGGTTGAAATAGGATACCGTAAAGCATTTCCGTTAAAGTCAAAAGCGCTCCCCCCTCAATATTGACTCCACTGCATAAACTCTTTTTGTTGCATAAGGATTGTATAAATATACAAGCGAGCGTTGGCTAAGCATGGATGCAGAGCCTGCGGGTACTCCTGATGTTCCATCCTTCGGATGTCACTATTAAGGTTGCCTCCCATGGACGGGAGATTAGCGCGGTACCCCTTGAGCCGTGAGACAAGCCGCAGGTATTGCCCATGCGAAGCTCCCTGTCGGGCACAACTGATGCTCCCTACGGTCGCTTTTAAGGTTGCTGAACGGCTATATTTATACAAGCAAAATAATTATGACTTTTTGTAACCACATCAGTATTTTAATTCCGCAAATCCTCCCTGCTGGAAGAGGTTGGGGTTAAACATGTCTAGTTTAAGGCGCTCCCACCAGCTAAAGGCATTAATCACTTCCAACTTGCTTTCGCCCTTGATTCCTGCCATTTTCTCCGCTTGTCGCACCGCGTCATAATAATTGCCCAAGCTGTCTACCAGCCCTAGTTCCAAAGCTTGCTTGCCGGTGAATATCCTCCCATCAGCAATCTCCAACAGTTTATCCGCGGCAATCTTTTCCTGGCGGCCTTTTTGCACCTGTTCCAAAAATTGCTGGTAAGAATCATCCACCAAGTCCTGAAGAATTTTTTCCTCTTCCGCACTCAGTTCTCGCGAGGTAGAGCCCATGTCTTTATGCTCACCACTCTTGATAGTCTGGTTTCTGATACCCAGTTTTCCATATAGTCCTTCCAGGTTACTGAGCTGCATAATAACGCCAATACTGCCGGTCAAGCTGGCACCGTTGGCTACTATATGATCAGTGCTGCAGGCTATCCAGTAGCCCCCGGAAGCACAAACATCTCCCATGGAAGTAACTACCGGTTTGCCCTTCTCCCGCAAGCGTTCCAGTTCCATGGCTATTTCCTGTGAAGCCCCGGCACTACCGCCGGGACTATCAATCCTCACAACTACTGCTTTAATATCCTCGCGCTTGCCCGCCTTTCTAATGGCCTCCATAATATCGCCGGCGGTAGAACTACTGTTTTCCAGCCAGCTGGAAACCCCGCTGATGGGACCGTTAATCTGGACAACAGCAATGGTAGCTGTCCCCTCGCGCGTTGAACCATGGTCCAATCGGTTTACAGCCCTAATGGACAGGCCGGCCATAAGCAAAAGAAATATTAGCAGAAGAAAAACCACCAGTTTTTTATGCATTTTAGTCCCCCTCAACTATATAGGAAGTACCGTCTTGATTCCCTATTTTTACTGCTTCTCCGGCTTTAGTATAAATTCTCACCAAATCTCGGGCTGCCAGGGTTTTTCTTACCGGGATTTCAACCTCATCCCCGATGCTCAGATCCAAGCCAGCCGGGATTTCAATCATAGCCATCTGCATAAAAACCTTTCCTCTTACGGGATATAAACTATCCCGGATTTTCACCTGCAACTTAAAACGACCTAAATCATAATAAAAGAAAATGTTTTTAAGCAAAATTTTCAATAAATCAATGAAGCCCTCGGCTTTATTGCCGACATTTAGCCCCAGTCCATCCATATAACCCACAGGAATCACCGCTATCTGCGCATCCTCTTTCAAGCAATAGCTGCGGGAATAACCCAGATAATCTCCGGCTTTCAGGCTTTTTAAGGAAATAATCTTGCATTTAAAGCGAAAAGGGTCGATTAATTCCACTGGGCGGGGCAAATCTCCAACCGGGTACTGCCCCGAAATAAGGGTGCCGATACGCACGGCATCCAGATGCATATGGGGATATTTTAGAAAAACGGCGCTATTGGCACAGTGCCGCAGCGGAATCTTATAACCAGCCTTAACCAGTTTATTTACTATTTCCATAAAACGGCGGAACTGCTCTTCCGTATAAGCGGGGTTCCCTGATGCCGCATCGGCCATATGGGTGTATATTCCTTCAATATATATGCAGCTATTCTCCTTTAATGACTGGCATGCTGTGCTAATTTCTTCAATATTAGTGAAACCAAATCGTCCCAACCCGCTATCCACCTTCAGGTGCACTCTCAAGGGCTGGTTTAGGCGCTCGCTGACCTGATTCAGCAACTGGCTGTCAAATAAAGAACTTATGGAGAGGGTAATATGGTTTTTAATCGCTTCCTTAACCTGTTCTTCATCCACCACCGGGCTAAAAACCAGGATACTGGAGCGTATTCCTGCCTTTCTCAATTCCAAGGCTTCCGATAAAAAGCTTACCGCAAAGAAGTCCACCCCATTCTGATACAGGAAACGGGCCATATTAACTGCCCCATGACCATAAGCATTGGCCTTTAGCACCACCAGCAGGTGCACACTGCTATCCAGAAGAGATTTAACCCCCTCCAGGTTTTGCTTGACTGCATCAATATCAATCTCCAACCACTTATCATGCTTAAGTTGCTTCACCAGATATCTCCTGTCCTTTCCTGCTCCGCAACAGCGCGCGATTCAGCTTGAGGTAAACAGGCAAGACCTTGGTCCAGAGCCAGTAGAAAAGCGGAGAATACACTTTATCCCATTCTCCAACAAATTCAACTAAATCACCATTGAAACCTTTTTTAAAGCGATATAAACCATAAAGAGGGTTATCTTCATCCAGGTCTCCCGAAACCCCCCGGAAATCATAGATGGAACAACCTTGCTGGCGCGCCCACTGTATCATCTCCCATTGGATCAGATAGTTGGGCATAATATTGCGATGCAGGTTGCTGGAAGCCCCATAAAGATACCATACTTTACCGGCGCTAATCAAAGCCAGGGTAGCAGCTACCAACCTTCCCTGGTATTCTGCCAAAAATACGCAGGCCAGCTTTTTTTCCACCATGTATTCCCATATCCACTCGAAATATTCATAACCCCGAATCAAGAACTTATCCCTTTGAGCCGTTTCCTGAAGCAGTTCATAAAATAGCCGCATGTCTTCTTTGCTCTCGGCTTTTCTTACCTTGACCCCTTTTCTTCCCGCCAGTCTGATATTATATCTCCACTTGCTATGCATGTTTTCCAATAGTTTTATTTCGGACGGGGTGATATCCAGGCGAAAAACAAAATTAGGTTGAACCCCTTCAAAATTCAAACCGGTTTCGTTCTTTTTAAACCCGGCTCTTTGCAATATTTCCTGGAAATGCTGGTTGTGGCAGGAAACATCGGGATCGATTTTTAGAAAAATAGCTCCTTCATCTCTGGCCACCCGGGCGGCTCCGTTAAAAAGGGCCGTTATTTGCTCTTCATTCTCCAGATCGGCTACCGGACCCCGAGGTGAATAAAAAATGCATTTTTTCAGCCCGGGTAGAGGTAGTTTTCTTTTTAAAATCAACAAAGATGCTCTAATTTCACCATCTTGCTCCAATACCAGGGGCAAGGGCTCCCACCCAGTTCCTTTTTTTACCTGGCCCCATTCCCATAATTGTAGAAAATGCCCCTTGGGGTGGGAATCCACAAATCGCTTATAACGGTCTTTTTCTTTTATATCGATGATTCTGGTAGTAAACATAATATCTCCCTTAAGAAAAGTCATCGGTCGTCAGGCGTCAGGAGACGGAACGGCAGTTTAGTGATTGTTTAACCATTGTTTAACTAGTATTATCCTTCCCGGCTAGCGGTATCCGGCTCCTCCTTATAATCCAATGCCCCCTTAATCAGGCCCATAAACAAGGGGTGTGGACGGTTGGGACGGGATTTGAATTCAGGATGAAACTGGCAAGCCACAAACCAGGGGTGCTCTTTTAGCTCGATTATTTCTATCAGCTGTCCATCAGGTGAGATTCCGCTTATCACCAGACCTTTACTTTCCATTTCCTTCCGGTATTCGTTATTTATCTCATAGCGATGCCGGTGACGCTCACTGGTTTCAGAAACCCCGTATACCCCATAAGCAAGGGTTCCTTCCACCAGGCGACAGGGATAACCCCCCAAGCGCATGCTGGCACCTTTATTAGCAACATTCTCCTGACCGGGCATCAAGTGTACTACCGGGTAAGGACTGTCGGGGTCAAATTCAGAGCTATTGGCTCCTTTCATCTGGCATACATTACGAGCAAACTCAATTATCGCACACTGCATACCCAGGCATATGCCTAAAAAAGGCACCCGGTTTTCCCGGGCATATGCAGCAGTAGCTATCTTCCCTTCTATACCTCTTTCACCAAAACCTCCGGGGATCAAAATTCCATCGACATTTTGCAGAAGCTCTTCTGCTCCTTCTTTTTCCACTTTCTCGGCATATATCCATTTAATCTTGATTTCACAGTTATATTGGAATCCCGCATGTTTCAGGGATTCCACAATGCTCAGATAGGCATCGGGGAGTTCAACATATTTGCCTACCAGTCCAATGCATATCTCCTTGTCCAGGCGATGGACCCGACTTGCCAATTCTTTCCATTCTTTAAGATCGGCTTGTTTACATTCCAATCCCAGGCGCCTTATTATCTCCAAATCCAATTTCTCCCGAGCCAACATTAAGGGAACCTCATAAATAGATTCGGCATCCGGCAGCTGAACCACGGCTTCACGATCCACATCACAGAACAAGGCTAGTTTGGCCTTCAAATCCTCAGAAAGTTCCTTTTGCGTTCGGCAAACTAAAATGTCCGGCTGTATGCCTATGCTCCTGAGTTCCTTTACACTGTGCTGGGTGGGTTTGGTCTTCAATTCGCCGGCCGCCTCTATATAGGGGATAAGAGTAACATGTATGTACAGTACTCTATCCTTGCCCAGATCGAACTTCAATTGGCGAATGGCCTCTAGAAACGGGAGGGATTCAATATCTCCCACAGTGCCTCCAATTTCGCTTATTACTATATCCGGGCTGTTTTCTTTCTCAATCATGGTAACCCGGTCTTTTATCTCATTGGTTATATGAGGAATAACCTGTACCGTCTGCCCCAGATAATCTCCTCTTCTTTCTTTGTCCAGAACTGTCTGGTATATTCTGCCGGTAGTGCAGTTGGCATAGTGGCTCAAGTTTTCATCTATAAATCGCTCATAGTGACCTACATCCAGGTCAGTTTCCGCACCATCTTCAGTGACATAAACCTCGCCGTGCTGGTAAGGACTCATGGTACCTGGATCGACATTGATATACGGATCGAATTTCTGTAATGCCACCTTCAGACCCCGGCCTTTTAAGAGCCGGCCCAAAGATGCGGCAGTAATACCCTTCCCCAGAGAAGAAACCACCCCACCGGTAATAAATATATACTTGGTCACTCCAGAGCCCCTCCCTTTTCTGCTTTGCCCATTATCGCGCTCATAGTTAAACTGCTGCTACAAGTAATCCAATACTACCACCAGGGGTTCTTCCGGTAACTCTTCCCGTGTAATCTCCAGGAAGGGCCGTTTTACCACCCGTTCCAAGTGACCGGTAAAGGCCTCCAATGGTGCCAGGCTTATTTTAACATGCGGGGTTTGGTAATGCATCGGTATGGTAATCCTGGGATTCAGTTGCTGCATGGTTTCTAAAGCCTGCCTGGCATCAATGGTATAAGTACCACCCACCGGAAGCAGCAAAATATCCACCTGCCCTATGGCCTCGATTTCCCGGGGAGAAAGAATATGGCCTAAATCCCCCAGGTGAAGCAGTTCCATACCTTCTGCCGATATTTTGTATATGGTGTTTTTACCCCGGTCTCGACCCCGGGTCTGGTCATGGAAGGAGGAAAAACCCGTAATAGTTATTCCTCCCAGGCAGAATTCTCCTTCTCCCCGGATAACTTGAGGCTTTCCGGCGAGAATCCCAACCGCGTTATGATCCCAGTGTTCATGACTTACGGTAGCAATATCCACCGTCTCCGTAAAAACAGCATAGCCGGCCCTTTCATCAAAAGGGTCGGTTATTATCCGTTCTTTCCCGGTTTCAATTAAAAAAGAGGCATGTCCCAACCACCTTATTTTCATAAAGCTATCCCTCCTTTTCCCAAAGCATCTCAAGCGTCCTGCCGTACCCGGTTGGTATCATAATACCAGTAACCCTGTCCCTGGTATACCAGGCGATTGTCCATATTTATCCGGGTATAAATTGAAGTCAAGCTGGCAGGGTCATCTTTTTTCCCCATCATCCTGGCTACTTCTTGGATCAGATCTGCATAAAACATAGCTTCTTGCTTTTTGACCAGTATTTCCACCGCCCAGTCAGCTTCGCTCTTTTTTCTTGGCATCATCTTGGCATACCTCCTACATTTGTTCGGGAGCAGCAACCCCCAGTACATCCAGCGCATTATGTATGGTAATGCGGGTTATCTCCATTAACAAAAGCCGGGCATCCTGCAAAGCCCGGTTATCATTCAAAACCCGGTGGTGATTGTAGAAACTGTGGAATAACGCGGCTAAATCCAATACATAACGGGCTATCCGATGGGGAGCAAGGGTTCTGGCGGCTATAGAGATTTCTTCGGGGAAATCCGCTATTTTCCTTAATATAGCTAGTTCTTCCTCTTCCTTTAAGCAGGAAATATCAATTTCATTTATCTCCGCCATGGTAATACCCTCGGCCCGGGCTTGTCTGAATATACTGCAGATTCGGGCATGAGCATATTGTACATAATATACCGGGTTTTCCTGGCTCTTCTGCCGGGCCAATTCCAGGTCAAAATCCAAATGGCTGTCCGGGCTGCGCATAACAAAAAAGAAGCGGGCGGCATCCTTGCCCACATCCTCAATCAACTCATCCAGGGAAACGGTGGTTCCGGTCCGTTTGGACATCCGTACTATATTACCGCCCCGGTATAATCTGACCAGTTGCATCAAGAGTATGTCCAGCCTGGCCGGGTCGTAGCCCAGAGCTTCTATAGCCCCTTTCATGCGGGCAACATGCCCATGGTGGTCAGCCCCCCAAACATTTATAACCCAGTCAAAACCCCGTTCAAACTTGTTCTGATGATAAGCAATATCGGCCATAAAATAAGTAGGCATTCCATTGGCCCGTAAAACCACTTCATCCTTCTCATCGCCAAAAGCAGTGGATTTAAACCACCAAGCTCCTTCGCTTTCATAAATATAACCCTTATCCCGCAAATCATTAAAAACCGCCATTATCTTACCGTTTTCATGCAGGCTTTTTTCACTGAACCATACATCATAATTGATGCCAAAGCTGGCCAGGGTTTTCTGGATATAATCTATCTTCTCCTCCAGAGCAAAATCAACTATTATCTGCCGCCTTTCCTCCCGGGGTAAATCATATAAGCCCTCGCCGTAACGAGCAATAATATTCCTGACCGTATCGATAAGATCCCGCCCGGCGTAGCCGTTTTCCGGGAACTGCACATCATGTCCCGTTAACTGCAGGTAGCGGGCCTCCATGGAATCAGTGAATATTTCTATCTGATTGCCGGCATCATTAATATAGAATTCCCGCTCCACCTCATAACCGGCCCGTTCCAGGATATTGGCCAGGGTATCTCCGATAGCACCACCCCGTGCATTTCCCATATGTAGATTACCAGTAGGATTAGCGCTGACAAATTCCACTTGCACCTTTTTGGCTTTTTCTCCATTGAATCCATATTTATCCTTGCTCTTATATACCATTAAAGGGATTTCATAAAGCCAGCTCCGATCCAGAAAAAAGTTGATAAAGCCGGCTCCGGCGATTTCAATCTTCTCCACCGGACGCCCGCTCGCTTCCATCAATTCCACCAGCACTTCGGCAATGGCGCGAGGAGCCTGCCTGGCCTGACGCGCCATTAAAAGAGCGACATTACAGGCAAAATCACCATGTTCCTTTTCCCGGGGAACTTCGATAAGAAATTCCGGAATTTGGTCAAATTTTATTAAATCCCTGGATTTAGCCTTTTCCAATGCTTCTATCACCATGCTGTGCAAAGAAGCCAGGACTTTTTGTATGGGATTCATTTATGCCCTCCTCATCTTGATTTTTCCACCTATATTCTCTATCAGGACGCCAAAAATACTAATAGAAATTCTTAAATTAAAATACTCCAGAAAGGAGGTAAGATTATGCAGCTTGAACCAGGCGAAAAGTCTATTCTGGCCTATTTCCCTACTGAAAGCAAGGCCGAAGCAGCCCGGGAGATTCTAATACAAAAGGGTTATAATGAAATCCAGATTGACCGGGTATCCAGTGCCCCCAATTCTAAAGCATATGGTAATAATAATATGACTTCTCTGGCTACTATGATTATGGGTAACGGCGCTTATGATCGTGTTCCTTCGCCACTCATGGCGGCTGACCCTTCAGTAAGCGGCATGGCAGGGAGTCATGACCTTCCTGGCCAAAGCGCTTTTCTCCTTACTATGGTAACCAATGAAGAAGGAGTCCCGGATGCTTTACAAGTACTCAAGCAACATGATGCCCAGGTCTAATAAACAGGCAATTTTATCCAGCTTGCCTGGTGAAAACTCTTAGCTTTTTCTTCTCCTCACTTTGCGGAAGTGGGGAGAAGATGTTTAATCCTGAAACCATTTGTGGAAATAATCGCTCATATCCCGGCGGGCCTCCTTTTTAATAACCAGCAGCAAATCCTCGGTACTGGCCACTTTAAAGCGAAAATCAGCCAGGTATCTGCGTAAAACCTTGTTAACCGTATCTTCTCCCATTTCTTTCTCTAAAGCAAACCAGAAAGCCTCTCCTCCTGAGTAGGCCATCCGGTAGTATTCCTGCCGGGAAACAATATCCCTCATTTCCTGCGCCAGGTTAATCCCGTTCTGGAATTCATTGCCGCAGGGTGGTTCAATCCCCTGATATTCTTTCAGGTACTTATAGGCGCTCCAGTTGGCCAATCCTTCGTCCAACCAGGGCTCCTTTAACTGATCATTGCCTACCATCCCATACCACCATTGGTGAGCTATTTCGTGAGCCAGAATAAACTCACCATGATCTTTATAAGTTCTGGGTTGCAAAAATTCTTCACTCAAAAAGATTAACCCGGAATATTCCATGCCATGAAAACCGCGCATAGGAACGAAAACAATTTTGAAATCCGGATAGGGATAGGATCCCCAGCTACAAGCATAATAGTTCAGAATCTGGGCCGATTGTTTAAGAATCTGCCCGGATAGTTCACTTTGTTTGGCCGGAGAATAACAAATAATTTGGGGTCGATTTTGCCCATAAATTGACTCGTTGTAATCATACAGTACCGCCAAGCAAAAGTCACGGACATTATGGGCTTCAATAAAATGAACTTCTCTGCCATTATCTTCTGCTATTGTTTCCCGCTTAATTCCTGTTGATACCATTAAGAAACCTTCCGGCAGGCTCAAGCTTACCTGGTAATCAGCACAATGGAAGCAAAAGGGATCTCCAAAAGCGGAATTGTAGGAATTATGCCAGCCATCCCTGCCCAGGACATTCAAGGTGGGATAAAAATTACCCAACATATAGATTCCGCCCTTATTACCATAACGATAGGCCAATTTGGGTACCTGGGCCTGCCATTGCATCTCAATCTTTATATCCTCCCCGGGAACAATATCCCGGGGCAGCACCACCTGTAGTGATACCCCGTCCGGAAAGTATTCCACCTTTTGCCCATTAACCTTGAATTCCTGGAAATCAAGGTGGCCTTCATTGAATCCGGCATAATAAGCCTCAGATGGAGCAGGGCTGAACCGGGGCTCCTTAAAGGCATTGGGATAGACGGTAAACCATAGTTCGCTCAGGGCCTGGCCGGAAGTATTCCGGGTTAGTAAAACCGTATTTCCATACATAGTTCGCCTACTGGTATCCAGATAAAGTCCCATTTTATAAAGTGTCTGGCTGGGAGCTGGAAAAACCAGCTCATTCTCATTGTCCTTAGTACCCGTTGCCATCGTCTCAATTAAAGACTGCGATCCCATACGTATATAAATAAGACAGCCCGCTAAAAAAACTGCTATTACGATTATAAAGAATAATTTTCTTTTCCGTAACGGCAAAATGCTCCCACCTAATCCATCATTAATTTTACATTTGGCTTGGGTAAAAGGAAAACCCTTAAGTTATTTCATCGAGTTCCCGCTCCACTTCCTCCAAAACAATTACCACCAGGGGGTCCAAGAGCATACCCATAGTTTTTTTCATTTCTTTTATGGCAAATTCCGGCTCCAGTCTTTCTTCTTCGGGGGCAAGCCGGGTTAAAGCATCATAGAGATCAGCCACGGCAATTATTCGGGCCGCCAGGGGTATATCCGTACGGCTCAAGCCTTCAGGGTAGCCGCTGCCATCATAGCGCTCATGATGATAAAGAATCCCTTGGCATATCCTGGCAAAAACACCTTCATCAGGCAGAATTTGAGCCCCCAGCGGCGGATGTTCTTCCATCGGCAATACAGAAAGCTCCTTATCCATTTCCTCCAATTCCCCCGCTTCTCCAGGAAGCCCTTCCTGCAAGAAAAACACTTTACCAGCATCATGCAAGAGGGCAGCATATTCAAGAATACGCAACTCTTCTTCATCCAAACCTAGTTTGCTACCCAGAAGTACCGCCACTCGGGCCACCCGCTGGGAGTGCCCGGTAAAACCAGGAAAACGCGAATCAAGGGCATTTAGCATAGAAAACAAGATCTCCTTATAAAAATATTCCACCTCTTGATAATCTCTGGCTTTGTTCAGAGCTGCCGCTGCCTGCTGGCAGATTACTTCCAGAGCTTCACTATCCTGGGGGACAAAATACCCACGCTTACTTTCATTAAGCAAGAATAGTATCCCGGCTGCTTCACCGGCGACCATCAAAGGCAAGCCTAATAATGAGTTTATATTGCTGGGCCAGGGATGGGAAAAAATCTCCCCCCCATTTTGATTAAGAACCAAAACTTCATTATTGTTCTTAACCCACTCCCGGGCCGTTTCCAGTCCGGGCCAGGCCGTGAATTCCTCATCACCAAACGCCCATTCCCCCTGCCACCAGACCAGGACCGCTTCAGATTTTACCAATCTTTGGGCCCACAAACCCAACTGCCGGCTGATTTCTGGAGCCTTGCTCTCCTTCCCTATCTCTTTAGCAGCCTTGAGCAAAATGCTGATACCCGCCAAGCTTTCCAATCTCATTCGGCTTAGAGCAAAATAATAGGTGACAGCAATTCCAACAGATAAAAGCAAGAAAGCCATAAGCAAGCCAGGTATTAGCTCAAAAACAGCCAGCGATGAAAAGAAAGCAGTAAGAACTAGCCCAATTAAAACCATTTTTTTGGAGTTCATAGCATACCTCTCTTTCTCGAGCAATCGCTACCTTAGTTTTTCTCTATACACATATCTTTTTCCTACCTTTAAAAAATATTTGTGCTTTAAACACGGAAGAAACTGCTTAAGCAGTTTCAACACACCGCTGCAACAAGGCGGGGGAACCTAAATAATTAATCCCTGATGATAAAGTGAATCCGAATATGCTTGAACGGTGAGATGCACCTGCTATATTAACCTCTCACAGCCCACTTTCCCTCTTGACCGCCCATGCCCGGGGGCCACAACCACTAATGAAAAGTAGTTAGCAGGCTCTTGAACAGTAATGTATAGTAGGAAATAACCTAATTTCCTCACCCCTCACTCCTCACTTTTCCCCGATAAGCAGCATGCGGTTTATGCTAAGCTACTATATCATCCTTCCTTAATAATTCGAAGCGAGTTGGCCAAAATAATGCTAAATAAGCTTGGAGGAATAACGTATGGAAAATAAAAAAATGAACCTGCTTCTATTCAGCGGAGACTATGATAAGGCTCTGGCTTCCTTGATTATTGCCAATGCCGCCCGGGAAATGGAGATAGAGGTAACTATCTTCTGTGCCTTCTGGGGTTTGTTACTCTTACGCGATCCAGAAAAAGCATCCCAGGAAGATAAAAGCCTCTATGAGCAAGCCTTCTCCTCTCTGACTCCCCGGGAAGCAGAAGAACTCCCTCTATCCAAAATGAACCTGGGAGGGATAGGAAAAAAGATGCTGCTGGAAATGATGAAGGAAGAAAAGGCCCCAAAACTAAGCGACCTCCTGTCCGGCGCCCGCAAAAAAGAAGTAAAGTTCTATGCCTGCCAGTTATCAGTAGAAATTATGGGTTTTAAAAAGGAGGAGCTTTTCCCGGAAGTGCAAATAATGGATGTCAAAGAATACTTGAAAAACGCTCTTGAGTCCGACCTGCAGCTATTTATCTGAGGTTAAAAGGCTCTACAGAGGACGCATGACGCGGAGGAAAAGGGGTACCTGCTGTATTACTTAGCAAAAAGTTTCCCATTTCTGCAGCACTTCTTTAACTTAAGGACAAATCTCGGGCATATTCAAATGAAATAAACTGGCCATTAGTCGTTTGCCGATAGGCAGTTTCCTGGTGAGAATACTGCGAAATCTTTTTTGCACTCCAACCCTTAAAATTATTTGCCACTGTCTCCAGTACATCTAATTCATCATCTGAAAAAACATCAGTAGAAAAATCAGCCAGGGCGCCGATTTGGGTTCCGTATTTATCTTCAACCAGGGTAATGTAAACATCATCCAAACTACCATATAAATAACTATACCAGAGGGGAACTGGCCCATAGATATTATGTTTATAACATAAGCCGGTTAGTGCCTGCCGCTGACTTCGCTTATAGCAAAGCATATCAACATACCATAGCAATTTGTTCATCCCGGTTTCGTAAACAGGATCCCCGGATTTTAAGAAAAATAAAATAACCTGTACCATTTTTTCCAGGTTAAAAGGAACAAAACCATTATATATGTCAGGCTGCATATGGTAAGCCTGACTTAACCGCTGTGAGCGTTCATACAACTCATCTTTCCCGCCGATAAGTTTGGTATTTAATCCTTCCATGGCGCGTAACACCTTGGTACGAGCTACCGGGGTCAGCCTTTCCTGCTTTTGTTTAAAATAACGGGAAAAGACATACGGAGCCTTCAGGCTTAACAAAGTATTGCTATGGGCACGATCAGGAATCTGCCCCTTCAAATAACGCAGGATAGTAACTTCACCCCATCCCAGCATAGCCGCCAGAGGTTTGGCGCCAATGTTATACTGCCTTAGAATTTCCTCAATCTCTTGAACTGTGATAATTCCATTCTGCCGGCGGTAAGTATGGTCCATACGGTCCAGGTTGGCATCGTTCAGGGCAGGGATATAAACCTTGGAGCCACATTGCCCACAGTAGGCATTTTCAACTTCACATTTTACCGGTGTCCCCTTAATAGTATGGATTTCCTCTTCTTTTTTAACGGTCACTTCGCTGCTTTGGTCACACAGGTAGCAATAAACCTTATTCATATCCAGGTTACCTCCTTAATGCTTCCTGCCTAATCTTCATACTCATTTCCATGAAATGATACACAAATCACTCTGGCCCGAAGTTTAATCTTGATATACAATACATGCTCATAATACTGATATAGGAAAACCCAAAGCCGTTCTCCAGGGAAATCAAAATCCGGTACAGTTTCATGGTAATGCTTCTCATCCAAGGATTGTAAAATATCAGCGACATCATTATGCCTTAACCCTAACTCTTCCATGCACCGTTCATTCTTGCGGTCTGCTCTGGGCCATATAATAAGGTTGTTTATCTTGTCAAGCATAAGTTTTGCGTGAATATCTTGAAGGTAGGAAATAACTTCTGATCTGGGACGAACCTCCCCATCCGCCATGTTGCCACGTCATGAAAGAATCTCTTTCTGACTTTCAACCTCGAACCTCCCCATCCGCCATGTTGCCACCCCATCTAACCTTATATTAACACGGCAGAAAACCTTCTTCAAGAAAAAAGTATCTTTTGATACTATTATTCCCCGCCGGTTAGTTTTGATACCCTCTATGTTGGCTGTAACACCTAAAATATTCTTCTGGCCGTTCATATTAATACCCAAAACCGAATATACGCACTTGTTCATAATTGGCTGTTTTTACGGGTTTCGAACACAATGCCGTAAAAGAAATTATCCGGTTTGTTTTTCAAGTTACTGATATATCTCATTAATACCATTCCTGAGTATTCATAGGAAACATGGCATCAATAGCATTAGTTAAGTCATTCAATTTAGTCTCCAAACAACCACTTGCAATGTTTTGAAATGTGGTAAGTAAGATAGAGAAAGCAACACCATATAAACTGCTGCGGTCTGATCCCCGTGATATCATATTTACTTTATAAGAGCAAGCTTGGCAGCACGAGTCATCTTTTTAATCTGCCTTTCCCGCTTTAATGCGTCTGATTTGCTGGCTGCAAATTCGGAGTAAACCAGGGTCACCGGTCTGCGCCCGCGCGTATACCTGGCCCCTTCCCCCTGGTTGTGCTTTTCCAGGCGAGCCAACAGGTTATTGGTTGAGCCGGTATATAAAGTACCATCGGAACAACTGAGAATATATATGTAATAACCTTCCTCCCCACTCAAGAAACCTTCCCCCTCTACAATTTGAAAAATCAGACTCCTCTGAAACCTGCACTACTTATCCCTTATCCCCCACTTTTTTTACTAACCCCCCATGGCCAGGGGCCACAACCACCGATGAAAAGAGAGCTAGTAGGCGCTTGAGTAGTAAGATGTAGTAGGAAACAACCCCCTTACTCCTCACTTTTCTTACTAACCACCCATGGCTCGGCGTTCACTGTCAGTTATTTCTATTTAAACTCAAAGTAACTTTGCCTGAGATTTCCGTCTTCTGTCTTCCGTCCTCCGCCCAAAAAAAGACCCGTGTCAAAAGCCAGCTATTGTTCATAGTATATATTAAACGGATACAGGGTGTGTTTACTATTAATAAGAAAGTCTTCAAGCCCAAAAGCTTTCGCCGTGATATTCTGGGGGTGGAGCAAAAAGTTCCTACCTTGGGCGGCAAATATCTCCCTTATATCAATTTTGACAATGCTGCCAGTACCCCGGCCCTCCAACCGGTAGTGGAGGAAATGCAGGATTTCCTTCAGTGGTATTCAGGGGTTCACCGGGGAACCGGTTATAAATCCCTACTATCTTCACAGTTCTACGATGATTCCCATGAAACTATCGCTAATTTCGTCGGGGCCGACTTGGACTCGCAATGCGTAATAATGGTAAAAAACACCACCGAAGCCATCAACAAGTTATCCTATCGCTTGCGTTTCGCTCCAGGAGATGTGGTCATCTCCAGCATGATGGAACACCACTCCAACGACCTTCCCTGGCGTAACAAGGCCCGGCTTAAGTACGCCCGGGTAGACCAACAAGGATTATTGGATCTTGGCGATCTGAAAAAACTACTGCAATTATATTATCCCCGGGTCAGGCTGGTGACTGTATGTGGAGCTTCTAATGTCACAGGCCATTTAAACCCCATACACCAGATAGCGGAAATGGCTCACGCGTACCGGGCTGAAATCCTGGTGGATGGAGCCCAGCTGGTAGCCCACCACCCGGTTAATATGATGAAAGAGAGCGACCCGCGCCATATTGATTACCTGGCTTTTTCCGGCCATAAAATCTATGCCCCTTTTGGCAGCGGGGTATTGATTGGCCCACGGAAAACCTTTTTACAGGGGGAACCGGAATATTCCGGAGGAGGAAACGTTGACCTGGTAAGCCGGAACAAGGTCTGGTGGACAGGTCTTCCCGACCGCGAAGAAGCAGGCTCTCCCAACGTTATTGGCGCCTTCGCCCTGGCTCGCAGCCTGCAATACCTGCAAAAAATGGGCATAGAAAAATTAGCTCTTTACGAAGAAGAACTCCTGCTCTATGCCCGGGAACGGCTGCAAAAGCTGCCGGGAATTAAAATATACGGCTCCTTTCCCCGGGTGGCAGTTATCAGCTTCAACATTAAAGGATTGGAACATGCATTGCTGGGTTCCATTCTCTGCTTTGAGGCTGGAGTAGGGGTCAGAACCGGCTGTTTTTGTGCACAGGGCTATGTCCGGAATCTCCTGGGAATAAACGAGGAAAGTATTAGCGCTATTTATGAGGGTAAAGAACCAGCGCTTCTGCCGGGAATGCTGCGAATCAGCCTGGCTGCCTATAATACCCGGGAAGAAATCGACCGGCTGCTTAAATGGCTGGAAAGAATTATCGCTCACCAAGCGGACTTTAAGAAAAACTACCTTTTCTCCCCCTCTTTCGGAGCCTATATTCCCCGGCAATGGCCCCGGCAAGCCAAAACCCTGTGGCCGTTTATACTGCCGGGCTGGTCATAGCATAAAAATTTCCCCTTGCAAATCCTGTACCGGATTAATTGGTTGCTTGTGCATAAAAAAGTAAGTCATTAAGTTTTTAGAGTCCCCGCTGGCATTTTAGTTTTATTGACCCTCATAATAGCTGCGTGCTAATATATTATTGAAGTAGAGCGTTTTTCTATTCCCTTCTTCGAGTGTTAGAGGGACGAGCCCGGTAAAAATGCCCTAAGGCAATACGGGGATTGGCATCCGTTTGTCCTAATTTTAGCTGGATGAGAGGGGATTTATCCTCTTGCCGCTATGCTGCGGGCAAGTGGGTTTTAATATGTCCGGGAGGCAGAGGTATTGATTGAAATCAGCAACCTGACCAAGATATACGGCAGCGGTCCCCAAGAGGTAATGGCGCTTAAAGAAGTCAGTCTCTCCATAAGAAAGGGAGAAATCTTCGGGATAATCGGCTTAAGCGGAGCCGGCAAAAGTACCCTTATCCGCTGCATCAATATGCTGGAAAGACCTACTCAAGGCACTATTATGGTTGACGGGCAGGATGTAGGTTCTCTGAACTCCCTGGAATTACGCCGGCTTCGCCAGAAGATAGGCATGATTTTTCAGCATTTCAATCTTCTTTCTTCCCGTACGGTGTTTGAAAATGTAATGTTTCCCCTGGAGATTGCCGCTGTGCCTAAAAACGAGGCGGCTCAAAAGGTAAATGCCTTGTTGGAACTGGTGGGTTTGACGGATAAAGCCCAGGTTTACCCGGAGCAGCTCAGTGGTGGTCAAAAGCAGCGGGTGGGCATCGCCCGGGCCCTGGCCAACGATCCCAAAGTCTTGCTTTCCGATGAAGCTACCTCCGCCCTCGATCCCCAGACTACCCGCTCCATCCTGGGATTGCTGAAAGATATTAACCGCAAGCTGGGCTTGACTATCGTTCTGATTACCCACGATATGAATGTAATCAAGGACGCCTGTGACCGGGTAGCGGTTATTGATGACAGTACGATAGTTGAAGTCGGTGATGTATTAAATACATTTTCCAATCCCGGAACACCGACCTCGCGCAGCTTTATCAACTCCATAATCAACCGCGAGATCCCGGCGGAAATCCTGCACCGCCAGGTCATAGACCATGGCTCAAACAGCAGTCGTTTGATCCGAGTCTCCTTTATTGGACCCTCGGCGGGGGAACCTATCATTTCCTCCATGGTACAGAAATACGCGATAGCTGCCAATATATTATACGGCAACATCGACCAGGTAAAAGACATCCCTTTTGGCAACCTGACCCTGGAATTAATAGGTCCGGTTAACACCATCAATGAGGCCCTGGATTTCCTGCGGAAATGCGGCCTGGAAATAGAGGTTTTAAACCATGCTGGCAATTAGTGGTATTAATCTAGCTGCTTTCTTCGCTACTTACCTGGGAGACTATGACTGGGTTCCAGCCGCCGTACTCTTTGCCAGCTGGGAAACCCTGTATATGGTTTTCTTGTCCACCGCCGTCAGCTACCTGCTAGGGATGCCCCTGGCCATTATCCTGGTGACCAGCGAAAAAGGTCATATCCTGGAGAACCTGCAGCTGAACCAGGTATTGGGTTCTATTGTCAATGCTGTTCGTTCCTTGCCCTTTATTATCTTGCTCATCCTGGCCATTCCCTTCACCCGTTGGGTAGTTGGTACTTCCATCGGTACCGTAGCTTCCATTGTGCCCCTTTCCCTGGCAGCCATTCCTTTCGTAGCACGGCTGGTGGAAACTTCCCTGAAAGAAATTGACTGGGGCTTGATAGAAGCTGCCCTATCCATGGGGGCCAGCAACTGGCAGATAATAAGTAAAGTTCTGCTGCCTGAAGCTATGCCCTCAGTGGTTCTGGGGGTGGCTATCACTGCTATAAACCTGGTTGGTTATTCCGCCATGGCAGGTGTATTGGGAGGAGGTGGATTGGGCACCCTGGCCTACTACCACGGTTACATGCGTTACCAGACCGGAATAATGTGGATAACCGTAATCGTCTTGATCGTAATCGTACAGGGAATACAGATGCTGGGCGATAAAGCCGCCGGTAGAATAATTAACAAGAGGAGGTAAAAAATAATGAGAAAGACCTTATCAATTGTACTTATTGCCTGCCTGATATTGGCCCTGGGCCTGGCAGCAGGCTGCAGTAAGAAGACCGAGCAAGCCGCGCCGGATAAAGGAGCCCCGGAAAAGCAGGCCACCGAAAAACTGGTGGTAGGAGCTATTGGTGAACCCCATACCGCTATGCTGAAAATGGTTAAATCCAAGCTGGCCGAACAAGGGGTGGAGATGGAAATAAAGGATTTTACCGAGTACTCTCAACTAAACCCGGCCCTGAACGATAAGCAGATTGATGCCAACTTCTTCCAGCACATTCCCTATCTGGAGGACTTCAATGCCAAAACTAATTCCAAGCTGGTATGGACGGTAAAGATACATACCGAGCCCATGCGTATCTACTCAGAAAAGATCGATAATTTGGACAAACTGGCTGACGGGGCCATCGTGGGTATCCCTAATGACCCGACCAACAGCGGCCGTGCCCTGGCCGTGCTGCAGAGCGCCGGCTTGATTAAATTAAAAGAAGGTGCCGGTGTCACCGCTACCGAAAGGGATATTATAGAAAATCCCAAAAAATTGGAGATAAAAATGGCCGATGCTGCCACCCTGCCCCGGGTACTGCAGGATGCAGCTATCTGCTGCATCAATACCAACTATGCCCTGGATGCCGGGCTGGATCCCATGAAAGCTGTTTTTGTGGAACCAGGCGATTCACCCTTTGCCAATGTAGTGGTAGTAAGACCCGAAGATAAAGATAAGGATAGTATCGTAAAGCTGGGTAAAGCCCTGCAATCTCCGGAAATTGCTGATTTCCTTAAGACTAACTACCCGGCCGTAGTCTTGGCCTTTTAGGTGATGCTATGAACAATAATCCACTGGTAACTATCCAGATGGAAAACGGGGGGCTGATAAAGGCGGAACTTTTTCCTGCTGTAGCTCCCAATACGGTCAACAATTTTATCTCCCTGATAAAAAAGGGGTTTTATAATGGCCTGGTCTTTCACCGGGTTATTCCCGGCTTTATGATTCAGGGCGGATGTCCCCAGGGTAGCGGAACAGGGGGCCCTGGCTACAGTATCAAAGGGGAGTTCAGCAGTAATGGCTTTCCCAACCATCTCTCCCACGAAAGAGGTGTTCTTTCCATGGCCAGGACGGCCGTTCCTAATTCCGCTGGTTCCCAGTTTTTCATTATGGTAGCTCCCGCCCCTCATCTGGATGGCGATTACGCCGCTTTCGGCCAGGTAATTGAAGGCCTGGAAGTAGTGGATCAGATTGTAAAGGCAGCTCGGGATTTCCGGGATAAACCTCGAGAAGCTCAAAGGATGCTCAGCGTTAGTATAGATACATTTGGTCAGGAATACCCTGAAGTAGAAAATTTTTCTTAAACTATTGGGACATTCAGGGGGACACAGCAGCTTTGCTATTGTGTTCCCCTGCCCTTTGTTTGCTATTCTTCAAATCGCATCTTGAAAAAGGTTAAAAAACTTAACGGAAACGCTGAACCGGAAAGGAGTATCACCATGCAAAAACAACCTAACTCAAGAAATTGCTTTCTTTGTGGTCGGCAAAATGAAGTGGGTCTAAAAGTAGATTTTTATAATGACCTGGAAAAGCAACAGGTACGGGCCAATATAACTATTCCCGAACACTTCAACAGCTACCCCGGATTCGTACACGGAGGAATCATTGCTGCTTTGCTGGACGAGACTTCGGGCCGGGCTACCCTACTGAACGGCGATTTTGACAATCTTATGGTAACCGCTCGCCTAGAGGTTAAATATATCCAGCCTACCCCTACCGGACAGCCGTTGGAAGTAATCGGCTGGCTGATCCGGGGCAGCCGGCGTTATGCCCGGGTAGCCGGCGAAATAAGGTTGGCCGATGGAACTGTTACCGCCCGTTGTGAAGCCACGGTTATTCGTCCTTCCGGTGAATTTCAGCAGATGTGGCAGGATGCGGAAGGTGAATACTGGAAGGTCTATGATGATTAAAAATAATTCCCCGCTGTAGTAATAGTTTATGCTTTGCTGCAAAAACCCCTTATCGAATAAGGCTTACAAGAAGATAACAAGCCGGCGAAGCATGAATTCATTTACCAGTTTAAGCCCATTAACATCACAGATTATAATCCCTACCGAATCGTAGCGGTCACCCTCTAATCTATGCATTTCTTCATCAAAAAAAGTCCGATTATACAGACCGGTTAAAGAATCATGCAGGCTTAGAAAGGCAAGTTTTTCCTGCATTATTTTATTTTCGGTTATATCCCGTCCTACCGCCTGATACTCCAACAGTATACCTTCATTATTAAAAATGGCCTGGTTTACCCATTGCTGCCAGCATATCTCGCCGCTGGGCAAAACAATCCGATGCTCGTTATTAATAATCGGGGATTCCGGAGTAAGAGACCTAATTCTTTGGAAAACTTTATCTCGATCTTCAGGATATATGAACTCCAAAAAATTCCTTCCCCTCAATTCTTCCCGACTACGGCCCAGGTAGCGGCATAAGGCCTTATTTGCAAAAGTTATACTTCCCGCAAAATCTACCCGGGCTATCAATTCGGTCTGGGTTTCTACCACCATTCTATAGCGGGCTTCACTACTGCGCAGTTCTTCTTCCTGCCTTTTAAAGCGACTTATATCCCGGCTGATTCCAAATAGAACTTCCCGTCCTCCCCACTTTCCCCGGCTAACCCTGGTTTCAACCTGGATTTTGGAACCCTTTTTATTTAGAATAGGCAGGTCGCAACGGTTTTCCGAATCATCCTTTATCGCCTGCATAATTTTGCAGACCTCTTCCCCTAATTCCAGGGGATGCAATGCAGAAACCTCAAGTTCAATTATTTCTTCATATGAATAACCCAGCACATCTATCACTACTTGATTAACATGCAGAATTTGCCCGTTTAAATTCATAACAAATACGAAATCCTGCAGATTATCAAGAAATCTTCTCAGTTCCTCTCCCATATTAAGGCCTTGTTTTTTACTATCCGCTCCAATTTCCAGCCTGAACCTCATCTCATTCCTCCCTTTTTCTTTAATAAACCCCTTTTTTCGACAAATTAATTATAGTCGAACACGGCTATCAAAACCAGAGAAGCCAGTGACAAATATGGGTGATGGTGGAAATATTCCACTTGACACTATTTTTCACAATCAATAAACTAAGGACAGAACGCATAAAGCGGTAAACATAAAAGGGAGAGAGGAGAATTTGGTATGGTCACTATCAAGGTAAACGGCTTTGAGACTTCGGTTCCCGAAGGATCAACCGTAATGCAGGCGGCAGCGGCAGCTGGTTTCATGATTCCATCCCTGTGCAGCCACCCCGACCTTCAGGTAAAAGATAACTGCAAGGTCTGCGTGGTTGATGTAAACGGGGAAATCAAAACCGCCTGTTCCGAAGTGGTTGCCCCGGGTATGGAGGTTAAGACCAACACCCCCAGAGTAATCGCTGAAAAGAGAAACAACCTGAAAAAGATTCTCAAGGTACATCCCCAGGACTGTTTGAACTGCGCCCGCAACCAGAACTGCGAGCTGCAAACTCTGGCCGGAACCCTAATCATCCGTTCATTCGAACACAAACCCTTGAAACTTCCTCAAGACAGGTCTACCCCATCCATTGTTCGCGATCCTTCCAAGTGCACATTATGCCTGCGCTGTGTTGAAATGTGCAATGATGTTCAAACGGTAGGTGCATTGGAAATCAAAAACGGGGTGCCCCAAACTATTGATGGCAAGGCCCTGATTGAAACCAAATGTGTTATGTGCGGCCAGTGTGCCCTGGTCTGCCCAGTAGGAGCTATAATCGAAAATGAAGAAGTGGAAGAATTTTTGGCTGCTGTAGCGGACCCAGAAAAGATCGTTATCACCCAAATTGCTCCGGCGGTGCGGGTAGCAGTGGCAGAAGAATTGGGAATTACTACCGGTGCCCTGGATATGCTTAATTTTGTAGCTGGTTTGCGGCAACTGGGCTTCGATTATGTATTCCACACCAATTTCACTGCCGATCTCACCATACTAGAAGAAGGCAACGAACTGTTAAAACGGCTGAAAGAAGGCGGCACCCTGCCCATGCTTACCTCCTGCAGCCCCGGTTGGATCAACTTTATTGAAACCTTCTATCCCGACCAGCTGGATCACCTGTCTACCTGCAAATCCCCGCAGCAGATGTTCGGGGCTCTGGCCAAGACTTATTGGGCCGAGAAAATGGGGATAGACCCGGCCAAAATTTATTCCGTATCCATAATGCCCTGTACCGCCAAGAAATTTGAGGCCCAGCGGCCAGAAATGAATGCCAGTGGTTTTCGTGATGTAGACCTGGTGCTTACTACCCGGGAAGTGGGCAAGCTGTTTAGAATGGGAGGTGCCTACTGGGATAAGCTTGAACCTTCTAATTTTGACTCTTTACTGGGTGCCTATACTGGTGCAGGGGTTATTTTTGGAGCTTCCGGCGGCGTTATGGAAGCAGCCCTGCGTACCGTATATGAAGTAGTAACCGGACAAACCCTGGAAGATGTCAATTTCACCGGTGTTCGTGGATTTGAGAGTATGAAGAAAGCCGAAGTGGATTTGAGCGGAACTAAAGTAAAGGTGGCCGTAGCCAACTCTCTGGGTGCCGCCCGCAAGATTATGGATGAAATCAAGGCCGGCACTTCCCCCTATCATTTTATTGAAGTAATGTGCTGTCCTGGTGGCTGTATCGGTGGAGGAGGCCAGCCCATACCTTCCACCATTGCCAAGAAGAAAGAAAGAATTGAAGCAATTTACGTTGAAGATGAGGGTCTTCCGCTGCGCAAATCCCATGATAATCCTGAAGTCAAGAAACTATATGAAGATTTCCTCAAGGAGCCCCTGGGACACAAATCCCACGAACTGCTCCACACCCATTATCATCCCTCCGGGAAATAATACTTTTGAAAAGAACTTCAAAAAAGCACTTCCACCTAAGGAAGTGCTTTTTTTATTAATCTCCCATTAGTTGACACGAGTTGACACGGGGACGGGGTTGTTGACAACTTCGCCCTTCTGCGTCTATGGCCTTCAGGTAAACCTACGAAAAAGCTTTTAGATTTTGGGGGCTGCGCAAAGAGCGGCGCAAAAAACCATAATCAATTAACCATGCTCCATCCTTTTGCAAGATCTTGACCTCTACATTTTTCAGATATTCCCGGCTTGAACCCTTTAAAGCCAGCCTTATACCAACCCGGTAGAGATTATCTTCTTTTTTTTCTATTTTATCAAGGCGAATATACTTTATTTCCGCAACAGCCAGGGAAAGCTCATCCTCTTTACTACCGCTCATCACTTTGCCCGCTATTTTGTTATCCCCTTGATCCATTGCCACCACAAACACCCGGATAATATCCTCCGGTTCCAACAATTTTAGTTCTCTATCCAATATTCCGGCAGTTTTCCATATCATTATTCTATGACCCCAATCGGATTTACGGCTGCCATGGGTTGTGCTGTCCCGAAAATGAACACAAAAATGCCCTGGGAAATTGTTGTTGGGTATGGCACCACTGCCATGCGGCATCCCGTTCATTGAAGCTGCAATCATTCTGCCATTATCCAGTTGGAGTATAGCGGCTCTTCGCTTCCAACTCCACTCCCCACCATATATCTTTTTCATTATTGAAGTGTCGTCAGCTGTCAGTGGTTGAACATCAGCATGATAGCTGCCTCCCCTTCTCTGTATGTGGAATTTCATTTGTGTATCCAGATCCACCAGCGTTGCCCTGGCGTATTTAGGAAATAGCTTGTTCACTTCCTCCCAGGAAAGATATTCTCCCTGAATTGCTTTCTGTTCAACAAGCTCAGGCTTTATTTTTTCTTTTATTGATTCAGACTTGAAAATGAAAGGCAGGAATAAGCAGGAAAATAGAACCATAAAAAAAGCCAGCCGGTGCTTGGCTAGATTAAGTACCAAGAGCTTCTACCTCCTTTTTGCAAAATATATGAGTAAAATAAGACAAATATGTAGTAAAAAAGCAAGTACTCCCATTATGATGTTACAATTAACCATATTTTTTTATTAATGCTAGAATGGCGATAGGGATAAGCTAATGAATATTAATAAATTCAGTAGAACCCCACATGGCTAGAGGCTACAACCATCTGTAAAATAGTAGTTAAGGTTAAGCTATTTTAGAAAAGAATCAGCGTTAATCATAAAAATCAGC
Organism: Syntrophomonas wolfei subsp. wolfei str. Goettingen G311; assembly: GCF_000014725.1. GTDB lineage: Bacteria > Bacillota > Syntrophomonadia > Syntrophomonadales > Syntrophomonadaceae > Syntrophomonas > Syntrophomonas wolfei. The sequence continues at coordinate 2,768,143 of NC_008346.1, forward strand.
GTCCCTCTGCGTCAAAAACCATATTCTCTTACTAACCCCCCATGGCCCGGGGGCCACGACCACCGATGAAAAGTAAGTTAGTAGGCGCTTGAATAGTAAGATGTAGCAAGAAATAACTTAAACCCCTTACCCATTACCCCTCACTACTTACGAAAGGAATGCTTGCCAAATGAAGCGCGTAGCAGATAGCTCCAGCGAAATAATCCGGTTTTTCCACCGTTTGGATCGCAGACATTTCATTGATGACGATTACAAAAACATGGCTGATTGTGACCAGGCTTTGCCCATCGGATTTGGGCAAACTATTTCCCAACCCAGCCTGGTGCTGGAAATGACCCTGGCCCTGGAGCTAAATAAAAAATGCCGGGTACTGGAAATAGGCACTGGTTCCGGCTATCAAACCGCTTTTCTGGCTGAATTTGCGGCTGAAGTCTTCAGTATGGAGCTAATACCGGAGCTATCGAAAAAAGCGCAAAGCAGGCTTAAAGAACTGGGGTACCGCAACATTAATTTCCAGATAGGTGATGGTAGTCAAGGCTGGCCGGAATTTGCCCCTTATGATCGCATCATCGCAGCTGCAGGCGCGGCCTCCATTCCCCCACCCCTGTTGGAGCAGCTAAAAGTTGGTGGCATCATGCTTTTACCGTTAGGCCCCCCCAGTATGCAGGAATTAATACTGGTCAAAAAGGGAGAGGACGGCAAGCTAAGCCAGGAATCCCAGGGAGAAGTGCGCTTTGTTGAATTCAAGGGAGATTATGGCTGGGGAATGCAGGATAAAGCAAGCGATTAGCCGCTTACTCCCGTGCCGGCCTTTGAGTGGCAAGTCGCTATTAAGGTTGCTGAGGGTATTTACAAGCAAAACTACTTCTGCCAATCCGCCCTGCGTACCATCTCTCCCCATTGTAATTTGCCACCTTTAATCCATTTCACCAGACCTTCCAAGCGCCACAGACTGATTAATTGGCGATAACCGAAGTTTTCCAATATTCCGGTCAGGAACAAAATTAGAATTTGGCGGGGCTCTGAATATATACGATAAGAGATAATCTCCAATAAAAGGGCCATAACCGAAATCAATACACCAAAACCCAGTGCCAGGGTAAAGAAGATTACAAAAACCAGCGGTGAAACCAGCCCGGTCAAGAAACCAAAAAGAACAAAGAGATAGCCTACTACTTCTACTACCGGCCCGAACCACTCAAAAATAATCATAAAGGGAAAAGCCAGCCATCCTACCGTTCCACTACGCGGATGAAACAATAGTTGAATATTCTTGCTTAAAGCTTCCGCCAGGCCTTTCTGCCAGCGGCTACGCTGCCTGCGCAGGCTGGATAGATCCTCTGGAGCCTCGGTCCAACAAATCGGGTCGGGAACGAAGGTGATACGGTAGGGCTGCCCCTTTAACCTTAACATTCGGTGGAGCCGTACCACCAGTTCCATATCTTCTCCTACCGTATCAGTACTGTAACCCCCGGCTTCTATGACCTGTTCCCTGCGAAAAAGCCCAAAAGCACCAGATATTATCAGTATAGCGTTTAGCGGAGACCAGCCCAAACGTCCAAATAGAAAAGCCCTTAAGTATTCGATAATCTGAAAACGAACCAGCATCTTGCCTGGCAGGCCTGCTTTCGTTAGGAATCCTCCCTCTACCGTACTGCCATTTACTATACGAATAGTTCCCCCTACAGCCACAGTCAAAGGATTCTCGAGAAAGGGTTGTACCACCCGTTTCAAGCTGTCACGTTGCAGGATGGAGTCAGCATCCACCGAACAAAACAAGGGATAGCGACAGGTATTAATAGCGGAGTTCAAGGCATCGGACTTCCCTCCGTTTTCTTTATCGATTACCCGCAGATTGGGATAATAGCTTGATCTATAGAAGCCGCGTATGGTTTTAACCGGCAAGCGCTGCTGGTAAGCCTCGGGAACTTTAACCAGGCCAAAGCTTTCTTGCAGAATCGATAAGGTACGGTCACGAGAACCATCATTTATTACGATAACCTCGAACTCCGAGTAGGATAGCTGCAAGAGGGAGCGAACGGTTGATTCCACTGTGGATTCCTCGTTGTAGGCAGGTACTAAAATACTTATGGGTAATTCATAATCGGAAAATGACTCCAGAAAATCGCTCAAACGATGGGAACGCATATAACGCGTGATGGTGACAATGGAAATGAGATTTAAGATCAGGTAACTCAAACTCAAACCCAGCATATAAAGAAGAAATATCCATTGTAAGATTATAAGAACTTTCATCTTTTCTTCTCCCTAATTTGCTTTTCCGCCATTACCTGGGTTAAGGCATCTCGGGCATAACGATCTTCCTGTTGGTTTATAATTTCTTCTAGCTTTTCCCAACTGATAAATTGGAGTTCCGCCAAAGCCTGGGCTGAGCGATAACGCACCCACCAGTTGGGGTCAGACAGTAAAGCTATTATTTCCGGCAGATCCTCACGACGGGCCAGCCGGGCCATGGTATTTACCGCCTGAACCCGCACCGCCCATTCAGGATGATGAAGGAAGTTCTTTATCACAGCTATATCACGATCTTCAGCCAAATTCCTCATGGCTACCAGACAGGCGGTCAAAACTTCTGCTTCGCTGTGCTCAGACAGCAATAGCCGCAGGGCCTCAAGTGCCTCACTTTGATAGGCAAAAGGCAGGTATCGCAAAAAACGGGCCAGTTCTTCGGGAGAAGCTCTCAATAACGCGGATATCATGGGGGTGGTAATAACCTCAGCCCCCATATCACTGAGAATCGCGGCCACTCTACTTTGCGGCCACTCATGACGCTGGATGAAGAGAGGTATCAGGATGGGACCGGCAGCTTTTGAATCTATACGGGCCAGGGCTCGTGCAGCAACCTGACCTGATAGTCCAACTTCTGTTAATGCCATTTTCTCTAAAGCTGGCCAGGACTCTCTAGCACCCATATTGCCCAGGGTAAGGGCCGCAATGGTTCGCTCCGATTCATCTTTGCTGCTTAACATGCGTTCTACCAGAGCTTCAATACCCAGCTTCTGCCCCAGTATAATCAGGTTTTCTTTAGACTCGCCACGCATGGATTCTTGAAAACGATTCCATAAAATTAGAACATCAGGGTAATCCTTCTTAGCCAAAGCAGGCAACTGTACGGCAGAACAATCAATACTGGCCGCTGCCAGCACCGGTTCCCAAATACACAGCAACTGCTTCTTGTGATCTTCCTGGGTCGCCTGGTGCAGGCGCACCCTCAGCATTAGCAATAGTAAAAGTAAGGATGTAGTAATAATTCCTATGGCAAGCAGTATAACCAGGTTAATAATTGGCTCTGGATGGGCAATGAGCTTGTTCATAGCATTTTCACCTTCACTTCTACAGTTGCTCCCGTTGGAGTTCAATCACCCTTAATCTCATATCCGGTCAACCGCCGTACCCGCGCGGATAGTTCCCTGGTATTAAAGGGTTTTAACATATAGTCATTGGCCCCGGCCTCCAGGAGATCTACAATTTCTTTTTCACTGGAGCTGGAGGTAAGCATAATAATCGGAGTAGACTTCCAGCTAGATTTAGTCCGGATTTGCCGAACCAATTGGCGACCATCTATAAATGGCAACATTATATCCAATATGCAAATATCCGGAGGCTCCATTTCAGCTATGCGCCGGCTGGCGTCACGCCCATCACCCGACTCAATAACCTCAAAACCTTCCCTTTCCAGGATAATCTTCAGCAAGGAGCGGATGATGCTATCATCATCAGTAATAAAGGCGCGGCGAGAATGGGACGGTGTGGAAGTTTCATCTAGCTTGCCAGCAGCTTTGTTTTCTTCTCTTCCGGCAGAATATTCATCCTCTGCTCGTTTATAATTTTCTGTAATTTCCAGAAGCAGCGGTTCATAGTCAATTGCTTCATTTTTCCCTTCTGATGGGGAACAAAGACCGCTGGCCATCTCCCAAAAACAACGGATATCTTTTAAGCAATGCTCCCGGCTGCGGTGAAGATAGATTTCTATCAACGGCAAGAGTTCCTGCAGCATATCCTTGTGCTCAACAGCAGCTTGCAATTGACCTTGTAGATACTCATGTTCTACCCGGAGATTTTGCTCTTCTTCCTGTAATTTCTCCAGGATCTCTTCCCGCTCCTCAATAATCTTTTTCATTTCTTCTTGCCTTTCGGCCAATAGTTGCTCTCTGGCTTCTGGTTCTGAAATAAAGCGGCGTTTGAAAGCCAAACTTCATCAACCCCTATCCCGTAATATTTCATGGAACGGTTCTTCTGATAAGTTCTGCTTCTTCTCCCCTGGAGCAGGCATTTCGGGGCAAACTACTCCTGCTTGCTGGTAGATTTGATCCAACAAGCGGAGTGAATCCCGCAACTGTTCCTGGCTTTCTCCAGCACGCTCACTTTCTGCTCTTACTATTTCCCTTCCCTTTTTACGGGCTTCCTCCCATATCATTACCTGCCGCAGTACCTGCTGGCTAATTTTTCCATCCAGGCTTTGCACCAGCATTAATTCCCGTATCATAGCAAAAATCTCGCTCTGCAAGTCTCGGTTCTTTTTCCATTGTTCAGCAATGCGCTGATTTAGTTTCTCCAATTTCTCCTTTTCCTGCCGACCCAACTCCAAGAGCAGAGCTTCCGTTTCCTTCGAAGTATCCGAATTTAGGCCTTTTGTACTCAATTGGCTTTCCCCCTTCCGTCCTGCTTCGCCAGTAAATCTGCCCATTGAAAAAGAGGCGCATTAACGGCAAATACTCTGGTCATGGTACAGGTAATCCCGTGGTGAGGAAAAGTGGGATATATACCGATTTCTCGACCTACTTCACAACCCGAATCTTGCATAATTTTACTTACGGTTTGCTGAGCCAGCATAGGATGATTATTCTGCTGGCTGATGTGGGCCAGTAAAACCTGCATGGGATTATGGCGGGGCACAGTACTCAGCAGGCGGGCAGTATCAAAATTCGAGAGGTGACCTTCCCTGCCTTCTATACGTTTTTTAAGATAAGGGGGATAAGGCCCATTTTTAAGCATTTGGGGATCATGATTGGATTCCAAAACGGCAATATCAGAAAAAGATAGAGCCTTTTCCACTTCCCTACTTACCATTCCCAGGTCAGTTGCAATTACCGCTTTTCGTTTCCCATAATAAAAACAAAATCCTACCGGATCAATGGCATCGTGGGAAATAGCGAAGGGTTCTATCAATACCTTTCCCAGGGAAAAAGTCCCCTCCAACTCTTTAATACATTCCCCGGGAAATTTTTTACGGCAATCAATCTTGCTCCAGGTAGCCGGTCGGGCGAAAACAGGAAGTTGGTACTTGCGGATAAATACATCCAGTCCTTTAATATGATCTGTATGTTCATGAGTAAGCAATACTGCGTCCAATTCCCCCGCTCTCGTACCTATTGCCTGGAGTCCGTTCTCAATCCGGCGGCAGCTGATGCCGGCGTCCACCAGTATTTTGCTTTCTCCAAACTGGAATAGAACGGCATTTCCTGTACTCCCACTGGCCAGGACATGTACTTTCATAGTAAAACTCTCCTCGTATGTATATCATGGGGACGGTTCTTCTGATATATATTATAATGCATCTACGTGAATCAGCATCTATAATAACCTCCTGTAATGCCCCTATTTTCATCGGTGGTTGTGGACCTCACCCTGCACCCCTCATCCTGCGGCTACGCCTGGTGCTCCCTGCGATCGCTATTAAGGTTGCATCCTGCGGGTACGCCTGGTGCTCCCTGCGGTCGCTATTAAGGTTGCGGTCAGTGGGGTTAGTACAAAAATAGTTTTTTGACATGAAGGATAAAGTTGTCAACAACCCCGTCCCCGTGTCAACGTCCCCGTATCAGCTATATTGGGCTTAAGGACTAAGGACTTGACGATATAATTCTGCATAGCTCTGTATTTCCCTGGCCAGCGAGAATTTTTCTTTTACCAGTTTCCCGGCCTCCCAGCCCATTCTTTGACGGCTTTCCGCCGAGGACAGCATCTTCCGGGCTGCCACAGCCAATTCCTCCTGGTTCCTTACATAGTATCCTTGCCGTCCTTCCTCAATAATGTCCAGATTTCCCGGTACAGCAGTCAATATAGCCGGTTTGTTCTGGCTCATACCCTCCAGCAATCCCTGGGGTTGTCCTTCCGCCTGGGAGGTGTTGAGTATTACATCAGCCAGCGACAAATAGTTTCCCATATCACTATGTAAAACTTCTCCCAGATAAAATACCCAATTCAGCTCACTTACCCGCTGCTTGATCTTTTGGCCATAGTCCCGATCAATCACTGGGCCAATAATCAGCAGACGAAGCTCAGGAAAATCCTTATACACCCTTTGCAGCCCATCAATAGCCAGTTCGATATCTTTTACTGGACGGAGGCCGCTGGGCAGAGCAAATACGATATTATCTGCTGCCAGCCCTATCATTTCTCGTTTTATGGGAGGACTTTCTTCCAGCCATACTCCCTGGGGTATGGTTGAAAGCTTAGAACAATACTCCGGATAAGCATCCCCAATTAATTTTTGGAAATAATCATGGAAGACTATGATTTTCTCTGCTGCGGCAAAAGCAGCCAGAACCAGGTCTCTCCCCGAGTTCTTGAGATCATAATTTAAATCGCTGCCGGTTGTGGTTAGAATAAGCGGCAAATTTCGGAGCTCAGGAAACTCCGTCAGCACCCCGCCAAAATAGCGGGCATTAAAACCGTGCACCAGCGAATACTTGCCGTTAATTAGATACTCGCGCAGGCTATCCCGCCATCCCTTTTCCTCCAAAGACAAAAGATCCACGGTGAAACCTCGCTGTCTTAAGGCCGTTTGCAGGCGCAGCGTGGTCAAGGTATTCCCCCGCTGCATATGGTGGAAAGGTGTTAGCATCAGAACTGGCGTAGATTCCCAGTTCATAATGCCCCCCTTTTTATAGAAATATTGGCCCGGAGCAGTTCAAAGCACTCGCAATAATCCCCTTCTCCCGTCATTATTCCCCGGTAGCGGTTCAAGCCCATTATAGCCTCATCATAGCGGATTTCCTCTAATTGAGAACGGTGCAGTCTCAGAGCATCGAGTTTAACTTCCATAAATTCGCTTATATCTTCAACATAAGCTGGATCTTGCAGGGGCGTCCAGACTTCATAACCAAAAATATTTCCCACTGACCAGGGCTGGCCTTCACATTCTTGAAACCAGGGCCCTGCTGCCCTATGACAAGCCTCCACTACCAGTTCGTGGGTAACCCGGTGATCCCTGACCTGATCTTTACTATGTGGTATGTATACCGCTATAGGCCTCTTTTCCCGGATCAGGGTAATGATTTTTACCAGATTATCCCGTTTAAACTCCAAATACCCATCAGGATTGCGGAAAAAAAAGAGCTCGCTGACCCCAAGCAAGGCTGCGGCCTTCCGTGCTTCTTCCTCCCGGATTTGCACCATTCTCCTCTTTATATGTTTCAAGCTTCCCGCATCCCCGGAAGTAAGATAGACTATGGAAACCTTATTTCCCTGTTGCAGCTGCCGGGCAATACTGCCGCCACAGCCAATTATATCGTCATCAGGATGGGGAGCAAACACTATAATATTTTCCATAGCAACTGCTTCCAGCCTCCTCCGCAAACTTTTTTACTTCCACTATTTAATTTATTGCTTTATAAAAGCCCAAACATTCCAAGACTTATTGATAAAATTATACCATCTATTGTTCATATAACTCAATTTGACTATTCCCTTTATTGCCTTTACAGCTAACCTCATCCCGCACTTATAAAAACTGCTTGCCATTTGCCGCCAGCCGCTTATAATGAAACCAGGTAAACTATTTGAGTTTTTTTAGTTTACCTACCCCAGCATTTGGTCTACCGGAGGTGTGTTGATGAAGCGCAAAAATATTATCGTCTTGCTCCTGCTCCTAACTATTCTGGGTCTTTGCCTTTTTCTCTTATACCAGAATTACTGGGGCGAAAACAAACCAAGTCTTCAGGCTACAGGAACCATTGAGGCTACCAGCGTGGAATTGAAAGCCCGGGTCAGCGGCACTATAAAGAGCTTTAAAGCCCAGGCGGGAGACTCGGTCGAGGCTAGACAATTGGTAGCAGAACTGAGTCGCCATGATCTGCTGGCTCAGAAAGAAAGGGATGCCCTGGGAGTATTGGCGGCACAGGCACGGCTGGATGACCTGGTATCCGGAGCGCGTTCCCAGGAAATAAAAGAAGCCCTGGCCCGGGTAAATATGGCCGGAAGTACCTATGAACAAGCGGAGCGAGAATTGGAGCGTATGCAAGAGCTTTTTGCCGAAGGAGCCATTGCCGAGGAAAAATTGGAGCAGAGCCGTTTAAACAGCGAGCTTAGGAAAAACGAGCTTACCGCAGCTGAAGCCAGGTTAAGCCTTCTGGAATCGGGCAGCCGACCGGGAGCCATATCAGCTGCCGCTGCGGAACTGGAGCGCAGTAAAGCGGTATTGAAAAGCAGCGAAGCCTTGCTGGATGACCTCAAATTGCTGTCTCCCTTGGAGGGAACCTTGATCAGTAAGAATTTTGAAGAAGGTGAGTTTGTCACCATGGGAGCTACCCTAGCCACTCTGGCAGATTTGCATCACCTGTGGATAAAAGTTTATATTCCCACCGATGAACTGCCCCGGATTAAATTGGGGCAGAAGGTAAATATCAGCGTGAGTGGTTGCGAGCAGGTCTTTTCCGGAGTAGTTAAAGAAATATCTTCCCGGGGGGAATTTACCCCTAAGAGCATTCAGACCAAAAAAGAGCGCGCCAATGTAGTCTTCCCGGTGAAGATTGCTGTAACGAGCAACCCGAACGGCATTCTCAAACCGGGTATGCCAGCCGATATTATTTGGCAGGAGATGACGCCATGATTCACTGCAACCAACTAACTAAAAGCTTTGGCCCTATCCCGGCGGTCAAGGGGGTAAACCTGCAGGTTAAGAAAAATTCTATAACCGGATTGCTGGGACCGGATGGGGCCGGCAAGACCACTCTATTGCGTATGATCTGCGGCCTGATCACTCCTGATTCGGGCGCAGTGCAGCTTATGGGTCTTCCCCCGGAGAAAATTGAACGCCAAGACCTGGGCTACATGCCGCAGAGATTCAGCCTTTACGGGGACTTGAGCGTAATGGAGAACATAGATTTTTTCGCTTCTCTCTATGGGCTGCATAAGAGCTTGATCAGAGAACGGGCAGAAGAGATTTTGGAACGCACTGGCCTGGCTGGTTTTGAACAGCGTCTGGGAGAACAGCTTTCCGGGGGCATGAAACAAAAACTGGCCTTGAGCTGTGCCTTGATTACCCGGCCACAAATCCTGGTTCTGGATGAACCAACTTACGGGGTAGATCCCCAATCCCGGCAGGAATTCTGGCAGATACTCTATGATCTGAATCGTGGGGGGATGACGATACTGCTCTCAACTCCTTATATGGATGAAGCTGAACTCTGCCATCAAGTAGCTTTTATCAATGAAGGCCGCCTGGAGGTAGTAGCTCCACCGGCAGAAATTAAGCTGAGTTTCCCTTTTCGCATTTTGGAACTAAGAGCCCCCCTTAGAGATCCTCATTTTTTTGATTCTCTTCCCGGAATATTGGATGCCTCCTTCTATGGTTATAAGTACCGCCTGGTAGTTAAAGAAGTGGAGAATTCCCGCCACCGGCTGGAAGAATTGTTGCTTTCCCAGGGTCTGGAGCCGGAGTCCATTGTGGAGGCAGCCCCTTCCATGGAAGAGCTGTTTGTTTTCCTGGCTGAAGCAAAAGGCTTTGCGGGAGGTGAAGTCTGATGCCGGATCTGCCGGTTGAAACCTGGGATTTGAGCCGGAAATTCGGAGAGTTTACCGCAGTTGATCGGGTAAACCTGCAAATCCGCAGTGGTGAAGTTTGCGGCTTTCTGGGGCCCAACGGCGCCGGGAAATCCACCAGCATACGCTTGCTCTGCGGAATCCTGGAACCCAGTTCCGGTAGTGGCCGGGTTTTAGGTTATGATTTGAAAACTGAAAGTGAAAAAATAAAAACCCGTATTGGTTATATGTCCCAAAAGTTTAGCCTCTATGATGATTTGACCGTACGGGAGAATCTCGACTTTTTCGCCGGGCTTTACCGCATTCCCTACCGGGAGCGGCGCCAAAAAGTGGACGAGATGATAGCTCTGGCCGGTTTGCAAGAGCGGGAAAAACAGCTGGTGGCCACCTTGAGCCCCGGATTTCGACAGCGCCTGGCCCTGGGTTCCGCTATCATATCGGAACCCGACCTGCTCTTTCTGGATGAGCCTACCAGCGGGGTCAGTCCCTCTAGCCGCCGGGCCTTTTTTAACCTTATCCAGGAACTGGCCGCCGGCGGAACTACGGTAATCGTCAGCACCCATTTTATGGACGAGGCTGAGCGTTGTGACCGGATAGCCTTTTTCAACCAGGGCCGCTTGCTGGCTTTGGATAGCCCTGATCGATTAAAGAACAGTGTTATAGAGGGAGTATTGCTGGAAATTGAGCTTCCCGACCCTCTGCAGCAAAGCGCCTTTATCCAGAGTCTTCCTTATGTGAAGGAATGCTCGGTTTACGGCTTGCGCTTGCATGTGCTGGTAGAGAGCTACGAGGCAGCAGCTCTCCTGGAGGAAGCCACCGGCATCCAGCCCCTACCTATAACCCCTTCTTTGGATGATGTTTTTGTTGCCCTAGCCCGAAAAAAAGAGCGGGAGGAAAATGATGAGCCGGATTTTTGCCGTAATTAAAAAAGAATTTATCCAGATGAAAAGAGACCGGATGACCCTGGCCCTGATATTCATGATTCCTTTGATCCAGTTGCTCCTTTTTGGCTATGCTATCCAAACCGATGTCAAGCACATATCGACGGTGGTCTTCGACCAGTCTCTTTCCCCGGAAAGCCGGGAGCTTTTAAACGCTTTTTCCGCCTCCGGCTACTTTGACCTCAACGAAGTCGCCCTGAGCTATGACGCGGTAACTCAAAGCATCGACAGCGGCCAGGCCCGAGTCGGAATAATTTTCCCTCCCGACTTTGCCCGGCAGCTCCAGCGTGGAGAAAGTGCCCCGGTACAGGTGATAGTGGATGCCAGCGATAATATGGTGGCCAATCAGGCTATAGCCATAGCCAATTCCATCGGCTTAATCAAGTCACAGCAACTACTGTTCCAGAAAATGAATCTGGATGCCCCCCCTTATGATATACGCGTACGCCCCTGGTACAACCCGGACGGGGTTACCGCTTATTATATGGTACCGGCCATACTGGGTATAATCGTAACCATGACCATGGTTATTATCACAGCTGTAGCCATTGTCCGCGAGCGGGAAAGGGGTACTCTGGAGCAACTGATAGTAACTCCCCTGCGCCCTTATGAGTTAATGCTGGGCAAGATAATTCCCTATATTGCCCTGGGTTACATTCAGATTACGGTGGCTTTGCTGGTAGGGGCGCTCTTCTTCCAGGTTCCTATCCGCGGCAGCCTTTTAGAGCTTTATCTTCTTACCCTGTTTTTTATCACTGCTTCCCTGGGCCTGGGCCTCATGATTTCCAATATAGCCAAAAACCAGATGCAGGCGTTCCAGATGTCTTTCTTTGTCATGCTGCCCAGCATACTCTTGTCCGGCTTTATGTTCCCCCGTGAGGCCATGCCCCGGATAAGCTACTATATCAGCGACATAATCCCTTTGACCTATTACCTGGACATAATCAGAGGGATAGTCCTCAAAGGTATAGGTTTTCAATACCTCTTGGGTCAAGTTGCCGCATTGCTGGTCTTCAGCCTGCTGTTTCTGGGGATAAGCACCCTGAAGTTTAAGAAAAAAATAGCTTGAACAAGCGGATACAAGAATAAACGAAATTTATGCCTGGCAGGAAGGAGGCGAGATAATTATGGATATGGAGGAACGGATTTGTAATGCCTGTCTTGAGCTGGCCCGGCTGCGGGGCCTGCATGGATTCACCGTAGATGAACTGGCGAACCAAGCGGGAATAAGCAAAAGAACTATCTACCGTTACTTTCGCAGTAAGGATGAAATAATTGAGGCCGCTGTAAACCGCTTCCTGGTTGAAGTGGCGGCTGCAGCCGACCATATCCTGGCGGTGGAAAGCGACCCCATAAATATTTCTAATTACATTCTAAATTATCTCTTTAAGCACGGCCATTTTATCATCAGTACCAGCGGGCTAAATGACCTGCGGCAATATTACCCCCATCTCTGGCAAAAAATCGACCGCTTCCGCCTGGAACGAGTGCAGGCGGTTATTAGTGCCATAAGTCAAAAGGAGGGTACCGAGTTCCTGCTGGATTGCGATCCGCTCATACTGGTTACCGTAATAAGCACATCCATTCAAGCGGTTTTAAACCCGGACTTTCTGCTGGAAAACGGGCTAAGCTTCGAAAAAGCTGCTAAAGATTTAAGCCAGCTCTTTTTGTCAAGCATATCACAGGGACGGTCCGAAACCACTGAAAAAGTATCCTTTTTAAGCCGCCTGGGCGGCTACCCAGTCACAATCTGGTCGGTTAACCACTAACGGAGATAATAACTTCAAAATGAGAACATGTAAACCCTTTAAGGCGGATACCAGCTTGGCTATCCGCTTTAAATTTACCGATAGGGCTGTTAGTTTGGCCTGAATGCGGATACTTCGTAGACCGTAGCCTTTGGCCCGGTCCAATCCGTGGAATCTTTTTAGTTCTGCATTCTTGGGTTCGATCTTCGCTCGCTTTCGGTATTCCTCAACGAAATCCGAGGTTTTAGCTCTTTGGCTGTATTCATACAACTCAGGGGTATTTATGCTGATGGTCATTAACTTGGCTATACGCTTACTTTTACCTATGCATTCACTTCGTCGAGGACAATTGCGACAGAACTCACGTTCAAAAGTGTAATCCAGGTACTTTTGTTTTTTGCCGTTCCGTTCACGGGTCTTGGATTTTATTTTCACCGTTTCATTTCCCATTACACAAAACCATTGGTCACTGTCCTTGTTATAACTAAATAGCTTTTCATCAATTTTGTAAGCACTAGCGCTTACCGGTATATATGATGTTGCTTGATTTTCCTTGATCAGGTTAAGGATGTCGGGACGGAAATAAGCTTTGTCGCCATATACTCCGGTTACGGTCAATCCGGATTTTTGGGTTTCTTCAAGATGCTCTTTGAAATTGCTGCCATCAACATAGGAACCGGGTTCTATGGTAATGCTAGTTATTAAACTGCCATTGGTAGTTTGGCATATTTCTGCCTTGTAACCATAGAAGTTTTGGGTCTTGGTTTTGTGGCCTACTCGGGCATCTTTGTCTACCAGGGAACGGATGCCTTTTTGTTCTATGAACAGATCGCTTTCTAAGATTTCCTGGGCTTCCTGGACTGCCTGGATGACTTCCTCGGAGCTTTCTTTGCTTACTTGTTCTATCAGGTCTTCCAGATAATCTTTCATAATTTGTTTGGCTGCAACATGATCTTCTATTTGGGTATAATCCGGTATTTCGTATTCTTCCTGCCCCATGGCCTTGAAAATGTTTCTGGCCAACTGCTTCATGATGCGTTCGGGTACTTTTTTAATAGTATTGGCTTCAATATGGGTGGTATCAATAACGATGCCGTTACTACCTTTGATTATGCCCCTTTCAATGCATTGCCTTACTATTTCGGTAATAATGGCATCCATGCTGATATCCTTTAAGCGTTGGGTACGGAATTTGGTCAGTAGGCTGGTTTCAGGCAATGGGTCTTCGGGGTTAAGTCCTACAAACCATTTGTAAGCCAGGTTTACGCTCAAATCCTGTATCAATTGTTCATCAGACAGGTTGTATAGATATTTTAAGATTTGTATTCTTAGCATCATCTCTGGTTCTTTAGCTGGTCTGCCAAAGTTTTTGCAATATCTATCTGCCAATAGTTCATTGACAAAGCTGAGATCTATGGCGGAATCTATCCGTTTGAGTATGTGATTATCCGGAATCATTTGGTATAATACGTTGTAGAAGCTGCCTTGTTTAACGGTGGTTTCAACTAACATGAAAAGCATTCCCCCTCTGGTGTTGTTTGGTTGTGCTAACTTAATTATACTATAGGCGGGTATGCTTTTTATGTTTTTATCGGACTTTTCCCGGACTTTTTCAGTGGTTTCGGACGGTCCTGTTGATATATTTTTCGTCTCTATCAAGGAAAGAGCAGGCAGTTTGAAATTGCCGTACTGCTCCTCCTTAATTTAAAAAGCGAGGGGTAAGGGGGTGAGGTTCTTCCCTCCCACATCTTACTGTTCAAGCACAACTAATAACTCACTCCTCATCCCTGGCTGTGACCCGCGGACCTGTGGAGTCTGCGTTTAAAATAGCCACCTGTAATGCCCCTATTTTCGTTGGCGGTTGTGGGCTCTGTTCAAGGGGGTTAATACGAAGTCAGACGCCGGGCGCGGTCAGCCAGCAAACCCAAATGGGAATAGCTCTTTAATATGCTGCTATTGCGCTCACCGTTGATATTGCTGGTATAAAGCATTCCATAACCATTGCCATAGATATTATGCAGATCCATCATTACTCCCAGCAGCAAAAGTTCATTTTTTTCCACCAGATCGGCCACGGCATAATTAGCTAAAAGATAATCTATCTGCCTATCCACATTAACTTCGGCCAGCTTGCTGAACTTCAGCCCCGGCTCATCGTCAAAACTGAGTCCGCTTTTACGCCGGGCCTCTTCCAGTGAATTCTTGACTATGGATAATTCATTCCGAATACCCATAGGCTCATCAACGAAATTGGATTCCGCCGCCTTTATAGCTCCACAATCGCTATGCCCGGCCACAATCATCAACGGGGTATGCAGGTGCAGAAGACCATAAAGAACGGAACCTTCATTGGTTTTAACCTGGTTGCCGATGTTTTCCACGGAAAAAATGCGATTAAAAATATCACCGAAAATATTAACCGGCATACGGGAATCCGCACAGGTTAAAAGGGTTATCAGCGGATGCTGCCCATAGTTACCCTTTTTAAAATCCTCCAGGGGAAAACCCTTTTCAAAAGCCAGGATACCTTGCTCCAGGCTCTTAAACAAAGCTGCCTTGTCCACTTCAATTGTTGCATGATGACTCAAGACCAACACCTCCATTGAATAATTTATTACGAGCTATTCTATACCTCATTATAAAACTAAAACGATAGCAATGGGCATTTTTCTTGGAGAACCTTAAGACCAGAAAGCATCACTTATACCCGAAGGGTACTATGTATGGATAATAAACTCCTTTAAAGTAGCGGGGAGAGCAGGCGGGAAACAGCCTCCTTCATCCGCGCGTACACTGGCCGGGCCCGGTATATTTCCATAGTAATCTCCTGAGAATTCTTAATATCGCGGAAGAAAGCCGCTTGCAGGTTGCGGCATACACTTTCGTCATAAATAAAGGCATTAACCTCAAAATTAAGATGGAAGCTGCGTATATCCATGTTCGCTGACCCCACCGTGCTAACAAAGCCATCGACCATCATGACCTTGCTGTGCAGGAATCTTTGCTCAGAGTAAGCATAACACCTGACCCCTGCTTCCAGCATTTCCCCAACATAAGAAAGGTTGGCCCAATGCACAATTAGGTGATCCGCCTTGCCCGGTATCATCAAACGCACATCCAATCCAGATAAAGCAGCAATTTTCAAGGCAGCGAGAATACTTTC
This sequence comes from Syntrophomonas wolfei subsp. wolfei str. Goettingen G311, assembly GCF_000014725.1. Classification (GTDB taxonomy): domain Bacteria; phylum Bacillota; class Syntrophomonadia; order Syntrophomonadales; family Syntrophomonadaceae; genus Syntrophomonas; species Syntrophomonas wolfei. The sequence goes on from NC_008346.1 coordinate 2,783,778, forward strand.
ATCGGGAATAAAATAGGGAGTCTGTATATAGATATTTTGCCGGGCGCTGCCAATCATTTTCAGGAAGCCGTCTTTTATAGAACTCCATTTGGCATCCGGCCCGCTGGATACGATTTGCACCCCGGTATTGCCCTGGGGGGCGCGCTGGGGGAAAAAATCTTCCCGCAACTGAAAATCATGGTCACAAGCATAGCGCCAATCCAGGAGGAAGCGTAAATGCAGGCCATCCAAGGCCGTCCCGCGAATACGCAGGTGGGTATCCCGCCAGTAGCCATATTTTTTAGACAGACCCAGGTATTCATCACCGATATTAAAGCCGCCGATATAACCTTCTTCACCATCAATAATGCATATTTTTCTATGGTTGCGATAATTCATCCGCAGATTTACAAAAGGAAAGAATGGTGGTAAAAAGCTGGCAACTTCTCCCCCTGCTTGTAGAAGCGGCTGAAAAAAGCGGCGGGGCAGGTGAATACAGCCCATTCCATCATACAGCAACCTCACTTCTACTCCTTCCGCAGCTTTGCGGCTGAGAATATCCCGAAGACTCCGGCCGGTAGCATCATTCTGAATAATATAGTATTCCAGGTGAATATATTTTTCCGCCCGTTGAATGCTTGCGGCCATAGCCTGAAAAAGTTCCTGCCCATCGTTGAATATATCCACCTTATTATTCTGGCTGAAGAGGGATTGGCTGCTATTCAGGTGCAGGTGAATAATGTCCCGGTATTCACTGCTGCGAGGGTTTAAGAAAAGCATCTGATTGTTATGCAAATATTGATCTTGTTGCTCTAATTTAGGTAAAAAGCTCTCTTCTTCTTCTTTTTTGAGATAGAACATCTTCTTTTTACGCAAATCCTGGCCCAGGAAGAGATAGAGTATTAGTCCCAGAACCGGCATTAAAAACAAAACCAACAGCCAGGTCAGGGTAACAGTAGGATTACGTCGTTCATAAAAAATTATCCCTATAGCAAATAATATATTTAAGATATATAGATAATCCAACAATTGCCAGAGCAAATCAGCGTTAAGCATAAATCCTCCACCTTATAACGAGGCAAAAAATGCCCCCCGCATCCATAATAGTGAGCGAAGCGAACATCAGTGGTGCCTGCAGGGTGCTTCTTTAAGCGGTCGGGTTCCTATATCAAGGCAGGCGTCGGGTACTAATCCCCCGCCTCGTTGCAGCGGTGTGTTGAAATAACTTGCATGGGTGGTTTTTCCTGTCACCCTAATAGGAACTTTGTTTTTATTTAATGCTGCGGATAGGGGAATTGTACCATAGGATTATACTGATGTTCGGTAAAAGTCCGTTATCCCTCTTGTCGACTTTTGCCGGTTATTAAACCGGGAGCCTTCTATATTGAGGTATTTCCACAGAAAAGTAGCCCTTCCTTCTGCCTGGGAATAATCAGAAAGAAAAAGCCCTGTCAGGACAGAGCTCTTAATTGCTTTTCACAGGAAAATTTCTTAGATGTCTTTATAAATAATTGTACCGATATGTTCACCGTTTAAGGCCCGACTAAGATTGCCCTCTTTTAAACCATTGATTATCTGAATCTCTTTAACGCTTTGGGAGCGAACGAGCATCTCCAGTACTGCTCTTTCTACAACCAAATCCTCCAGATCTTTATTCAGTAATTCCTGGGCTCCTATACGCGGGATAAATTCGGCCTGCTTGTTCACCTTGGGGTTGTCGCTAAACAGTCCCTCTTCATCCTTAATAAAAATGCACTGTCTGGCCCCAATGACCTCAGCCAAAAGATAGGCCCCCACATCGGTACGGTTGGGGGGAATACGCCCTTCCCGGGGCAGATGCTCCCAGTAGCCATAGGGGGGCATCCCGTGAATAACCGGAATGCAGCCTTGCATGAAAAAAGCGGCCAGCTTGGGGATGTCGTCATGACCTACTTTAATCCCCCCATAGGGGCTTAAGAGGGTGGAAATCATCAAGGAGTTTTGCTCGGATACGCTCTGTCCCAGCTTGGAGATTATCCCCGTAGGCATACCCAGTTCCATAGCAATGGCATAAACATGTCGCGAGCGGGTACCTCCACCGGTAGAAATAATCATCTTGTGCTTACGGGCATTTTCAACTATTTCCTTGATAAGCGGCAAAACCGCCCGGGCTCCCCGGTCAGTTATGCTCTGTCCTCCCATTTTTACCACATTGACATTGGGCAAAGCCCGAAATTGTTCCCCGTACTCCAGGCTCTTCAAAAAGCCCTTGCCTACCAGGGATTCTCCCATTAGCTTGCTTTTAACATGCAGCCTTTTACTGTCTCTTTCTCTAATTAGAGGCATATTCTCTTTGCCCCCTCTTTAATCTTCTTCATCATCCAGCTCTTCATCTTTCCCTGCCTGAAGATAGACTACTTCACCGTCTATTTCCCGGGCAATCTGCTCAATTTCCATTTTCCGGATATGATTAGAGTAAATCTTAAGGTCTGTCCCCGCCACACCTACCACATTAAAACGAGATTTCTTTTCGCCCTGTTCCACCTTTCTGCGTTCACGAACAAAGATTTTAGCTTTTCCCATCTTTTTCTCCCCTTTTTCTAATTTATTTATCTATAGTATATACATTATAGCTTTATTGTACGCTAACTCCAAAATATGAACAATGCCCATTATCTTCTGCGAGCCTCTTACGGCAGTTCACCCTTTTATTCATAATAATTTTTTAAATTGCAGGGTTTTTTCTTAATCGTATGAAAATTTTAAAATATCCTGTAAGCTTGGCATAAATTTGTCGTAGAAAAAGACAAGACGTTGATATGACGTTTTTTCCCTGGAATAAATTGACCGGGGTACTTCATGATTATAAAAAAATCGGGTAGCACAGATGGAGGTCAGGCTTGTGAAATTACTATCGGAGGGGGTGGGTGGGAAATGGAAAACAAAAATCAAGAACATCTCCACCCGGAAAAAATGGATTACAGTTATAATTCTGCTATTATTGATTGCCCTGGGGACATTCATGGCCAGCAGGGGAGAACAGCCCTTGCCGGTAGAGATGGCCACCGTAGAATTGGAGGATATCGAAAGGACCGTAGTTAGTAACGGCCATTTGGAGGCGGTTGCCCGGCAGGACTTCTTTACCCCGGTCGACAGCACCTTGATGGAGCTCAAGGTCAAAGCCGGAGACCGGGTTAAAAAGGGCGAGGTTCTAGGGCGTTTGGACAGCCTGGAACTGGCCCGCAAATATAAGAATTCGCTGGCTCTCCTGGCGGCCAGAGAAGCCGAACTGGCCAAAGCGGAGGCGGTAAACGATGAGCTAAAGCTGAAAGAGGCGGAGGTTCAATATCAGAAAGCTAACAATCATCTGGAGCGCGTAGAACACTTGTATGACGCCGGCGCTGTAAACATCGAGGAACGGGAAGCGGCGCAGGTGGAAGAAGCTAAAGCGCAGGCCCTGTATAATGAAGCCAAAATCAAACTGGAACAGAAGGCTGCCAGCCGCGAGAAGGCTTCTTTAAAGGCGCAGGTGGAGTTGGCCCAGCAGGAAGTGGAACAAGCTAAAGAGCGGCTGGATCTGGCCACTTTCGTGGCTGCTTTTGATGGAGTGGTTATCGCCGTTAATGCCAAAGAGGGCAACCGGGTACTGGAAGGCAGCTCGGTAATGGAACTGGGCAGCGAAGATATGCTCGAAGTTACGGCGACGGTAAATGAAATCGATGCCGGCAATCTGGAAGCCGGGCAGGAGGTCAGGATTAGTTGCCTGGCTTTGCCGGGGCGGGAATTTCACGGCAAGGTATCCCGGGTGGGAGCAGCGGCCATTATCCAGAAAAACAACAGCGGTGAAGCGGTTAATGTACCTGTTACCATCCAGTTGCATGGTAAAACTGAGGGACTCAAGATCGGCTATACTGTTGACCTTACCATTAGCTTGCGCCAAGAAAAACAGGTTATGTCTATACCGGTCGAAGCCATTATGGAGCGTGATGGCAAGAAAAGCGTTTATCTGGTGGAAAATGAAGTGGCCCGGGAGCGCAAGATTAAAAGCAAAATGGGTAATGAGCTGAAAGATATTGTAATATCCGGGCTCAAGGCGGGAGATAAGGTAATAATTAATCCCCCTTCCAGTATAAAAGCGGGGCAGAAGGTTACGGCCAAACCGGCAGGAGCAATAAATGATTAAGATAAATAATCTCAGCAAAACCTATTCCACCGGCGCCTTTACCGTACCGGCATTAAAGGGAATCACCCTGGATATTGCCCCCGGCGAATTCGTGGCCATCACCGGAGCTTCGGGTTCGGGTAAATCCACCATGATGAATCTCCTGGGCTTGCTGGACCGTCCCAGCGAGGGGAGTTACCTGCTGGACGGCATGGATGTATCCAACCTGAATGATGATGACTATGCCCGCTTAAGAAATCGCAAAATCGGTTTTGTTTTTCAAGCTTTTAATCTCCTGCCGCGTTTGACTGCCTTGAAAAATGTAGAGTTATCCATGCTTTATGCAGGCACAAAGCACGAAGAGCGCCGGAAGAGAGCGCTGGAAGTCTTGACCCTACTGGGCCTGGAAGACCGGCTGCATCATTTTCCCAATGAATTGTCCGGGGGGCAGAACCAGCGGGTGGCCATCGCCCGGGCTCTGATCAACAACCCGGCCATAATCCTGGCTGACGAGCCTACCGGAGCCCTGGATAGCCAGACCGGCCTGGAGATAATGAGCATATTTCAAGAATTAAACCGCCAGGGAACCACCATAGTTCTGGTTACTCACGAATTAAACATTGCCCGGCACTCCCGGCGCATACTTCGTATGGCTGACGGCTTGATAATAAACGATGAGGAAATAGCCCGGCCCCTTGATGCCCATAACGAAATCCAGGCACTCCGGGAAAAGGGGGGCAGGGCATGAATATCGGGGAACTGATTCTGGTCGCCATTGAGAGTATAAAAAGCAATAAACTAAGATCCTTTCTTACCACCCTGGGAATTGTTATCGGCATTGCCGCGGTAATTGCCGTGGTGGGCATCGGGCAGGGCGGCCGGGCCATGTTGATGCAGGAAATGGAGAAATTCGGCACCAATATGTTCGGCATCTGGGTAAATTACCGGGATGGTGAAAGCTTCCGCCTGGACGACCTGCAGATTAATGATATAACAGTTATCAAGGAAAATGTCCCCCAGGTGAAATACCTGGCTCCGGCAAGCTATGGCCAGATGCAGTTAAGGGGCAGCAAGGGCCATAAATCCGTACAGGTGATAGGCACCACTGCCGACTATGCCCAGGTTAGAAACCTGGAAACCGTCTGGGGCAGGTTCATCCGTGATGATGATGCGGCAGTAGGCAGAAGGGTTATTGTGCTTGATGAAAGAACCGCCTTAAAGCTTTTTGGGCCTGGCAACCCGGTGGGTAAAAAGGTAATGCTCATGAGCAATTCGGCAGTAGTAGTGGGGGTAATAAAAAGCGACAGTTCCATGCTGGGCTTTAATTCCCAGCAAATAGCCTATCTGCCCTGGTCATTTTTAAGCCGGCTTAACGGCTGGGAAGTAATCCATGAATTGCAGGGCAGCGCCAGCAGCAAAGAAGAGGTCGAAGCAGCCATGAACCTGAGCAAGAAGATCCTGGAAAGAAGGCATCATGCCCCCAATCATTACTATGCCTACAGTCTGGAACAGGAGATGGAGTCGGCTAACAAAGTTACGGGGATTATGACCCTTGTTATCGGCTGTATAGCAGGCATATCCTTGCTGGTGGGGGGAATCGGGGTAATGAACATAATGCTGGTATCAGTAACCGAGCGCACCCGCGAAATAGGCATTAGAATGGCCCTGGGCGCCCGCCGCAAGGACATCCTGGTGCAATTTATCATTGAATCAATTGTCCTCTGCCTCCTGGGGGGGTTCATTGGCATAATTCTGGGATATGGCGGGGCTTTGCTGGTAGCCCGGCTGGCCAAGTGGCCGCCGCTGGTTTCCGGATGGACGGTATTGCTGGCCGTGGGGTTTTCCGTAGCGGTCGGCCTGTTCTTCGGCATTTACCCGGCCAATAAAGCCTCCAAAATGGACCCCATCGAAGCCCTGAGGAGAGATTAATTCGAAAAGCTCAATCTATCATAAAAACCATAAACAGTGGTTTGTTATCTGCCAGATATTAAGCTCAGCTCCACCCTCTCCACGGTTTTGCTGAGCTCTTTATTTTTTTGTCGAAGAAGCGTCTCCTGGCTAACTGTGCCCGCCTCTATGCTTTTTTTGCGCTTTGGCCCAGGAGTCGCGCAGGGAAACAATGCGGTTTATAAACAATCGTCCCTCCTTGGAATCAACGGGGTCAATATAGAAATAACCCTGGCGCAGGAACTGGAAGCGGCTTCCCGGAGCCGCCTCCCTGATACTGGGCTCCAGCATACAAGCAGGCAATTTTACTAGTGAATTAGGATTAAATTGTTCCTTATAATCCCCTTCTATTTCATCCGGATTTTCATGCTCAAAGAGCTGCTCGTAAAGCCGGACTTCAGCCGGCACGGCATGAGCAGCAGATACCCAGTGCGAGGTCCCTTTCACCTTGCGTCCGCTATTGGGGCCGCCGCTGCGGGAATCCGGGTCATAACTACAGTGCAGCTCGACTATTTCCCCCGTTTTTTCGTCCTTTATCACTTCTTCACACTTAATAATATAGGCACTTTTCAGCCGAATCTCCCCACCTGGCCGCAGGCGGAAGAATTTCTTCGGCGGGTCTTCCATAAAGTCTTCCTGCTCGATATATATTTCCCGGGAAAAGGGTATTTTACGGCTGCCCATAGCCGGGTTCTCCTGGTTATTCTCCGTTTCTAGCCACTCCACCTGTTCCGCGGGATAGTTGTCAATTATCACCCGTAATGGCCGGAGCACGGCCATTATCCGGGGTGCCCGGACATTTAGATCCTCCCGGATGCAATGTTCCAGAAGAGCGATATCCACCATGCTGTTTCTTTTGGCTACACCGATGCGTTCGCAGAAATCGCGTATAGCTTCCGCCGTGTAGCCCCGCCGCCGTAACCCGGAAATAGTCGGCATACGCGGGTCGTCCCAACCCTCAACATAGCCGTCTTCCACCAGTTCCCGCAGCTTGCGCTTACTCATAACCGTGTAGCTCAAGTTAAGACGGGCAAATTCAATTTGCTGCGGACGCCCCTCGACTTTCCGCGGGTATGCTTCCAAGGGTAGCGCATCCAAGACCCAGTCATATAGAGGCCGATGGTCGGCAAATTCCAGCGTACATACCGAATGGGTTATGTTTTCAAAAGCATCGGAGAGGGGATGGGCGTAATCATACATGGGATAGATGCACCAGTCGTCCCCGCTGCGATGATGGGTGGCGCGCAAAATCCGGTAGAGTACCGGGTCGCGCATATTCAAGTTGGGCGAAGCCATATCTATACGGGCACGAAGCACGCGGGAACCATCCGCGAATTCGCCCGCCCGCATACGGGCAAAAAGCTCCAGGTTTTCTTCCAGCGAACGATTGCGGTAAGGGCTTTCTTTGCCCGCTTCCGTCAGCGTACCCCGGTAGTCTCTGATTTCCTGGGCACTCAAATCACAGACATAAGCCTTGCCGGCTTTTATCAGGCCGATTGCATACTGGTAAAGGTCTTCAAAGTAATCGGAAGCGTAGAAAAGGCGGTCCTCCCAATCAAACCCCAGCCAGCGGACATCTTCTTGTATGGATTCCACATATTCCAGCTCTTCCTTGCTGGGGTTGGTATCATCAAAGCGCAGGTTGGTAATGCCTCCATTGGCCGCTGCCAGACCGAAATTCAGGCAAATGGACTTGGCATGTCCGATATGGAGGTAGCCGTTGGGCTCGGGAGGAAAGCGTGTATGTACCCGGCCCCCATTCTTGCCCGCCTTCAAGTCTTCGCTGATGATATTTTGGATAAAATTAACCGGCAGGGCGGAAATATTTTCCGCCGCCGGAGTCTTCTCCTTATTTTCCTTGATATTGCTTTTATCTTCCATCTGCACCATCCTCCCTCAAAAAGGCTTCCCGGCTCTACCCTATCCGGAACAGCTTGCCCTATATTTCTCATTAACTTAAAGCATTGGAAGAAACTGCGGAGCAGTTTCTTCACAGCGCTCTTAACAATTATATCCCCTGCTCACCTGCCAATCAACTTTTCAACCATTCTTCCAGCCTGGCCCAACCCTTTTTGCTGTCCCAGCCTACCAGGGACTGCTCGATTTGCCCCTCTTCGTTAAGCAAAAAGCTGGTGGGCAGGAACTGGACCCGGTAGATTCTGCCCGCTTCACCCCCTGGGTCCATTAACACGCTAACTGCCTCCAGCGGGTTCTCCTCCAGAAAAGCCTGCATATGCTCAGCTGCATCAGAACTAACCAGGACCATCTGGAAGTCGTCTTTTTGGCTCCACTCCTTGATTAATGGCTGCAACTGCAACACTTCGTCCACACAGCCGGGTCATCCCAACGAGAAGAATGTAAGCAGAATCTTCTGCCCTTGGAAATCAAGCGGGAAATCCGTCTCTTCCCCGCTCCCCAATTGAGACAGGGTGAAAGCCGGAGCTTCCTCCTGGCTCTTCCCCTCTTTATCCTTCGGCAGTTCCTCCTGCTGCTCACCGGTCGGCCCTGGGCTTGAATGCCCGCACCCGCCAAGAGATAGCAGCGAGAAACAAAATATGAAGATAAGCGTCAAGAGGGATATAATTCTATTTCTCATGCTTATACCTCCCATATCTGAAATAATACACCTGATAACCATTCAGTCTTCCGTTTTCTGCCTTCCGCCTTCTGTCCTCCATCCTCCGTATCCCAACGCCTGACGACCGATGATCTTTCCGCATTCCTTTCCTTACCCCTTACCCATCACCGCCCGCTCGCCTTATCCTTACCGGCGGTCAAAGCTTGCTGACCATTCTTTTCTCCCATTGCCAAAACTTATAGCCTGACCTGGGCAGTTGTCTCTGCAGCGCAGGCAACGGATGCACTCCGGGCTGTTCAGGTCTTCTCGTACATTTATCTCTACCGGGCAAACCTGACTGCAGCAACCGCAATCAATACAGTCTTCCGGTTTAATTTCCAGGCGCCACCAGCTAACCCGGTTAAACAAAGCATAATAAGCCCCCAGCGGGCAAAGACTACGGCAAAAGGGGCGAAAATATATAATAGACAGAAACAAAATCAAAAATAAAACCGCCGCTTTCCAGGCGAAAAGACTCCCCAGGAGAGCCCGCAATTCCGGCCGCCCCAAACCCAGAGGAAGCCCAGCCTCCAATGTTCCAGCCGGACAGAGAAACTTGCAGAAATAAGGACTCCCCAGCCCGGCTTGATTGACCCACAGAACCGGAAGCACTATGGTTAATAGTAATACCAGGTATTTTAATTTCTTTGCCAAGGCTGGCAAATGCAGTTTGCGCCGGGAAATCCGGGCCAGTAGCTCCTGAACCAGGCCAAAAGGACAAAGCCAGCCACAGGCCAGGCGCCCGCTGGCTGCACCAACCACGGTCAATAACCCCGCTACATAAAAGGAGAATTGCTGCTTATACCCCCCCAGGAGAGATTGCATGGACCCCACCGGGCAAGAGCCCAGGGCACCGGGACAGGAATAGCAATTTAATACCGGCACACAGACTCTTTTGCCCACTCCCTGATATATACTCAAGCTGGCAAATCCCTTTAAATAAGCATTGGAGATAATAGCGGAGACCCATTGCACCAGACGGCGGGTATCCATCAGCAAGCATCGCTCCTTCCCATCCCCGCTAAATCCTTCTGTTCTAAAGCATCGGAAGAAACTGCGGAGCAGTTTCAACACACCGCTGCAACGAGGTGGGGGATTGGAACCCGACCGCTTAAAGAAGCGGGGGATATATTTCACCTCGTTATAGCGATTACATTCTCACCATAGGCTCATGCATTCACCATAAGTTAACAACTTAAGTGCCTGGCACGGCTTGCACCTTCACCATAAGTTAACAACTTAAGGTCGAGTAAACATATGCCTTTCAGCTTTAGGAGACGCTTTGTGTTAATCTGTTGCTCTCCGTTTCCTCTGAGAGTGTCACAATATTTGCTCCATGGCTGATTGGCATTATGCTCCTCACAGAACCGTGCTTGCGCAATTAACGCACACGGCTCCTCACAATGTCATTCACTTTAGATAACTCAGCAGCTCGGGCCTTACGTCATATATATCTACATAAATTCTTCCCTTTGGTAACGGGTGTTTATTAAGAAAGCGTACATATTTATCCCAGTTCATGCTTTTGCGCTGGCTACGGCGGTTGAACCATTTGAATAACATTCTTCGTACTTTGTCACAAAAGTTTCTTAATGCCGTGGAGTTATCTGTTATTCCGTAATATCTGTAGTATCCCTGCAGTTTAATTTGTAACATCTCTATTACATAATCCGTGGGTGAAATTAGGTGCTTCCTAAGCCATGTTTTGCATTTAAGCAGACTGCTTCGATATTTCTTTTGGCTTGTTTTCCGTTTTACCCGAAACCAGCCTTTCTTGCTTTTACTGCAGTAGTGAGTAAACCCCAGGAAATCAAATGTATCTGGTTTCTTCCTTCCTTGCTTTTTACTCTCTTTATCTGCAAAGCGCCCAAAAGCTATAATACGGGTTTTCTCCTCTGCTACTTCCAGATTGAACTTGTTCAGTCTTTCCCGCAGGTTCGCATAGAACCATTCCGCATCGCTTTTGTTCTGAAAACAGCACACAAAATCATCGGCATATCTTACCAAGTATGCTTCACCTTGACACCTTTTCTTTACTACCTTTTCAAACCATAGATCCAGCACATAATGTAAATATATATTCGCAAGTATTGGTGATACTATACCACCCTGTGGTGTTCCTTTAGGTGTGTCGTACACGATTCCTGCTTCCATTACCCCTGCTTTAAGAAACCTTTTAATCAGGCGCAGTAAATTAGGGTCAGCTATGCGCAATTCTAAGAATTTCATCATCCATTCATGATCGACGTGATCGAAGAAGCCGCGGATGTCTGCATCGACTATATAGTTTACTTTCTTTCTCTCAATGATGTGATTTAGTACCTTTAATGCATCGTGACAGCCTCTGCCAGGTCTGAATCCAAAGGAACAGTCCAGAAAATCTTGCTCATAGATTGTATTGAGTATCCTTGCAAGTCCTTTCTGCACTAGTTTATCCTCATAACTAGGTATTCCCAGGGGCCGCCTTTTGTTGCTGCCTTCTTTAGGGATATATACCCTTCGCACTGGCTGGGGTTTATACGCCTGCCGCTTCATTCTTCCGATCAGGTCTGCTATGTTGGCTTCAAGATTTTCCTCGTACGCTTGTTTTGTCACCTGATCTACTCCACTTGCCTTTGATCCACTGATCTCTAGATGACACTCTTTCAGTGTTTCATGATTGATATGATGTATCAAGGCTGTGAATCGTTCTTTCGGGTTCTGTCTAGCTATCTCTGCTATCCTTACAAGTCCTGTTTCCATTTAACTTTGTCTCCACCTCCGGTGTGGTAAATGTGTCCCCTGTAAGGGCTCCATTGTGTCATTGCCTTCCCTCCTCCGGCATTACCCGTTATCATCAGTATTACGCAATGATCCGACTTCCTATTTCCCATTTGACTCCCTCGCTTATTATCACTTGTCGGTCATACTCCTCCGTGGCTGGAGAAGAGAAAATAGGATCTCCCGAGTTACTACATCATAACGATGTCAAACGTGCCGAGGCCTCCGACCCCGGGGAAGTCCTGTCGTCTAGCCTTATCGACTTCCAGGATGTTGCATTCTGCTCAGGCAATAGCATCTGCCTTCCCATGTTCGGTATTTCGGGGCTCAACACCTTCAGCTACTGCTTTCGGCCCGTTTGCTTGTTTGTCTACGCTTAAAGACAGCGGTTACCCTCTGCCCTCCAAGACTAATTACCGGCGGTTGGCTAACCTTACCGGACGGGATTCCCACCCGTTATATGATGCAGCCTAGCTCGGCCGCACTGCCTGGCACCGGCTTGTATTTATTACAGGCCGATACATTCCAGGCAGATGCGGGCCCCTTTAAGGAAAACCTGTCCCGCTTCGCCGCGCCAGAGCCCGTAAATCAGAGCCACAAGACCGGCGAAGATTAGTGATTGGGTCACTTTTCTATGGCTCAAGCTCATTCCCCCATACTGAGAATTCCCTATTCTCAATATTTCTTATCCTATGCTCTATGCTCTTCAACATAGCAGCACTTTCTAAGAATATTTCTTTTCCTTGATCCCATGGCATTGCCCCCACGGGCATCTCGTTTAAGCCGTCTTTACTGCGGTTCCACTGGCGGCCACCATCAACATCCCATCGCGAATAACCTCGTAATCAATGTCAATTCCAACCACCGCATTGGCCCCCAGGCGGCGTGCCTGTTCCTGCATCTCCCCTATGGCAATGCGGCGCGCATCGCCCAGCTTGCTCTCATAAGCTCCGGAGCGTCCTCCAACAATATCTGTAATACTGGCAAAGATGTCCCGGACTACATTGGCTCCCATGATCGCTTCTCCATTTACCAGGCCCAGGTATTCAATTATCCTTTGCCCTTCGATGTTCGGGGTTGTGGTCATAATCATCGCTCTCTGCCTCCTTCCTGAATTACTCCCATATTATCATAAATGAGACTTTTGCATAACTCAAAAAAATCCGTATAGCAAAAGCAAATATTTGAGTAACACAGCGCCACCGCTTTACAGTAAATTACAGTTAGTCAATCTAGTTACATTCGTTAATAAATAATTTCAGTAATTGGGCATACTCCTCCCTTTAAAGGGATAGTTCTTAAAAAACTGATAAAATATTATGCTGCTGATGATCTAGTACTGCTGTCTTGGTTTATTGCTATTACAGCTGCAATCATAGTTATAGCGCAGAGATAAGCGTGGGTTTCAACCTTAGTTATTTTTCTAACGTTTAGCCCGTCTTCTAAACCCAAGTTTTCCTTAAAACGGCTGAAACAGCGTTCTGAGTAGGTTCTCAAATTATATTGCTTCTGCCAGTTAGCAGAGCCCCGGTGGGGACTTGAAAATAACCTGGGATCGTCTTTAACTTTAGTTTTTACCACCATTCCATAGTTGCTATCAGAACACCAGGCGGAGCCAAAAGGACAGTCGCATTTACCCATAATATGAGGACATCTAAACTTGTTTACTCCCTGATAGGAACCCCAGTACACCATCCGATACCTAGCAGAACAGATGGGAGTTCCATCCCAATCAAAACCTTCTGGAGGTTGTTTAGCACCCCGCTTATTCAGGGCAATGATAGCTTGGGCGTGGTATTTATCTCTGATTACAGAATATATTTCACGGTGGTCATAGCCAGCATCCATCAGGAAGTAAACTATTTTGGACTGAGTATTGGCACAACATTTCTCAACCAACTCCAAAGCTACACTGGAATCAGAACAATTGGCCGGCGTTACCTTCATTGCTATGGGAAGCCCGGACCTTACATCGGTGCCAATATGGAGCTTGTAGCCAAACCACTTGATAGGGTTGCCGTTGGTATCACTCTTAATACCCCAATCAGCGGCATTACCATCCTGGATGATATTCTTGCGGGGAACGGACTTTTCATAAGCTTCTACCTTGGTAGCGTCAATTGCTACTGAACTAAGATCAAGAAGGCCCATTTCCTCTGCTTGTTTAACCAGGGAAGTAAACAATGTTTCTAAACAACCGCTCTGAGCAAGTTTTGAATAAAACCGGCTAAAACATGATTTGCTAGGCGCGGTACCAAATGGTTCAAAACCGCAAACATACCGTAGATGAGGATCATAAGTAAGTCGTTCAACCAGTTGAGTAAAGGTACCCATGTTCTCTAGTCTCATAGCTATCAGGGCATTTAACATCGCATAGGCTGGGTATGGTTTTGGTCCAACTCTTATCTCGCCAGGTTTATCTAATTTGCAAAGAACTGGTTTTAGATCAAGGGTGTTAATTATTTTCTCAAGCCTTGATTTCGGTTGTATTTTTAATGCGTCTTCAAAGGAGAAAATACAGTTCTGTCGAATATTCATAAGTGACTTCGCCTCCTACGGGTTATTTGTTTTGTCACTTATTAATTCGGCAAAATGGGGGTGAAGTCCTTTTTCTGTACGACTCAAACCCCATTATTTTGGGTCTTAACTAATGTGCAAAAGTCTCAAATACCTTTGACAAAAGGGTTGTATATTATCCTGAAGGCAAATATTTTACTTTCAAAATATTATTTGTGACTTTGCAGACCGGGTATGATGCTAGCGATGAATAAGCTGCTTGACGCGCCTCCCTCCATAAGCTATATTCATATTAGCTAATTTAGCTAAACTAGCTAATAAAGGAGGTGAACCAGGTGAAAGTCAATTCAACGGAACTACAGAATAACTTCGGAAAATACCTGATGCTGGCGGCCCGGGAAGAGATCATCATTACCCGCAACGGTACGGAAATAGCAAAATTATCGGCCTTAAGCCATGTGCCGGCAGAGAACGATACGGAATCTGCTACCATAAGAGAAGAGGCCGAAGCATACCGCTATGGCGGGAGAAAGGCTTCCTACGAGGAGTTTTTGGAACTGAGTCAGAATTCCGAAGAAAGATACGAATACATCGACGGTGAAATCTACCTGCTGGCCTCGCCTAAAACCACGCATCAGAGGGCTTTGGTCGAACTCTTTGGTCTTTTTTACAACTGGTTTCAGGGGAAAAAGTGCACCCCTATGGTCGCCCCTTATGACATCACCCTTCGGCGAAACCCGGAAAATATCAATGTTGTCCAGCCCGATATCATGGTAATCTGCGACCTGGAGGAAAACCTGAATGAAAACGACTATTACATGGGGGTTCCTTCCCTGGTGGTGGAAATATTGTCGGTCGGAACCCGCAGCAAGGATTTGATAAAAAAGCTCGACCTTTACATGTACTGCGGGGTGAGGGAGTACTGGATCGTAAACCCGTTAAACAAAGAGCTAAGCGTTTATCTATTCGAAGACCAAAATATCATTGACAACATCACCTACCGGAAATCCGAAACCGTGCAATCATTTATATTCCCAGGATTATCAGCCGAGCTCGACCAAATCCTGAAATAAGCTTATTCCTGGCTAAACGATACAAATGTACCGTCCCCTAAAATGCTAGTCTACAACCATCCCTTATACTATCTGTGATACGGTTCACCCTTTAAAATCTTGAAGCCCCGGTAGATTTGCTCAGCGAGGATTAGCACTGCCATTTGATGAGGAAAGGTCAGGCGGGAAAGAGAGATGGTTTCCTGGGCTTGTTGCTTTATTTCGTTGGCCAGGCCGTGGGCAGCACCCAGCAGGAAAGTGACCCGACTTTTCCCGGAAGCATTCCATTTCTCCAGTTGCCGGGCCATTTCTTCCGAACTACGAACTTGTCCTTCCAGGTCCAGCACCACCAGGATTTCATCTTTATCGAGCCATCTTCTGATTTTTTCTGCCTCTTTTTGCAGGATGGCTTGAATCTCTTTTTCTCCGGCCCGGGGGCCTATCTTTTCTTCCAACCCATCGATAAGCTCAATGCTGGTGTAAGGTCCCAGCCTTTTCAAGTATTCTCTAACTCCCTCCAAATAAAAGGATTCACGAATCCTTCCCACGGAAATAATGCGGTATTTCAAATAGCCTTCCTCCTCAAAGCTTGCTTTCAACTGTTTTCTGGGTTAATAAATCTATTCAACTCAATTTTTCACTCTAGATTGCCCCTCCTGCTCTGCACTATATCATCTAATGGTTGTATAAACATATATTTCCTGCTCTCTTTACTGAACACTTTCTGGTCATTTCCCATAGTATAAACCAGCATTGGTAATATGTTCACCAGAAGGGGGAATATTAATGGCTGTACCTGGGCAAAAACCATTGAACTTTGTTTCTTCAGTGCCGGCCAATGGGGCGCGTAATGTTTTCTACCCGCCTTAAAGAAATTAAACTGGTTTTTGATAAGAATGTAGTGAACGACCTGGTTTGGAGTAATAATCGCAAACAAATAAGAATGTTTAAAGGAAGTGAAAGAATTGCTATTAGGGTAAGGAGGATTCCCGATACCCTGGATTTTAGCAAGCGCCGGAATATCTATGTCAGACCGGTTAACGCTCTGGCACCCAATACCAAATACACTATAGTATTACTAGCTGATCTTACCTCCAAAGCCGGAGAAAAACTGGGTAAATCTGTGGTAATTTCCTTTACCACCGGGAAAAAAGCGGCGGTTACACCAACAGTGGTAGTGCAGGAATAAGCTTTTTGCCAAAACATAAGGGAGGAATGAAATGTTAAAGCATTTCTTTCCTCCCTTCTTGTTAGCGTGACAAAGCGAAAGAGTGCTTTGATTCGCCTTCTATTTTGTTTTTACCCGGGCCCCCAGTTGGATGAGCTTTTCTTCAATATTCTCATAACCCCGAAAAATATGGATGGCATTTTCGATGGTGGTTTCTCCCCGAGCCGCCAGCGCTCCCAGGATAAGGCCAGCTCCCGCCCGCAGGTCAGTAGCTTTGACCCGAGCCCCAAAAAGGGTCTTTACCCCTCTTACTACGGCGGTATGTCCTTCTACCTGAATACTTGCTCCCATACGCTTTAATTCGTCCACAATTTGAAAACGGTTCTCGAAAACATTTTCCACTATAACGCTGGAGCCCTCCGCCAGAGACAGCAAGGCCATCATCTGGGACTGCATGTCGGTAGGGAATCCCGGATAGGGTAAGGTTTTAATGTCTACTGGCAGGACCTGCCTGCCTGCTCTTACCCGTACGCCCTGATCAGTCTCTTCTACAATAGCTCCGGTTTCTTGCAGCTTGGCCACTATAGGATGAAGATGGGTAGGAATTACATTTTCCACTTGCACATCTCCCCCGGAAATAGCTGCCCCCACCATATAAGTCCCGGCTTCAATCCGGTCGGGAATAATGGCATAACGGCAAGCCTTGAGTTCCGGTACTCCTTCAACTTTTATCAGATCGGTTCCGGCTCCCCGAATCCGAGCCCCCATGGAATTGAGGAAGTTAGCCAAGTCCACGATTTCCGGCTCTTTGGCCGCATTCTCGATCACGCTCTGCCCTGGCGTTCGGGAGGCCATCATCATTATGTTTTCGGTGGCCCCTACGCTGGGAAAATCCAGGTAAACTCGAGCTCCTGATGGCGTTTTGCTGCGGGCATAAATAAAACCGTGTTCTATATCCACTTCTGCTCCCAGGGCTTGAATCCCTTTTATATGCAAATCCATAGGGCGCGAACCGATATCGCAGCCTCCCGGCAAGGAGATGACTGCTTCCCTTTCCCGACCCAGTAGTGCACCCAACAGCAAGTTGGAAGCTCTTAATTTTTTCGACAATTCGTAAGAGGTTTTTACCTTCATGCTACCCGCTGGCGGCGGGCAGATGGATAAACTTCCATCTTCATTCCAACGAGCATTAACCCCAAGCTCGTTGAGAATCTGCACCATCACTTCAACATCCCTTATCCGAGGCATGTTATCCAGTATGGTTTCTCCATCGGCCAGGGTACTGGCCACCAGTAATACCAGCCCGGCATTTTTAGCTCCACTTACCCGTACCCGGCCATTCAAGGGATGCCCTCCCTCAATAATTAAACAGTCTTTCAAGAACTACACCTCTCGCCTTATTTCTTTCGCAAGTACTGGTAAAATCCTTGCTCAAATTCCTGATAGCTTGTTCCCAGGCTAATTTCCAGAGCCGTGTTCAGCCTGCTCCCTTTTCCTTGCTCCTCCAATACCATAAACAGCTTTTCTTCCCCATATATATCAACTATATACTGTACTGCCTGTAAAGATTCCCAATAAGCAATCTGTTGATCAATTTCATCAAATTTTTGCTCCAGGGTCAAAAGTTCGTAATACTTAAATTCTTTCCCCTGGGCAAAAGGATCAGCAAACTCAAAGCCTGTAATCTTCTTCTCTAAATACTGGGCAATTCCTTCTGTCCACCAGCGATTATAGTTCCCCTTCGTAATTTCGTCAACCATCAGGTGGGTAAACTCGTGTACCATAGGTCCTTCCTGTTTAAACTGCTTCTCCAGTTCAGCGCCTTTTATCCATTCACCCGGTGACAGGATACGGATGGAACCTGCCCAGTATACTCCCATGGCACTTTCATTCCGGTTCCAGCCAATACTGCCAGCCAGGCTAGCGGTATCAGGATAAACCACCACTATGGTTTTCTTGTCTGGTTCCCGTCCAAGTCTTTCTACCACTGCTGAATAGGCTTCTTCTGATACCTGAGCAATCATTTCTATATAAACACTATCTTGGGCCGTATATCTGATATCAAAATGTTCGCTTTGCATCTTTTCAAAACCGGCGGTCTTTAACTTGACTTCTTGTCCTACCATTACGCGCATGATGCTATAGCCATACCTATTCATCAGCAGCGTAATCAGCAAGACCAGCAGGAGAAGTAAAATAAGACCTTTGCCAGCATCAAGCGACTTTATTCCCCACATTTCCCCCTCTCCTCTCTGAGCCTCATTATACTATGGGCTTGATAGCAGAGGGGCAAGCAAATAGTGGGTTCTATTCCTGCAAATACTCGCTTACGGCTATTCCTGCCAAAGCTCCTTCCCCAACAGCAGTTGCCACCTGCCGTTCCTTTTTGGCGCGCACATCACCTGCGGCAAAAATTCCGGGTATAGAGCTCATCATATTATCACTGGTTACGATGTACCCCTCCCTGCTCTCCAGCATGCCGCCAAACAGTTCAGTTCTCGCTACCAGTCCTATACTAACGAAAAGCCCTTCTACCTCCAGCCTTTCCTCTTCCCCGGTTTTTAGGTTCTTCAGCAGCAGGCTTTTCATCAGGGCATCACCTTCTACCCGTTTTACTACCCGGTTTAATTTGAGTTCTATCTTCTCGTTATTCATCATTTTCTCCAGGGCAGTCTGGTTCGCTCTAAAACCTTCTCTACGGTGAATAAGATAAACCTTGGAGGCAATTCCGGTCAGATAGAGTGCTTCTTTTACTGCCGAGTCTCCGCCCCCGACAACTGCTACCGTAGTCCCTTGAAAAAAAGCTCCATCGCAGGTGGCACAGTAAGAAACGCCGCGCCCCAAGTATTCCTTCTCTCCGTCTACCTCCAGTTCCCGGCGCTTCGCCCCCATAGCTATGATTACGCTTTTGGTCTGGTATTCTTGCATATTTGTTACCACTGTTTTTATTGCTCCAGACGCATTTTTCAAATCCATAACTTCCTCCATGCGGAGTTCAGCCCCGAATCTTTCCGCCTGAAGCCGAAAGTTCTCCATTAAATCTGCCCCACTTACGCCAAAGGGAAATCCTGGATAATTATCAATATGATCAATCAAGGCCGCATTGCCGCCAAAGACCGATGATTCCAATACCAGGGTTTTTAATTTGGCCCGGCTGGTATAAATGGCTGCCGTTAAACCGGCGGGGCCGCTGCCAATTATCACCACATCATACATAGCTATTACCCCCTCTAAAAAATAAAAACCCCGACCCTTACGGTCAGGGTACATGCCTTTCTTAAGGCAAGTAGTTTAACGGATTTTGAAAAGACCCGCCGGACAATACTTCAAAATGCAGGTGGGGACCGGAACTCCTGCCGGTGGAACCCACGGTGCCAATCACTTCTCCCCGGGAAACACTCTGTCCTTCAGATACTGCTATACTGGAACAATGTGCGTAACGAGTAACCAGACCATTATTGTGGTTGATGGTAATGAATTTACCATATCCTCCTTGATAGCAGGCCGAAGCGACATAACCGGCATCCGCGGCTCTTATACTGGTCCCACTGCGAGCTCCTATATCTAATCCCGTATGGCCTTTTCCTTTATAATACTGGGTAATAGGGCCATAGGTAGGCCATTCCAGGTTTCCTGAGCCGGAACGGGAAGCGATTCTCACTACTCGGTTGCCTTTGACGATTATCTTATCCACTGCTTCCCGCAAAATCTTCTCGTTTTTTACATCTTTTTCTTGAAGTACGCCATTGAGCTTGGTGGCCTGGTAAACCACTTGTTTCTCCCCATTTTTCCCCTCCTGTTTGACCCGCACCGAAGTACCGGCTGAGGTATCCACTACCACCTTGGTCTGGAAAGGAATGGCTTCCACTCTTTCCCCTTTAACCTGAGTCATTACCGTTATATAGGGCTTGCTTTTAACCAGCAGTAATTCCTGTCCCAAAGATAGCTTGTCGGAATTCAGGTTGTTGGCCACTACAATATCATTCACATACATATCATTGCGCCGGGCTATCAGCCAGAGGGAATCCCCCTCTTTAACCAGGTATTTCTCCGGATTATTAGTGCCAATCTTAATCAATTGATAAGCCTGTGGGGGTTCAATTATCTCCTGGGAAGGCACTTTGGTATCTCGCAATTCTACCTTTTCCGCAAAGGTAACTTCCAACAGTTCTTCCCCCTCATCCAGCCAGGAATATTCTCTTTTTAAATTGTTCAATATTTTTTCCGCCAGTTCCCGACTTTTAACTGAAGCTACGGCCTTTCCATCTACCACAATGGAGGTGGCCAGGGATTCAAATTGCAGGTTTTTGCGAAGCTCTTTTTCCACTTCTTCCGCCGGAATAATATTCTCCCGCTTGGCAAAAACCTTTTCTATTTCCACCTGGTTAACCAGGTCTATGTCCTGCTGGCATCGTTTTCTTTCCTGAGCTATTATGCGTTGTAGCGCCAGATTAACCGCCTCGGGGTCATCGGTTTGGAACTTTTCCTGCTGGTCAATAAAGACTGAATAAGCTGGCATCTGTACTCCCAGTGAGGACATCACAAAAAGGAAAATAAGTCCACCTAAAATCAGTCCCAAGGGCGTGTAGCGGCGGTGTTGCTGCAATAAATTCAACATTTTTAGTCTCCATTTTAGTATTTTTTCATTTTTATCTTGCTATTGCTTCGACCAACCGGCCAGAAATTCCTGCTTTTTTACCCTTTTTTTCTCCCGGCGGGATTTACTGGCCTGATTTCCAGGGCTCCCTTCCACAATATATTGTATGCAGCCATTGCATCTTACGCAGATTTTGTTGTCCGAGAGAAGATGTCGAAATATTTAAAAATATTTATCGTGGGGGCAAATGCTTAAGCAGGTCTAGATAAATAGCTCCTTCGATTCTTTTTTTATGCATAGTACAGCTAACTGCATGCGGTTTACTTATATCTCCCTGGAAGTAGGCTCCGGCATGGCAGCCACCTCCACAGAAATACCGAGCCCAGCAATTTCGACACTCTTTGTTAACCAGCTGGTTTTCTTCGAAAACGCGGCGAACGGCGTAGTCTATTTCACCATTTTCTACATTACCCATGTAAAACCGGGCTTCCCCCACAAATTGATGACAGGGATAGAGATCCCCTTCCGGGGTTACCACCAGATACTCTATTCCTGCACCGCAACCGGTAACTCGTTTAGCCAGGCAAGGGCCTTTCTGCAGGTCCAGGTTGTAATGGAAAAAATGAATACTCTGCCCTGATTCCCGGTATTCCAGCAAGATATCGGTCAGGCGGTCGTACTCCTTTAGTACCCGGGGCAAATCGTCACGGCTAATAGCCAGAGGGTTGTCCGCTCCCACCGCCGGTTCCAGCGAAACACAGGTAAAACCCAGTTCCAGCATATGGCGCAAATCCTCGCTAAAATCCAGGTTATCCCGGGTGAAGGTACCCCGTACATAATAGCTGATTGGTTCTTTGGCCAGCATTTCTCGTATTTTAGGTAAAACCAGCTCATAGCTCCCCTGTCCGTTATTAAGAAGCCGGTGCCGGTCGTGGGTTTCTTTCCGGCCATCCAGGCTCATTATTACCCCGATTTTATGGTCAATGACAAATTCCTGCACCTCTTCATCAAGCAAAAGACAGTTGGTGGTCAGGGTAAAACTAAATCTTTTACCGGTTTTTCGTTCCCTTTCCCGGGCATAGGCCACCAAATCCTTTATAACCGGAAAAACCAGTAAAGGCTCACCGCCGAAAAAGTCTACCTCCAGGTTTTGTCTTTCCCCGCTTTGCTCCAATAAAAAATCCAGGGCTGCTTTGGCCGTCTCCAGCGACATCAATGCTGGTCGCAAGCCAAAATTACCCTGGCTGGCAAAACAATAGCTGCACTTCATATTACAGGAGTGAGCCATATTAAGACATAAAGCTTTAACGGATAACCGGGAAAGCTCCACTACGGGAACAGCAAATTCACTGAACAGGCTGCCGTTTCTCCAGGCATCTTCAATTTCCTGGGCAGCCTCAGCAATCTCTTCTGCCGGAAACTCCGCTTCCAGTTCGGCTAAAGCCCTCTCCCCATCACCCTGAAGAACGGCCAGTTTTTCCACCAAGTGATAGGCCAGCTCATCCAGCAAGTGAATAGCCCCCGTGTTTACATCCAACAGAATATTCTGTTCTTTATAGCGGTACAAATGAATACCCGCCGCAAAATCATATTCCCTCAAACCCCGCAAGCGTTTTCCTCCCCCATGCCATCTCCCGTTTCCGGGCATAAAAAAAGGGGCTGTTGCCCCTTTTGCCAGGACTAGTGTTTCTTACAATGCTGATTACCTACTGTACAAGATGTCTTACAGGCCGACTGGCAGGAAGTAGCACATTCGCGGCAATTTGTTTCCTGCCCATCCCGGAATAAAACCGGCTTTACCACCGTCACCAGATGCTTCTTCATAGTTCTAACCTCCCCCTATGTAAAAAAAATATCAGGCAGCAGAAATCATCGCTTGAGTTAAATAATTGGAGCGGGAAAAGGGGTTCGAACCCTCGACACCCGGCTTGGGAAGCCGGTGCTCTACCACTGAGCTACTCCCGCATCAACGTCATTATACACTATTGAAATTAAATTTGACAGAAGTTTTGGCAGAAGTTTTAGATATTATCGGGCATATTTGTTTCGGAGTCGGGGTTATGTGTTGGGAGAACATTACTGATATTCCATTTAGGTTTTCTGCACAATCTACCTTCCTTTTATTAATCACATGGGCATAAATTCTAAGTGTAGTAGCAGGATCAGCATAACCCAATAATTCCTGAATCGTCTTAACATCTTCGCCTTTTTCAAGTAAAAGCGTAGCAACTTCAAGCTGAATCCCTCATCTCTATAATCCTTTTTGGTTATCTATCCAGTATAAAATGAAACCTAGTTTTTGACTGGCCATCTTTATTTCAGGGTCACCCGTGACCAGTTCAGCTTGTTTTAATATGGCAGCTCCTATCGCAAAGGCATCCGCATATGCAAGTTTATTTTGCGCCTTAACAGCAGCGGCCGCTATAGTTAACTCAGAATCGGCAACAAGTATCTCAAGCGGCCAAGCAGAGAGAATATCCAAAACACGCTCGGCTTCTATTTTTCCATATTCTCGCCATACCCGATAATACACTTCCCCAACATTAATCCAGGTCATGTAAAGCTTGATCTTTTCATCCTGAGCCTGCCGCAATAATGCGAAAATTTCATCTGCGCAAGGTTCATCCTGCAGATAAGACAGTACAGCATAAGAATCGAAGATATAACTCTTACTCATTCTCTTCACCTTCCAGCATCATTTCCTCTTTTTTGAAGGCTGCATAGCTTACTGCAAGGGGCTGTTTCGGCTTCAGCATCCCCCTGGCTCCCGCAACGGGATCATCCGGCATAGGCATAATTACGAGGTGCCCTTCCCGTTCTGCAAGCAAAACATGGCCAGGTGCTTTGATACCGTATTTTTTACGAAACTCAGCCGGAATAACAACCTGCCCTTTCTGAGTTACCTTTATAGCTCCCATAACCGTTAACATCCCCTTTTACCTTTTTATGTTATTATATCGCATCTAACTTATGTGTGCTACAATATTATTATATGAAATAATATTTACTATATGACATACATTGATAAATTGTGGGGTACTTATTAAGTTATTATTGTACTATTACTAAATATTTACGCCTTTTTATCGCTGTAGCTGTCAGTTCATTACTTTTCACATATCTGTATAACGCCTTCCTTTCTTGCTCCACAAAAAAACAGCCTATAAACGGCTGTCTATATCGTACCATAATGATCACTTCCTCTGGTTAGATTAAAGCTATTTCTTATTCACGTTAAAGCATATCCAGATAATCAGTAAAAGTCGTCGCCGGCAACCATCTTCGCTTTTGAATCATGTTATCCCAGATCTATTTCCTGTTTTTTCATCAATAAGCTCCTTATGTAATGCCTCGGCAAGGATATTCCTACCGTCAAATGCTCAGGGCTCTTTGCACCAGCAGCTTAAGGTGGTTTGAAGCCTACACCGGCAAGTAGGGGCCCTCCCTCATCTTCTGTACAGCACCACACTATCTAAAGTGTGCTCGTGCCACACAACCGTCCCTGTGTGCATGGGGATATAGGCATAATGACATAGCACTCTGGTCTTTCATATTTAATCTCCCATCCTGGTCACAACCTTAATAGTGACATCCGCAGGGTAGAACACCAGTAGTACCCGCAGGGTGATAGCACCTCGCAACGTCCTGTCAATCCCCAATTTTCCGCCCTAACGGAATATGATAAGGAAGAACACTATTATCGCAAAGTATTGAATGTTACCAATCTTAAGCCGGGAGATAAAGTATTGGCGCATATTATTGGATTGGCCAACGGACAAGGGCTGGGGGTTAAGGAACGTCCCTTTAACACCATCTTGCAATATAACCGTTTGTATGATAGCGTATAATAAATAATCATTTAAACTAAATTAAACGGGCAACTGATTTAAAACCTTATAGGGGGGAGTGGTGCGCTCCATCTTGATTAAGGATAGGGTTATATAAATATTTTTTATAAAAAAGGGGAATGGGTTAACAGTGAAAAAATTTGTAAGTTCGATATTGTCATTGGTTTTGGTATTTAGTCTGGCTGGTTGTGGAGCCAAAACAGATACAAATAAAGATAATGGTGATGTTAAATCGACTGCTTATGTGGGACAGGATTGGTCATCCGAATATTATGATGAGTCAATGAAGGGAACGACTTTAAATCTTTATGGTGTAACCGATATTGTAAGACCAATTGTTGATGTTTTTCAGGAAGATACCGGTATAAAAGTTGAACATCTTACGATGCAAAATGGAGAGATTCTGCAGAGATTGGAGAACGAAGGCAAATCAGGTGTTTCCATTGCTGATTTGTGGTTTACAGGTGGCGCGGATACATTTATCAATGCAGCCCAGAAAGACCTCTTGCTTCCTTATAAATCTCCCAGCGGAGAAGTTCTGGATGTTGCCATGAAAGATGCTGATGGATACTGGCATGGTACCTCCCTTACTATCGTTAACTGGGTAGTTAATAAAGATCTGATTGCTCAAAAAGGCTTGAAAATGCCGGAAACCTGGGATGATTTGCTGCAGTCTGGCCTGAAAGGTGAAGTATCCATGCCCAATCCCGCTTCTTCAGGTACGGCTTATAATGTGGTTACCGCCATGCTGGAGGTTAAAGGAGAAGACGGGGGATGGAAATATCTGGACAAACTGATTGACCAGGTTCCATTCTTTACCCCGCGCGGCAGTGATCCCGCGAATCTAGTGGTACAGGGAGAAGCAATAGTAGGGATAAATGCCAGCAATGGAGATAGAGACCTGGAAGCAAATAATCCTCATGTTGCCCTGGTATATCCCACAGACGGAACAGGTTGGTGGCCGCAGCCGGTAGCTATTGTTAAAGGTACCAAGAACGAAGATGCGGCTAAAGTGTTTATTGACTGGATACTTTCCAAAAGAGGCATGGAAACCATTGCTAAAGAAAGAAATGCAGCCGTAGCCAGAACCGATGTGGAGCGACCGGAAGGTATTATTGATATCAATACCATTAAGCTTTTTGCGACAGATTTTAAAGCAAATGCTGAAAATAGGGACATTATACTGGCCAAGTGGTCTGAATACGTCACTGCAGCCGGTAAATAGTCGGTAATATTTTGATAAAGAGTCAGAGTAGCGTAGTTATTCTGGCTCTTTATTTTTATTTGGTATCTGGTTGAATTAGAAAAACGCCGTAAATTGAGGATTTTTGATAATGCAAAGCAGGCAAAGTTTTATATTCAAGCTTTTTTATATATTGATATCGCTTACTATCATCTATTTCGTACTATTGCCCATAGTAAGTGTGTTTGTTTATGGACTGTTATCGGGCAGCGGTACTGATTTGTCCAATCAAATACTACCACGGATATGGAAATATATGAAGAATAGCCTGCAGGTGGCCTTGTTTGTAACGGTAATTGCGACTTCATTCGGTCTGCTGGCATCTATTACTTTATGGCGCGTGAATTTCTGGGGCCGTAAGCTGATGCAGGTATTAGTGCTTATGCCCTTGATCAGCCCGCCCTTTGTAGGAACGGTGGCCTTTATCATGTTATTTGGCAAAAGGGGCCTTATTACTCATTCACTCCTGGGCCTGGAGATTAGCCCCTATGGGTTCCATGGGATTGTAACCATGCAATCCATCGGACTGGCTACTTTGGCTTATTTGCTTATATCCAGTGCAATCAGGAAAACGGATGTTTCCCCGGAAGAAGCTGCAAGGAATCTGGGGGCACCGGAAAAGAAGGTTTTTTTGACTATAACCTTGCCGTTAATGATACCTGAAATAACCGTAGCAGCCATGCTGGTTTTTTTGACTTCAATGGCGGATTTTGCAACGCCGATAATTATTGGGGGCGCCTACCAAACTCTGGCCTCGGATTTATATATTCAGATTACCGGCTTGTATAATGTGCAGATGGCTTCAATTACCGGCATCTTTCTCTTTATTCCCTGTTTTGCCGCTTTTTTTATTCAGCGTCATTATTCCGGTAAAAATCTGGTCTACAGCCAGTACGTTTCTCCTGAAAGGATCGAATACCAGCAGGTGAAACCGGTTGTGAAATTCATGCTGATCGGATTAAGCAGTCTGTTTGTTATATTTGTGGTTTTTCAATATGCATTTATTGTTATAGGTGCATTTACCGAACATTGGGGCTACAATTATGCCTTTAGCCTGCGGCATTTGGAGAATATTCTAAGCAAAAACCTGGCTTCATTTGTTAATAGTGTTAAATTGGCGGTTACAGTCGGTTTTATTTCCTCTTTGTTGGGAGTTTTGCTGGCTTATATTATAAAAACGAAGGATTATCCCCTGACCAGGCAGCTCGATTTGGTGGTAACTTTACCGGCTGCTACGCCAGGAATACTGCTGGGTATCGGTTATCTGGTGACTTTCAGATATCCCCTGCTGGGTATCGGCAAATATGTTTTACCCGGCTTTGAACCGGTAATTCTGCTTGGTACCGGCATTATAATTTATTTAATTTGTATTTACCGCTACATATATATTGGGATGAAAGCAGGCTACGCTTTGATGGAACATGTAAATCCCAATCTGGAACTGGCCGCGATTAATCTGGGCGCGAGTGAGCGCAGAGTCTTTTTCGATATCATGTTCCCCCTGCTGAAACCGGCATTTAATGCCGCCTTTTTGAAAAATTTCACTTCCACCATGACAACATTGGGGGCAATCGTTTTTTTGTTATTGCCCAAGAATAAAGTAGCGGTGCAGCAAATCTTTCAAATAATGACCAGCAGTGAAATCGGTGCAGCCGCCATGATGGCCTTATTGCTTTCATTGCTGTCACTTGTTTTCCTGGCTGCATTTCAACTGCTCCTTAATTATGAAGAGATATTCAAACGTTTAAGGGAGGGCCGGCAATGGGTATCGAGCTTAAGGAAATAACTCAGAAATACGGTGATTTAATCGCAGTCAATAATGCCAATTTATTTATTGAAGATGGGGAAATGATTGCTCTCCTGGGACCTTCCGGGTGTGGCAAAACAACTTTGCTGAAAACAATTGCCGGGCTGCTTCCATTGCATCAGGGGTCAATCTTGTCCAATGAGAAGGATATAAGCAATCTGCCGCCTCAGGCCAGAAATGCAGCTATGGTTTTTCAAAACTACGCTTTATTTCCGCATATGACAGTAGCAGAAAATGTTGCTTACGGGCTCAAAATAAACAAATGCGCACTATCACTAATTAAAAAAAAGGTTGAAGAAATACTGGATATAGTTGAGCTGCCGGGATTAAATCAACGAAAAATCAGTGAGTTAAGCGGGGGGCAGCAACAACGAGTTGCTTTAGCCCGAGCCCTGGTTATTGAGCCTGCCATGCTGCTGTTTGATGAGCCGTTAAGCAATCTGGATCAGAATTTACGGGTTTCAATGCGGCGAATGATACGCAAGATTCAACAGGAATACAGAATTACCAGTATATACGTTACCCATGATCAAGAAGAAGCCATGTCCATTTCAGACCGAATTGTGGTAATGAAAGATGGTGTTATCCAGCAAATAGGCCTGCCCGGTGAAGTCTATCTGAACCCCCGGAACAGATTTGTGGCGGAATTTATGGGAACGGCCAACCTTTTGGAATTGAATGAAGACGATGAAATTATTCAGCTGCTGGAATGCGGAAAGTGGGCAAGTTCCAGAGATAATTGTCCGGGTGGTGAGTCAAATAACAGGCAAAAGCGCTATCTGCTGTTCAGGCCGGAAGATGTTGAAGTTGGCGCAGAGGGCAATTTCGAAGGGACTGTCATCTGGCATGAAACGATCGGCTCCGTAACCAGGGTAAGCATAGATTTTGCAGGCAACGAAATCATTGCCGAAATCAGAAATTACTATAAAAGCGGCATCAATTGCACAATCGGAGAAAAAATCCGTTTTAATATCGATTTAGCTGGTGACGGCCACATTGTCCCGGATTAGGGGGCAGATTGGGACATGGAGAAAGGTTCATTGTCCCGGAATTTATTCCAGGTTTTGGATAGTATATGACTTTACTCTGGCTATGTTCTTTATACAAAACTGGTTGAGTTTAAAAATATGCGCAGGGCTAGAACGTTCCCGCTTGTGCTTGGGAAAGGGTGTGTTAATTATGAGATGCGGTTAATACCTGTAAATACAATTGCAGGTACACAGAAACAGGTGAGATTGCACAAAAAATTATTGAAGAGGGGAATATAATGATGAAAAATTGGAAGCCGTTAATACTGGCAATGATCCTGGTAATGGCTCTTGCCCTGACCGCGTGCGGCAAGACCGAGCCCGCAGAGCAGGGAAAAACGGATGAAAAACCTTTTGCCGGAACAACCCTGGAATTATTGGTAGCCTATGGGGGAGCAGACAAGTCGTTTGATGCCTTTACAGAAGCCACCGGTATCAAGATAGAGTGGCTGGAGATGTCAACCGGTTCTGCTTTGGCCAAGCTGCAGGCTGAAGATGGAAAAACTACTGCAGACATTTGGTTTGGCGGCGGGGTAGACAGCTATCTTAATGCCAGGGATTTAGGATATCTGGAAGCATATAAATCACCTGAACTTTCCGCGATTGATCCGCAATATGTGGATAAAGATGGCTATTTTTCAGGTTTAGCCCTTGTTCCAGCTGGTTTTATTGTTAACGAAGATATTCTAAAAGAAAAGGGCCTGGAAGCACCCAAGACCTGGGAGGACCTGGCTGATCCTAAATATCGCGGCGAAATAAGCATGCCCAATCCAGCTATTTCAGGTACCAGCTACGCTATTGTAAGCGGCTTGATTCAAGCCTGGGGTGAAGAAAGAGCTTGGAAGTATTTCGAAGCATTGGACAGTAATATTGATTTTTATGCCAAAGGCGGCGGGGAACCTCTTGAAAAGGTAGGGGCGGGCGAATTCGCCGTTGGTGTTGTAGCCATTACTGGCGGAACCTTCAATGTGGGAGAAACCAGACCAACCAGGGTGGTATATCCGCAAGATTTAATTCCCTGGACACCGGCACCTATTGCTATATTTAAAAATACGGAAAATCTCGATGCTGCCAAGGCTCTTATCGACTGGTATCTTTCCTATGACGGACAAAATATTTTAAGGGAAGCCGATGCCAGAATAATGGCCAGAAGTGATGTGGATGCACCTGAAATCATGAGCGGTTTGGATAAAAGCAAACTGGTTAAATTTGATCTGGAGCGTATGGGAAAAGAACGAGTAGTAATTCTGGAAAAATGGAAAGACCTGGTTGGCGAAAAATAATCAGGGAGATTCCATTATTGTCAGGATAGGAAATCCGCAGGATTTGATTTTGGGGATACCGGCTGTTTATTATATTGTGGAGTACAGGGGAAGAGAATCATTCATGCAATGTCCAAGGTATGCGACGTTACTGAAAAATAAAATCATATGGAAGGGAAGAGGGAATAAAAGCCCTCTTTCCTTCGATGTATTAATCGATAGGATTATGCTTTTTCTGGTAGTAGGGAGTCTGCTCCTCTTTATCCTGTATCCTATTTTCATGGTAATTTCCACCAGTGTTTATCAGCGTGGTGTTTTTTCGCTCGATAATTACCGGGATTTATTAAGTCCGGGGAATTTGAAATTAATCAAGAACAGTCTTTTCGTTTCCACATTATCCTCGGTACTGGGGACTTTTTTGGCGCTATGTATTGCTCTTTATACCTTCCTGCAAAAAGAAAGGATAGGAGCATTAATTTATCGTCTCTTGATGATCACCTTGATTTCCCCTCCTTTTGTGTCAGCTCTGGCACTTATAATGCTGTTTGGCCGGAGGGGGCTTATAACTTACAATCTTTTAGGATTAAGTATTAATCCTTATGGATGGCAGGGAATTGTTCTTCTCCAAACCCTGGGTTTGATTTCTCTGGCTGCAATTATGTTGATATCTGCCTTGAACGCAATTGACAAACGCTTGATTCTGGCCTCCAGAGACCTTGGTGCAAGTGCGATTCAAACACTGCATAGGGTTATTCTTCCATCTATCTATCCCGCTATCTTGTCGGTTTTATTTCTGCTGTTTACGATAAATATGGCGGATTTCGGGACACCTATTATTATTGGCGGAAAATTCAAGGTTCTGGCCACTGAAGCCTACATGACGGTTTTTTCCGCAGCAGATTTGGGCAAGGCAGCAGCCATGTCGGTACTGTTGATCCCGCCGGCTATTATTGCCTTCTATTTTTATCGCAGAAATCTGGAGAAAAACAATTTCCTGGCAGATGGAGTAAAAGCTCTGGGAGGAGAAGGCCTGAATTTTAGATTACCGCTTTTTATCAGGATTGCTCTGGGAATAATAACCGGCCTGTTCTTTTTCCTCATGTTGTTAAAATATGGAAATATCTTATTATCAGCAGTAACCATAAATGATTCTGGGAAATTGACCTTTACCTGGAAACATATCGAAGCATTCCAATTTGCTTATTTGCCAGCGGTTTATCGCAGTTTGCGCATGGCGGTTATAGCAGGAATACTGGCTTCTGTTATTGGAATTCTTTTGTCCTATTACACTCACAGGCGGCAACTGCCGCTGATGAAACCCATAGAATTTATCGCTTCTTTGCCCTATATAATACCAGGAATATTTTTTGGCCTGGGTTATATTGTTGGATTTAATAATCATCCCCTGTTGTTGACTGGAACAACCGCTATTCTGGTGCTTAACTGTACCTTCAGGCATATATCGGTAGGAAATAAGGCAGCCAATGCAGCTTTCGAGAATCTCGACCGGCGCCTGGAAATGGCTGCCCGAGATTTAGGGGCTTCGCCGGTAAGAATTTTAACCACGGTTATTTTCCCGCTGCTCAAATCAACCTTCCTGCTAAGTTTTATCAATACCTTTACCGCTTGTATGACCACGGTGGGGGCCATTATTTTCCTGGTTTCACCCCGAAATGTAGTTGCCAGTGTATTGATGTTTAAAGATATAACTAATGGACAATACGGTTTAGGTGCTGTTATAGCCAGTGTTCTTATTATTGTTACGGTAGCGGTTAATTTAGCAGCCATAAAATATCTGGGCCGGGAAGGGGGGAAACAATATGTTGCTTGAACTCAAAGGAATAACCAAATTATTTGATAAAGACAATGGCGTAAGGGATTTTAATTTAACGGTAGCGGAAGGAGAATTTATCACCCTATTAGGACCATCAGGTTGTGGAAAAACCACCACCCTGAATCTTATCGGAGGTTTTCTGCAGCCAGACCGAGGAGGAATCTGGATCGAAGGGAGAGATATTACTCATTTGCCGCCGGAGAAGCGGCCTGTTTCCACCGTGTTTCAAAGCTATGCCCTTTTTCCTCACCTGAATGTGCTGGAAAACGTGGCCTATGGAATTCGTTTTTATAGAAAAGAAAAAAAGAAACAGGCATTAAGTCTGGCCCGGGAGTATATAAACATTGTTCGGCTGGGGGGATATGAAAAAAGCAAAATTGGCAATCTCAGCGGCGGTCAGCAGCAGCGAGTAGCCCTGGCCAGGGCGATGGCTACGAATCCCAGGATAATGCTGTTGGATGAGCCATTAAGTAATTTGGATGCCAGTTTACGTCATAGTCTCCGCGAAGAGTTAAAAAGTTTGCAGCGGCAATTAGGTATTACGATGATTTTCGTAACACACGACCAATCTGAAGCATTAAGTCTTTCGGATAGAATAGTCGTAATGGATAAAGGATATGCCATCCAGATTGGAACCCCGCGGGAGATATATTTCTACCCCATAAGTGATTATGTGGCCGGTTTTATAGGAAAATCGAACATTTTAACCCGGGCAGGGGAAACTATTATGGTTCGACCGGAAGATATTAAAATGGCAAAAAATGCTCAAGGCGATTATACCATATCATCTATTACCTTCATGGGTCAACATACCGAATACATCATTTCCGCTGAAGATACCACCCTGGAGGTAGTTGCCCTGGGTAAAGAAAACAGTAAATTCATGCAGGGCGATCGCGTCAATGTGACCATCACCCATCAGTTAGGACAAACGGGACAGGGGGACAGGTTTTTTGTACCATAAAATAAGTCTCATGACAAGAAAACCAGGTTTTATTGCGGCATTTACATTTTTTTAAAATCAAAAACCGTCCCCGCTTGATGGGGAGGATTATTCTGTAAGGAAGGATGATAATAATGATTATTGATACCCATATTCACGCCTATCCAACTTCGGACGATAGTAAGATGACATTGGAGGAAATCGTTGCCCAGGCCAGGATTATTGGTCTGGATGGCATCTGCATAACCGATCATGATAGCAATGAAATTATGGCCAGGGCGCATGAGTACAGGAAACAGATGGGTTATCCAATCTTTGTTGGTGCGGAGGTTTTTACCTGGGAAGGTGATGTGATTGTATTTGGTCTGGAACGCCTTCCCGAAGAAAGAGTATCGGCCCGTTATCTGCTGGATTTGGTTAATAAAGCAAATGGCGTAGCGATAAGTGCTCATCCGTTCAGACAGAACAACCGGGGTATGGGCAATTCTATCCGGGAACATAAAGACCTTCATGGGGTTGAAGCCTTTAATGGTAGTACCGACCATGCCAACAATATGAAAGCCTGTGATTTGGCCATGGAACTGGGCATCCCGGTTTTTGGAGCCAGTGATGCTCATAACACGGAGGCACTGGGCAAGTTTGCCACCGTATTCCCGAACGGACTAAAAGATGAAAAAGATTTGATTGAGGCTATCAAAATGGGCAAAGTATATCCTGTAGCCTATAACCATTCCGCGGATGCGAAATGGACAGTTATCCCGCCAATTGGATAGACGAGCGTTGGTTGAAGGTGAAAGCAGTGACATCACCTAATTATATTTTTTTATCTTGGCAGGAAGAGCTCATTTTTCGTGGAATAAGACTATTATCAGCTAAAACAATGGGCAATTTGTCCTGTTTTTCCCGGAGGGTTCTATTACCAATAAAGCCTTTAGCTTTTTTGCAATATTATAAATAGCATTTATTAGTATTCATGATTGCTTTTATCTCCCAGCTTCTATTAAAAACCCCCTTCCGGTGCAATATCCTATCAGAAACCTTAATCATCCATAAAGAATAAAAACGGGGGTAAATATGGGTAATAAAGACAACGCATCGATAGCTTTGCTGAATGAGATTAAGCAATTGCAGGAAGATTTAGCTCAGGCCAGGGAAAACCGCCAAACCCTGGAGGCATTGCAGGAAAGCGAAGTCCGTTTTCGGGGCCTGGCTGAATCATCTCCCGCCTTGATATTTGTCCTGCAAAACAACCGTTTGCGTTATGTCAATCCCAAATTTTTCGTCCTAACGGAATACAGCGAGGAAGAGTACCTGGTTATGGAGTTTTGGGAATTTATTCATCCTGATTTCCAGGATTCGGTTAAAAGCAAAGCCCTGGCCTGGCAAAGAGGGGAAAACCAATTTGAAAAGTATGAAATGAAACTGCTAAACCGGAGCGGGAAAGAAATCTGGGTGGAGATATATGCTAACCCTATTCAATATGAAGGACAGCCGGCCCTTATCGGTTCCCTCTTTGATATCAGCGAACGCAAGCACTTTGAGGAGGCTCTGCGCCAATCCGAAGTTCTTTACCGAACCATTTTTGAGACCACGGGAACAGCCATGATGATTTTTGATAAAGATTTGTCGATATCCCTAGTTAACAGTGAGTTTGAAGAACTTTCCGGCTATTGCAAAGAAGAGATTGAAAATAGCATGAAATGGCCTATATTCGTACACCCGGACGACCGGGAACGAATGATAGAGTATCATCAACAACGGAGAATTGACCCGGAGCTTGCTCCCTCCCACTATGAATTCAGGCTGCTGGACAAAGAGCAGAAAACTAAAGATATTTTCATCACGGTAGATTTGATTCCTGGAACCAGCGACTCGGTAGTTTCCTTCATGGATATCACTGAGCGCAAAAAGGCCGAAGCTCAGGTCAAGTATCTGAGCTTTAATGATAAACTGACCGGGCTTTATAACCGGGCCTTTTTCGAAGAAGAGTTAAGCCGACTCGATACAGAAAGGCAATTGCCCCTGAGCCTGATTATAGGAGATGTCAACGGCTTGAAGCTCATCAACGATGCCCTGGGTCACGAAAGTGGCGACCGGCTATTGCGCAAGGCCGCGGAAATACTTAGAAAATCCTGTCGCAAAGAGGATATAATAGCTCGCTGGGGAGGGGACGAGTTTATAATACTGCTGCCTAAAACCAAGGCCCATTGCGCGGAAAGAATATGTGAGCGGATTCAAGAAAAATCCCAAAGCAGCGGCGATTTTCCCATTCCCATAAGTATTTCCCTGGGTACCGCCAGCAAAAATGACAGCCTGCAGGATGTACAGGCTATTATTAAGGAAGCAGAAGATAAGATGTACCGCAATAAATTACTGGAGAGCAAGAGTGCTCGCAGTTCCTTTCTGCTCTCCTTGCAGCAGACCCTCTGGGCCAAAAGCCACGAAACGGAAGAACATTGTCAGCATGTAAAAGAGCTGGCCGAACAATTAGGTGTCAGGATGGGCTTGCCCGAGAGTGAGTTAGACGATCTCAGGCTGCTGGCCGTCTTGCACGATGTCGGCAATATAGCCATACCCAATGAAATCCTGGATAAGCCTGCCCCGCTTTCCCCCGAAGAATGGGAAATAGTAAAGAAGCATCCCGAAACCGGTTATCGCATTGCTTTAACCCTACCCGAACTGGCTCCCATCGCCGGAGCCATCCTGGCCCATCACGAACGCTGGGATGGCAAGGGTTACCCTCTGGGTTTAAAAGCAGAAGAAATACCCCTTATCTCTCGCATACTCGCCATAATTGATGCCTTTGATGTTATGATTTCCGGTCGTCCATACAAAAAAGCCCTGAGTATTGCCGAAGTCCGCAACGAAATAAGAAAATGTGCCGGTACCCAATTCGACCCCAAGCTGGTAAAAATCTTTTGCAAGTTGATTTGATTTTGCTCCCTGCGGTCGTAATTAAGTTAGTAAGAAAAGTGAGGGGTAAGGGGTGAGGGGTTTAATTTATTTCCTACTAAATTTTACTATTTCAGCGCCTACTAACTCATTTTTCATTGGTGGTTGTGGCCCCTGGGCCATGGGGGGTTAGTACGACTATGGAGGGGAGGCGCTATTTGCCGGCAGCCGTTAAAATACCCGCAACATGTGAGTGGTACTGGTCTGCCACTTCGGGTATTCAATCTCGGTAGGAAACACCATTAAGGTGTATTTATTATCCAGCAAGACTATTTTTACCTTTTCCCCCATGCGAACATATTCACTATCGCTGATATTTTCAAAATCCATATTTTTAACTTGTTCTACATAGCTTTTATCTATAATTTCCTTTACTGAGGCTATATAGTCTTCCCCCGTACCTATTTGCAATTTTCCCCGAAACTGCCCATCATTTCCGGTGATGCGTAGTCCTGCTCCGGCCAGCGCCCCGATTATTCCTCGTCCACTGCCATTTAATTCGAATAGATATAGGCCGGGCTTATTCTTGAATTTGAGTGCTTCATCCTGGCTTACCAATCCTTCTTTAGCCCGGTAGGCATATTCGATCAGCTCATCAGGATTTTCCATAAGCTCCGGGATAGCCACCGCCAATCCGGCATTTGAATCAGGAGTGCCAGTGGATCTTACCAATCTGCAGGCATAATCAATAAAATCTGCCAGGTATTGCTCGCCAATGTCTGCCGAAAAACTGCGGGCGGTATTATGTTTTTTACAAGCTGTATCAGGATGAGGGTAAAGCCGGTGCCGGCTGGGAATACTAGATCTGCCCCAGCCATTTTCTTCTATGAATTTACCTAATAAAGAAGCGGTTTCTCCCGCTTTACCTCCATCAAGCTGACGAGAGTCATCAATAGCAACAAATATTTTCATTAGCGGCAACCTCCGATGTAATTCTAATAATGACTTCACTGCAAAAACCCCTTTTGTTGCATAGGGGTTGCATAAATATACAAAGCGATTGGCGGAGCAAGGTGCGACACCCGGCGAAAGCGAGCGGCGAAAGGGGGCGAGAGGATGTCGCGAGGAACGCTTCACCCTGCACCCTGTCGGGTACGCCTGATGTTCAATCCTTCGGATGTCACTATTAA
This sequence comes from Syntrophomonas wolfei subsp. wolfei str. Goettingen G311, assembly GCF_000014725.1. Lineage (GTDB taxonomy): Bacteria > Bacillota > Syntrophomonadia > Syntrophomonadales > Syntrophomonadaceae > Syntrophomonas > Syntrophomonas wolfei. Next base: position 2,820,603 of record NC_008346.1, read on the forward strand.
GGTTGCCTCATGCATATTTATGGCTTTTTGTAGTAGAATCAATAATTCTTCAGTTGCTTATTATTACAACTATGCCAGGCTCCTCCCTCACGATAAACCAGGAGTATCCTTTTACCCTCAAGCAGAACGCTTTTAATTTTCTCACCTATTACCAGTGTTTCATCGCTAGCCAGTACCTGCCCGTCTATCGATCGTACTTCATCTATTTCTGTTTGCGCAATAATTTCCCCTACAGCAATTGTTTCGCCACTATTGCCCAGCTGAATTCTTCCCTGGAATCTTCCATCATTTCCGGTTATCCGCAATCCAATACCGGCTAAGGCCCCGATTATGCCCAATCCGGTACCGCCGTGTTCAGAGAGATGAAGGCCACAGTGTTCCGCCGTTTTATAGGCTTCTGCCTTGCTCAAAATTTCGACTTTGGCCTTGTATCCAAAGCTCAACAGTTCCTCCAGGTTTTTTATCCGTTCTTTCACAGCTACACACAATCCTGGATCTGAGCCTGCTGCACTGGTTTCCTGGAGAAATTTGGCCGCAGAAGTGATGAATTCATCCAAGTTGTCGCCCCCAATAACTGCCTTAAAACACATGGAGCTATTATGGGAAGTATATGGTATATCTGGATGCAATAATAGCTGGTGCCGGGTTACCGCTTCGCTTTTCCCCCAACCCTTATCTTCAATGAGCCTGCGCAGTTCATTGGCAGATTGACCGGTAGCCCCAAATTCCAGGCTGTCCGTATCGTCTATAGCAACATATATTTCCATTTAAGTAATTCCTCCCTGTCTTCCAGGATCAGATGTGATATATCAACCTGCCCGTTGCCGATCATCCCAACTACTCCCTGAAAATTCAATATCCCAGTGGCGTTGAGACCATCGCTACGGGGGCAACCTTCACTCATATAGCTTGATCTGTTGAAAAAAGACCCTTTATTTACTGGGAACGAGCTATACGCATCCCTTCCCCGGCAATAATTCTGTCAACTACTTCCTCCGATAGTTCCAGCCCGAAGAAATCCTTATAAAATGATCTGGTTTCCGCCGCCATATCCAGGTCAAGAAACTTCTCCGGATATAAGGTCTGGGCCGTCCACAAAATTGCCAGGGGGGTTTCGGGCGAAGAGGGATGACCCCAGCGGGATATACCATTGGGTAACTGCCAAACCTTCTTGTTTTTCACCGCCTGCAAGGGTGCCCATTGAGTATTAGTCAAAATATAATCGGCTACTCCTATTTCATTTACCAATATTACCTCAGGATTCCATAATAAAATCTGTTCCAGGCTGGCGAAATACTTTCCCTCCAAGGTCTTTAAATTCTTATCGATCGAAACATTGTCAGCTCCAGCCGCCTCAAGCCAGTCCGCCGAAAGACTCCCTTTTATATCCGTACGGGTAGCTTCGTTAATAGAGTGGTAAACCTTTGCCCTTTTCTCCTGGGGAATAAGTCCTACCCGTTTTTGCACGCGCTCAATGCAATTTTGATAATAGTCATTGAATTTTTGGGCCTTATCATCTGCACCTAATACCAAGCCCATCATTTCTATCGCATACTGTTGTTCTTTCATACTGTTAAAATCTATTACCAGGAAGGGAAGCTTGCTTTTGTTTAGCTTCTGAACCTCAGCTTCACTACTGAAGCTATCTTTCTTAACAAAAACTACATCGGGGTCAGTTTTCACCAATTCCTCAATATTTATTACGGCACTGCTCTTAGGTACTGGCAAATCTTTTATCCCGGGATACATTTCCGTAAGGATAAGATCTCTCTTAACCCCACCTACCACCGCTACCATTTTATCCCCCTGGCCAAACATAGCTAGAGTGTATGCTGATTCCGGGCAGAGGCAGGCGATCCGGTTTATTTGGACCGGGACTTTTACTTCCCGACCGATACAATCCGTAATCGTCCTGGTATTTGCAGAAGGTACTGTTTCCCTGTTTTCCTCTTTACTGCAAGCACTAGACAGCAACAGGCTTAGTAGTAGGAATACGATCAATAAGCTGCGCAAAATAGCTTTATTATTATATTTTTTTATCATTTTCATTATGTTCCCCTCTTCTATTCCGCACCTCTATTTCATCTTTCCTTTTCTAAGAAAGATATATCCCGCTCCTGCTACCAATACCACTCCCGCTATAGCTGCATAGCCGGGAAAAGGACTCTTTTCAGCTTCCTCCGCTTCCTTAAGCGGTGCTTTCTCGGCGGATTTCGTCGGTTCCTTTACTGTCTTGGTCTCTTCTTTTTTTACCTCTGTATTATTCTCGCTTACCGTCTTGCTACTATTTTCTACTGCTGGCGCTTTATTCTCAGTCTTCCCCGCCGGTTCTGTCACTGCTTGACCGGTTCCAGGACTTACATCAGCCGCATTGTCTGGCAGATTGGCTGCTGGTTTTTTTACCTCAACCGGATTTTTTTCCACCACCGCTTCACTCACCGGTTTTTCGACAGCCGCAGCCTTTCCTGCGGTAACAAAATTAACCCTTACCTCATGATCCAAACTGGTACCATTTTTCGCCTGCAACTGGGGTGATATCCTTACCACATAGGCTGTTCCCGGCTTAAGTTCTTCTAATGGTCGCAGCGCAATATCCCTTCTTTTTTCGAATTCCAGCTGGTCATCAGCCATTATCACTTCAATCGGCACCTGGCTGCCATCGGCAGCAGACAGTGAAAAACAGGTTTTATTAGCCTCCCTTATCCCTAAAAATATTACATTCTTATTAAAAGTAAGTTGTATGTCCCCCTTTACAGGAACATCCTTCTGACCATCCGCAGGATTAGATGAGGTCAGTCCCAGCGGAACACCCTTGCCTCCGCCGCTACCATCGCCATCACCTTCTGCCATTGCCGGCAGCACCAATAGTGCACAAGCCAGTACGGCCAGTACTATAATGGCCCATAAGCTTGACTTATTCTTCATTTTAATAATCACCAATAGCAACCCCCTTTTAAATCTTTATGGCCGAATTTACCAAAAAGCCGTATATCAACTTAAGTTTTGATGTCACTGCAAAAAGTTATAAATATACATTAGCGTGCATATATACCGCTCAGCTACCTTAAAAGCGATCGAAGGGTGTATAGGAACGACCCCCGTGTTGTTCCGAATCAGGCTTTGTATATTTATGCAACCCTTATGCAACAAAAAGGGTTTTTGCAGTAGAGTCAGTTTTTAATTATCCATGGAAAAAATAATAATCCCTTATCTATAATACCCCGGATAATAAAAGGGTCAATGGATAAATCATCCCACAGCTTGAAATAACTCTATTTCCCCTTGAATAAATTATCCTGACGTAATAACTGAGCAAATGAAGGCTACCATGTCAACAAATCCTACACCGCCCCTAACGCCTTGAACACCGCATCAATGGGATCGGAATAGAAGATTGGTTGTACTTTAATCAGCAGTTCCGGGGGGACATTCTGGAGGTCAACTACTGATACGGCCGGGATAAGTACGCGTTTGGCACCAGCATCTACACAGACCTGCAGCACATTGGCGAAATCGGAGATTTTTTCAATGGTGCCGGAAACGGTGATATTGCCCAATACCACCAGGCTTTCCTGTACCGGTCGGTCCAGGGCGGATGAGCAAAGGCCGATAAACTCGGCCAGGGCTAATTCTGCATTCATACCGATACCCTGCAGGTCGGTGGCATGCATAAGGTAGTCTTTGTTTTTGGTGGTGATACCGCTGCTGACATTTTTACAATTGGCCGTGAAGTAGCGGAAAGCGGTGTCGATACTTTCTTTTACCTCTTTACGGGAGCCCAGACCGGTTCTTTCAAATTTGCCAGTTCCGGATACGGCCTGATTCTCCAGTTTGAAGACCCCTATCATCCCGGAGTCGCCCTTGCCTATCAGATAAACATGACCAGGTTTGCCCAGCCCTTCCGGAATAAGTTTTCCCCCTCCCTGCTCGGGGACGGAAACGAATTTCTCCTCCAGGGTTTCCCGGTCAATGTAAGAGAAATGCACATCATAAAATTCCATACCCCCGATTTTCTTGAGTTGCTCTTTTACCCGGCGGCGGCCCACCAGGGCATATTCCAGGATTTCAGCTACATCATCACAGGTATATTCTCCGTGGGGATAGAGTAGTTTCATCATTCCCGATACAGTTTTGCGAACGGCAATAACATCCCGCTGGTTAAGGTTATTCCCCAGCTTAAAATAGCGGTCAATGGCATCCGCAAAGCTCTGTTTTCTCATCTCCCGCAGGTACTCGGCCAGATAATCCACAATAAATCCATAATTATGGGTAATCAGCTCGGGACGCATTTTAGGAATCTCCCAACCAGGCAAATAGTAGTGCATGCGGTCAAAAAAAGCACTGTCATTGGCCATTCCTTCCGGGAAGGGAGCAAACAGGTGCGAGGTTTTTAACAAGAAATCCAGGCTCTCGTTGATATTACCCACGAAGACCATGGAGGCATTGGCGTTTTTCTCTTCTTTGCCGCGGGCAAAAGAGGCCGAAGCCATGTAATCCTTCATAATCTGGATGCCGTCTTTATCTTTAAAGTGAATCCCGGCCACTTCGTCAAAGGCCACACAATCCCATAAGCCGACTAATCCAATCGAACGGGTGGACATATTATAAAATAGATTGGCCACCGTAGTCTGCCCCCCGGAGACCAATATTGAGTTGGGGGAAATCTCCTTATAAACATGGGATTTGCCGGTTCCCCGCGGCCCCAGTTCACACAGGTTATAATTATTTTCCACCAGCGGCACCAACCGCAGCAGCAAATGCCACTTCACCACCGGTTCTAACTGAGTTGGCTCCAGGCCGGTGGAACGAATCAGCAGATCTATCCATTCGTCTTTGGTAAACTGCTTGCGTCCTACCTTTATCTCATTTAAATCCATGTTGGGCATCTGAATGGGTTTCAAGCTTACAATGCTGAAGGGATTATTGTGCCGGTTTTCCTCATCATAGAAATACTCCATTTTAAGAATCGCCCAAATGCCACCCGCTAATAGCTTCTCGTACTTTTTTACATACTCGGAGCTGACCGCTACCCCTTTAATACCCAGGTTGGAAAACTCGGCTTCATAGATATCACGCTTTTCGTTGAGTTTTACGGTTAATTTATCAATTACCGTATACTGACCCAATTCTTTAATACGTGATTTAACTTTTTCCGCTTCATCAGGACGGACGAAGTTATCCGCCAGGATTTTTTTAACCCGCTCCACCCCATCATGGATAGCTTCTTCATCATCGGTGGCACAGTACATCCCCAGGAGATATTCTAAAACGTAAGTAGGAACGTTTGCTCCCTGTTTAATCATCCCGGTCAGGTCTTTGCGAACTACCCGGCCCGCAAAATGCCGATTCAGTTTGGCATCCAAATACGACGTTTCCATTATCTTCGCCTCGCTTTATGTAGTAAGGAGTACGGGGTGAGGATGCTTCCCCCGCCCCTGTTCTTACAAATCAAAATCGGAGCTAAATGCTATGTTGATTTTAAAAGGAATTTTCTCTTCAATTAATTCCGTATCTGCATCCCTGACTATCAGGAAATAGTCCTTCTGTTTATCATAGGGCCCGGTTTTTAAAGTTAATTTCGCTTTATGGCTGCGTTCAGCCGGTTTGTCGGAGCGCTTGTCGACAATAAGTATTTCCCGGTTGGAGATTATCTTGCCGTTCTCATCTTCCATATAAACTTCAACCGTTCGGGGCAGGTGTTCTTCATCCACTTTTTCGCTCTGGAAGAATTCCAGGCTAAACAGGGTATTGCTTATCTTACGGGATTCGTTTGTCAGTTTAACTTTGACCTTGTTTTCTTCCTTCTTCCGTCGGTTGGAACCCCGCAAAGCCTTGTACTTGATTAAAGGAACCATAACCTCCTGCAGAGCGGCGCCGCCGTGGACGAAGTTGGCTCCTGCTCCCTGTACCTTAAAGCGAATAGCCGAGCGGGGTACGTAAACCCATAAGGCACCTTCCTCGGAGCTAATATAATCCGGTTTAAAGCGCATCAAGGCCTCGCTTTCCACTTCCTTATAACTGAGCAGATAGCGCCTTTTCTCTGCAAATGCCGCTACCGTTTCCTTTTTCATTTTATCGCTTTCCGGCAGCGGATCCCGCCGGTACAGAAAACCATGGTCGGCCGTCACAAAAATATTGACCCCACCCAAATCGTCCCGAATCAGGCGGATTAAACGATAGATTTCCTCCCGGCTCTGCCCCACCGCATCAAATACCTTCACTTCGGTGGCGGCGGTATGTCCGGTGGCATCAATACTATCATGGTAGATATAGATTAACTTTTTCCCTTTCACCAATTCTCGCCGGGCTTCTTTGTTCATATCGATAAGCGTCTGGCAATGCGTGGCCACGGCATCTGATACCCAATTCTGCAAAACTTGTTCCCGTTCTTGCAGGCTATCAGTTTTCCGGTTATCGGCCAATACCTGTTGATTCTGGTTCAATCTCAGTCCCCGGTGGGGCAGGAGGGCCGCCATACCATAAGGTGTGGTTGAGGGCAGAACCCCCAGCATGGTATCCAGGCTTACGGTAGCTAGCGTTTCCTGGTTCAGGCGAATGGCGATATCCACGGCCACTTCATAGCGCAGGGCATCGGAAATGATAACAAAACAACGTTCACCCCCATTAATCATGGGTTCTATTTCCCGCTTATAAAAATTCTGCTGCCGAGTAACCCCGTCCACCTGCCAGCCCGGAGGATTGCTTTCCAGGGCGTGCGACCAGGCCGTACCCAGTTCCTGCAAAAACCAGTTGCTATAGATATTTTCCACCAGTGCCCGCAGGGGCTTTAAGAATTCCACCGGATTCTGGTCATAATGCCAGTAGAAATTACGGTAATGATAATCAACTAAAAAATAGTTTTGGGCATAGCCTTCCCATAGTTCTTTTACTCCTACCATGGGAATCGGCGCCAGAGTTTTCTTTAAATCCATTATTTTTAACAGGTGATACAGGGCTTCATAAATGTTTTCGTATTTTTGGTACCAGTGTTTGGTACGCCGGGCTTTAATAAGGTTAAGGCAGAAATCATAGTTTTCCACCTGATTACCGATAGATTCCTGGATGTAACCAAGAATTCTCTGGTCGAAGCACTCAAAACCATCGCATTCGCCCAGTTCCTCCACCGGGATATCCTCTATCCGCCCGGCAATACCCATGGTTCTGTCTACAGCGCCGGACAGCGTTTCATACCTGTCGTTATCGGTCTGGTTATTCATCCAGTGGTCAACAAAATAAATGCAGTTTCCCTTACCTGGGTCAGCCAGGTATTCTTGCAAGGGTTGGAGGTGTTTATCATCAAGGATGCGCCGCAGGCTATTAATTAAGATATGGGCAGCTAGTTTGGGCAGGGAGTGTTCTTCACGGGTGTAGCCAAAATACCTGCCGGCATGCTTCCAAAAAACCTCTTCGTCCATAAAACGTTTGATATCGGAGAGAAACCGGTTGTTCTGTTCCTCTAAACCACTGCCCAGCACCTTTTTATAGACTTCCTGCTGATCCGGATATTTTAATCCACATAAGGCCGACATCATAGCAATCTCCAGAGTGGCCTCATCGTAACTGGCATCTTTGGAGACATCATCTTCCCCATGGGTGACATTCCCGGTCCGGGGTATCCCCGGGGCATGTCCCCATTCCCGATAACCGGCCAACCTTTTACGGCGCTCAGCATTCTTGAAGAATTTCTCATAATGTTTAACCTGTGGTCTTAAAGACAGCGGGATGCCCAGTTCTTCCATCTGTAGCAGGAGGCGGTCAGCATAAAATTCATAGGAATAAAGGTATGTATCAATCAGCCAGTTATCCTCATCGCGAGCCGGCCGGTGGTTGGCATAGATTAAATAATTAGATTCAGTATCGTCCACTTCCAGTAGATATTTGGTGTAAAAATAGTTGTGCCCGGTAAGCTGGTGCACCCTGGCCGGTTGCAGATGCAGTTCATTAATTAAATCAGCAAACTGTCCCTCGCTATCGTACCAGAAGATAATCTTTCGTTTTTCCCCCGGTCTCAGGGCTTCCTCAAACTTTTTATTCAAACTCTGCTCAATCTGTTCCCGTTCCATCTTTTCCTCCGCTGTTTGGGCTTAATAAACTTTGTCCACCGATAATATATCACCGGTGGACTGTTCATTGGCTAGAACAATATAGTTATAAACAAGCTTTAAAACCTTTATGCGAATTAAACTGAAGAGTGCTTTCTATGTTTCATGGCAGCTTTACTGACCTCTTTTACCGTTTTGTCTGGCCAGAGATTCTCCTGCCACTTCGTATAATCAAATGGTTCTCTCATGATAAGGGCTATAAACCTTTCTGCCTCCACCTTCCCAAGATGCTCTACTAAGATTTTCATTCCTTCACTTCTGATCAGGCTATCCGTTTTCATCAAAATCACCCTCCAGAAGATAAACTCGCATAATACGCTCCCTCTCATAGTTTATTAAAGTATAAGTTATTTATATATTGATATCAATAATCGCAATTTCTTTAGATCTTAGCCAACAGTTCGCCCAGTTTAGCATAGTTGACTTTGACGCCGTCATCGAGGTCGAGGGGGATGTGCATGTCGGCGTAGTGGTGGACCAGTTCTTCGTATTTTTTCAGTTCCAGGGTTTGTTTGTCCAGCCGGGTGAGTTCTTTGGCGGCCTTGCGGGCCGAGCTGCTTCCGGCTTCGTCATTTATGGTGCGCTGTAAATGCTGTTTCTCCACCTCCAAGACGTCCTGCAGGCGATGCAGGTAGTCGGTGCGAAGAATAGCAACCATAGCGGGTTGATAGCGGTGCAGGTAGACGAGCATTACACCAGTCAAGTAAATATCACTATTAGCATATTGCACAAACGCCTGTTTTTAGCCCTTATTAAAATGCATTTCATATGTTTTTCACGGATCAGTCAACTTACAGTCAAGTAAAACTTAAGCCCAGAAAGGCAAGTACTTCTTGTGTTTATCAGAGGCGGTTTCATCGGCCAGTTTAATCAATCCCCTTTCCATCGTTTGCTTTAATAATCTTGAAATCATCGAGCTATTTTTTGTTTCAATATTAAATCGCTCTCTCAATGATGCATTGGTTACATATTCTCTATTTACTCTTTTTAAGCAGGCATGAAGATAACACGCGCGTATGCGGTCCTCCTTGCTCATTTCGGCGAAACTCTGATGGGAAAAAAGATATTTTACACATAAATTAAGCATTCTTACGTCTCTACACCATTACATCAGACCTGAGTCAAGTAAAGAGTAAACTAAAACAATCAACATATAGTGTTCTCTATTTTCCTTTCCCCAATAGCTTGTGTATTTTAATGCTTTAAGTAATCGGTAATCAAGTAACAGTCAACTGACAGTCAAGTAAAACTCAAGCCAAATGAGGCAAGAATTTTCTATTTATATAATGGTCCCCAGCCAATACCTTGCATAGAACCACTTACCTGGCTACCTATCAGTGATACATGATTAACAGTATAAATGAATGTGTTTAATCCACTTCTTTTCTAAACCCGTTGAATTCTACCGGTTTATATTAAATCTTCGCCAGCAATTCGCCCAGTTTGGCGTAGTTGACTTTAACGCCGTCATCGAGGTCAAGGGGGATGCGCATGTCGGCGTAGTGGTGGACCAGTTCTTCATATTTTTTCAGTTCCAGGGTTTGTTTGTCCAATTGGGTCAGTTCTTTGGCGGCCTTGCGGGCCGAGCTGCTTCCGGCTTCGTCATTTATGGTACGCTGTAAATGCTGTTTCTCCACCTCCAGCACGTCCTGCAGGCGATGCAGGTAGTCGGTGCGAAGAATAGCAACCGTAGCGGGTTGATAGCGGTGCAGGTAGACCAGGGCATTGAAGGCCTTCTCCTTGCCGGAGGTAAACAGCCAGTAGATGGGGCGCTTTTTATAGGTCTGGACATGGTCTTTGTAAAAATCGTTCAAAAAATAGCGGCGGATGGTGTCACGAGCGGTTTCTTTGGCTCTTTTACCCAGGGTGTCGGCAATGAACTCCAGGTTTTCCTCCAGGGTTGCTGCACCGAAAGTAATGCGGACAAAATCAACAAAGCGGGTAACTATGTCATCGCTGAAGTAATCCTCTGCCAATATGGGAATGACATTATCCCGATCGGCCGGGAAGGTCTTATATAATGATGGCTCGAAATCGCCCCCGGCAAAGGCCAGTCCTTCCTGATCCAGGGAGTAGCGACCAAACATGCAGCCTACGGCGTAGGAGATGTATTCCTTGATGGTGTCCAGCAGCAAACGTTCTTCCAGTTCTTCCTCGCTTTTATCATCACCATAGCGGTAGTAGGGATTACAGGTCAGGGTTATCTCGGACAAGGGTACTTCCGGGGTCAGTTCATCCTGCAGACTATAGGCGTCAATGAAGATGCGGTTATTCTCCTCTTCCAGACGCTGTATCTCCAGGGTCATTTCCTGCCAGTGAGTGCGGAGGCCTTGATAGGTTTCCTGGAGGGTTGGTTCATGGTACTCCGGTTTTAATAAGGGGAGTTCGGTGAAATCCCAGGAGGTTTCGTAGGAGTCCCAGTCGATACGAGATAGATTAATCAGTTTTCTAACGCCAAAAAGGAAATCTCTATTCTCCAATTCAGTCCTGTAAGGAATAACACGATAATCCCCTGTTTGAAAATGTAATGTAGGATTAAGTACTTTGGAAAAATCTCGAACAAACGATGTATTTAGCAAACCAAGCGCCGCAAGCTTTTGATTGCTATCCTTGAAAAATGCACATGTTCCAGAGCCATCAAATAAAAATCCTTTATCGTTGAATCGAACCGATAATATTCCAGATGTTATATCCGACCATGTAATTGAATCACAGAAAATGTAGTCTAAATTGAAATTATGAGCCCACACTCTTGTCCCAGATGGATGCATATTACATTGTAATTGTTTACCATCATTGTACCAATCAACAACATACTCGTTATTTCCATACCACCTTCTAAAATTACCACCCTTACAATAAGGGAACCACTTTAAAGCACTTTTTTGTGCATGGGTTCTGTTAAGCATAGAAAAACCTATATTCTTAAGACTACACTCAAACCATAAACGCGTATATCTATCGTTATTTCCCGTTGCTAAACCCATTCGAGCTTCAGAAATATCACCAAGCTTTTGAGAATTATCTATAATTTTATATATTTTCTCACTCACCCAATACGTAATCGGCGATCCTGGTATTTTTTTGAAATCAGCGGCGGAGGCCCGGTATGGATTGTCCCGTGTTAATATTAACTCCTCTTCTTTTTCAGCTTCATTTCTTCCGTCAACTAACCGCAAATAAGCGCCTTTATATTCCTGGTAATGGTCGTTGTTAATAACAAAAGCCGTAGTTGAGACTACTTCACCACCAATGCTATCAAATGCCCTGGCACCCAGATGTGCCATTGAGATAATTGTATATTTATTGAGAATGCTCTCACGTAGCTTTTCAAAGGATGATAGGAACATCCAGCTCTGCATTGTAACCATGGCATTATATCCACGTTCAACAATCAAATCAAACCCACGCTCAATAAACATGGCAAATAAGTCCGATTTACTGTCGGGGTAATTCTTATCAGCAAAGACCTTCAGCCGCCCATTCATACCCCTCCCCCCCATATAGGGCGGGTTGGCGATTACCACATGGTATTTGGGGCTAAGGTAGTCTACCTGTTGCAATGCCTGTAATACCTTTTGATGGGTGGCATTAAAGAAGAGGTTGCCGGAGAGGTCTTGGGCTTCCAGCAGCTGCAGGATATCGGAGACATCGGTGATAACCGGACGAATCAGGGAACCGAAGTTATCTGCTTCCTCGAATAGCCTCAAGGTGGGAAAGAGATTAGCAGTAAACAGGTCGTGACCGATTTCTTCCTGATAGTTTTTAAGTTCGTCTTCTTCAAAATGGATGTTTTCCAGTACACATATATGGGGCTGAATTCCTTGGCGGAAAAAACGGCGATGTTTCTGCCGGGCTTTCATCACCAGGGCAAAAGCTGCCAGTTCTCCGGCCCGCTTATCGATTTCGATGCCGTAGAGGTTGTGGGTGAGAATCTTTTCCGGAATCTCTGTCGGCATATAGCCGGCTTCTTCGTAGATAGCGTAGAGCAAATCGAAGGCATAAACCAGCATGTGGCCGGAGCCACAGGCCGGGTCACAGACTTTTATCTCTTCCGGGGACTTAATAATCAGGTAATCTTCCTCATCCTGCTCCGGCTTAATATAGTATTCCATTTTTTCTATCAGGCGGGATTGAGGGTGATTGAGCATCCACAGGCGTCCCAGGGAGTTTTCCGCCAGGTAGCCTACAATCCAGTGGGGGGTGAAAAGCTGGGTCGCTGCCGGAATGTTCTCTTTGCTGATTTTGATATTCTTCTTCAGGTTGGCAAAGACCTCATCCTTTTTCTCTGATATGTAATACTGGTAGAGCCAGCCGATGATTTCAACTTCCTGCCAGTCCTCTTCGGGGATAATTTCCGGATTGGTCATATTTCGCAGGAAGGAGTTTTCCTGCAGAAGATTGTCGGGAAAGAGGATTTCGCTACAATCCTCAATCTTTTCAAATAAAAAGGGCAGGATATCATGCAGGCTGTTGCATTGTTTAATCACCAGGTACTTAAAAAGCCCGTTCTGATCATTCTTTTCTTTCATTTCATAGACCTTTTCCCGGTAAGTTTCGCGCTCCTTATCCCCGCTAAAATCAAAATCCAGGTTAAAGGCTTCCCGCATAATATCAGGCTCTACACTTCCCGCAACCGTGGAGGATAAAACCCTGACCCCGGTGGGCAGGTAATCATTAATCTCCATAAAGCGCAGGGCGCAAAAGCGGTTGAACCAGGTGTAAGCGATTTCCTCCATTACCTGGGTATAGCCTTTTTTGTCAATGGCGGCAATGAGGCTGTCTCTTTGTTTGACCTGCACACTGTCCAAGGCTTTTCCGTTTATGTATATGGCATCACTAGCTTCAATCCGGGCTTTTTTTACCTTTTCTTCAGTAATGCCCAGTTCATAAGCCTTTTGCTTAACCCGTTCTATAAGTTCAGTTCTGGCCATAACGGCAAAATTGCGCAGATTGGATTTGTTCATAGCTACCACCTTTCGCGTGAGGAGTGAGGGGTACTCCTTATCTCCCAAAGCGAATAACCTTTCTCTCCTTTATCAGACCCTTGAGCTTTTTGCCCAGGCTGTTTACATAATTATCTACATCTGCTTCCGTGCGAAGGGCGTCCACCAGGGCGATTTCTTTGAGTTCCAGCATATGGATTTCCGGTTCATTAACCGGATCTCCCTCGTCACCTCCAGCAATTTTACCCTGTTTGGCTTCCAGGGCGGCTTTGATTTCAGCCAGCATCTTATCCCGGTAATTCGCACTCTGTTGAATAGCGGCGTCCAGCCGCTCAAAACCAATGCTGTCATCAATATATTTATATTTATCCTCATACCAGCTGTTGATGCCGACAGTAAACTTCTGTCGCTCCCCATTACCCAGACCATACTGCAGCAGGGCTTTTTGCAGTTGTTCATAATCTTTTTGCACTTTGGTTCGGCTATCCTCTTTATGCAGGTTCAGCCTTTCCTCAAACTGTTTATCCAGCCAGGAGCTCAGGTCTGGAATCTGAGAAATCTTGTGGTAGGGCGCCGGGTCGGCGATAATAGCCTGTAATTCTGCGTTTTTGTCCATGAATTCCTTTTCCTGCAAGTAGCTCTGGTTGTTTTCAATCCGTTTTACCATATTAAGTCCCTTATCAAAAATAACCTGCTGATGCTTGAAGAAGTTCTGTATCATTTTCATATTTTCATCCCAGTCCAACAAATCGTCCTGGTATTCTTTCAGTTTGCTCAGCAGGATGCTGTGATCCTGTTTATAATGCTGCAGTTCCTGGAAAATGTTTAGGCCCTGCATGACCAGGTCTTTACCGGGGTATTTCCTGCCTTCATAATGGCGGAGATAGTCGCGCTCAATCTGACCCGTTTTATCCGTTATCTTTGCTAATAGCTCCCGCATCAAGCCATCTTCATCGGAGGGTAAATTAACCACGTTGAATAAATCTTTGCCAATTTCGCGGGCGGTTTTAACCAGCTTTTCATCCAGGCTGACCCGTTTCTTAATCAGGATTTTCTCTACCTCGGTCTTTTTACGCAGGTAAGCGGGAATAGCTTTATCGCTTGTTTCCAAATAAGCCCCCTGGTAGTGCAGACGAATTTTTTGCTGCTTAAACAGGGTGGCGACCATGCCGGCGATGTCAATTTCCCGCCAGCCATAAGGGGCATCTTCAAACTTATCCAGCAGGTTTTTCATGGTAATCTGCAGGTGCTTCGCCTCCTGCAGGTCTATGTAGCTTAAGATTTCATCCAGGGCTAACTGGTTAAGTTCTTCCCCGCTTCCTATTATGGTGAACTGTTCCAGCTTTCGGTTCAGGATATCCAAAATATCCTGGTCGTTGTCCAGGAATTCTTTTACATAGGGCAGTTTGTTATAAACGCTTTCTGCCAGCAGTTTCAGCCCGTTATTCATCTTTTCCCGGGCACTGCTGCCGCGAGGATCGATTCTTTCTCCATTGGTATAATGGCGTCCCTTAAGCAGGGCATCCTCCAGCATTCTTTTAGCCCGGCTTTTACGCTCGCGGGCTTCTTCCTGTTTCTCAGCCATAATCTTTTTCAGGTTGGCGGGCAGGTTAGTCTGCTTGATTTTATCAAAGCGTTCTATTTTTAAGGCTGCTTGCATCTCTTCAAAATAGTCACTGCTTTCATCCAGGCGGATAATCAGGTCATTATTTCCGGCTGAGACCATCTTCAGTTCGGCTTCATCAGCATCATAATCATCAGAAGCCCGGGTTAAGATACGAAGTCCCATACGGGCAGTTTGACTGCCTATGTTGCTCTCGTCTATTTTGCGGTTAAAAGGGATAGGATAGCGTTTGCTATACTGGTACTTCTGATCCTCGTAAATATCATTGAATATATAGTTGCCAATTTCCTCCACCACAGCATTCCCGTCAATTACCGTGTTTCTGATTTCCCGGTTGATATCCTGCTCGTCATCAGTTAAGAAACGGTATTCATCTGCATTTTTCTGCACATAATTTTGGGAAATAAGCCGGTTCAGGGCTGCCTTAATGCTTTCTTTTAAACTTAGTTTATCTTCGTTTACCCCGGATATCATGAGGGTGGCAATGTTGTCCAGGTTGGCCGGAATATCCCCTATGTAGCGAATGAGGAATAAGAGCTTTAAAACCTCAACATCCCCGGCTTTTAGTCCTTCCTTATTATAAGCAGCTTCACCCGCCCGGATAATGACCCGCTGGATGCTGCCATCTAAAAACGCATGTACCGAATCATAAAAGGCATAAAAGGGAATGAGCACCCCCGCCTCTTCATCGGCATATTTACAGGCGGCATCCTGAAAGGCAGACAGCATCGACCTTTCTCCTTCGGACAGGTGTTTGCCGCTGGCCCCATACTTCCTAATCTGGGTAAATACCTCCTGCAGGAGTTTGAACTGATAAGGTACAAAGGGATAGGTAGCAGAGAAATCTTCTTCACCACCGTATCCCTTTAAATCAGCTACCGTGCCTTCGGAAAAATGGATGAGATTTTTCAGGGCAGCCGCCTGTTCACTGTAAATTAAACGCAGTTTATCGGCGGCATACTCCGATTTTTCCAGGATTCTTTTCTTGATGACTTCATCAACTGAGGCCGCTGAAAGGCTGAGGCGGGTTTTGAAACGGCCCTGTATCTTGGAGAAATCGTTGCCTTTTACTTTGGTAACGGAATCAATATCTTCCTGGGAAGTTACAATGACCCACACCTTACCTTTGCAATGGGTTCCCAGGTCTTCGGCCACGGTCTGCAGGTTTAACATCATCTCACTATTGTCACCAATGTACTGCCCCACCTCATCGGCCAGAAATACCAGGTGGAAGTTCTCCCCTTTACTGTCTACATAGTCCTTTACTTCCTGGGCAAATTGCTCGATGCTCAGCTTAGGGTTCTGGCTGTGGTTAAACCAATTTCTGGCGCTGTTCTCGGCCATACCGGCACTTTTACTGAGCGCTGCCACCACTGCATCTTCATCAAAGAAGAAACAACTGCGCCGTTCCTCCCAGGATTCTCCTTTTATTTCCGCAAAATCAGTTTTAAACTGCTCCAGTACCCCTTCCCGGTTAAGAAACTTTTCCAATTCGGCTACCTTGAAATCATCGCCGTAGTAGCCCAGGTGCTCATAGAATACTTTCAGGAAAACTTTAAGAATGGCTTCCTTATCAGTTTTCATCCCCAGTGGGCTTTTGGAATCTATATTAAAAAGGATAGTTTCGCATTCTACCCGTGATGCCCGCTCGATATCGGCATAGAGAACCTGATCAGTTATCTTGTCAGTAAAGAAAGCGACCGGTTTTGTACCTTTAACTTCATCGTTTTCCAGGAGGTAGGAAAGGATTTTTAAGAAGTGAGATTTACCGGAACCGAAGAAACCGGATATCCATACTCCCATTTCATCGGTATAGCCATCTATTCCCTTCTGATAGTTTTGATAGAAGCTAGCGATATGCTTATGCAGCTCTCTGGTAACCACATATTCGTCCAGTTCCTGGTAGCGGTTATCCTCATCATCCTGGGCAACCTTGATGACCCCTTTTATTTCCCGGTCTATTTTCTTTTTAAACATTTCCCGAACCAGCATATGTAAACCTCCCTATCCTGAATTGTTATTAGCAAGAATGTAAAGCCTCTCCCGCTTACATTTTACTTACGTTTTATTAAAGAGGCGGGAGGTGAATGGGCAGAATTGATAGACGGCCTTACACCTCACTTATTTCACTAACTGAAAAGCACGATAGTAATTTTCATCTTGAAAACGATTGAACAATTTCAGCGACTGTCCATCATAACTGCCCGGGAAGAAAAGCACCACCGGTAGTTGGTCAAACACATGATGGAGATTGTTTAAGATTTTGTGCGAACGCATAAAGGGATAAACTTTTCCTACCCCAGTAAGGAATAGTACATTGCCCGGCTTTTGCTCAAAAGTCATTTTATTGATGTAGTCCTCAAAACCGGCAGCTTGCATAATGGCATCGGCCAGCTGGGCCTGTCCCCGTTTTTCTTCCATTAATAGTATTGGCTCGAAAATCTTCTTCTCCCGGGTGATGTCCAGCAGAATTTCGTACAAATCGTATTCTATGATTCTGCGATTAGACCCTTCGTAGTTAAATTTGCTCTTTATATGTTTAATATAATCCCGAACCAGCATCTCATCGGCAGGGTCATAGTCAAATATGTAAAAACCGATTTCATTCCCCAGTCCTTTATTTTGAATGAATGATTCCGATTGTATCCTGGGGATAATCTGCTCTAATCGCTTGCTGGTGCTGTTCATTTTTCCATCTCCCCTTTTAAACTATGGTTCCCACGGCTTTTAAAAATTCTATTTCTCCATGCTCCCGGAAGTATTTTTCAACATCTTTGTCCAGGGTGAGTCGCTGTAGGGTTCCGGTATTACGATCAGCCAGAATACCGGCTTCAAAAATGATTCGGGGTAACACCCGTTTTAATTTGGCGATGGTTTCATCGCTCCACCGTGCTATATTCTCTTGCTGCTCCCTTTTGGCAACAAAGAATTCATTCAGGTCTCTTTTTTCAAGAACCAGGTTACCCTGTTCAAATTTATCTCCAATTATTTCGATTATAAAATCCAGCATGAGTTTATTAGTTTGCATTATGGCATACAGGTTGATGATTTTAGCCGTCGCCGATGGTTTTTCCGCCAAAAACCTGAGCAATGTCTCATCCAGGGTATCGACACGCTTTTGTACGGCATTAATTCTTTTGGCCAAGCTCTTTTCCGTAGCATACTGGAAGAGATTTTGGCTTTTTATCTCTTCCCGGATTTGCTGCTGGTTACGGCCACTCAGTTTGAGCCTGGCCACCTGCCTGCTTTCATAAAACAGGAAGGGCTCACCGGTCAATGCAGCACTATATTTAATTTCCGTCAAACTGCACCCACACTCCTATATTAACAAAACTCTATACATTGGGATTATCGCTGGAAGTCTGATTCGGAACAACACGGGGGTCGTTCCCTACCTACCCTTCGGTCGCTATTTATTACTTTTTGCAGTGACATCAATAATAATTTCCTGCGTAATAATTTGTTCTTTAATTTCTACACTAATGCCATTATTCCCTGCCAATTCCATTTATTATCAATTAAAAGTTAGCTCCTATTAAGTTTAGCAAATTAAACCGACATTAGTTTATCGCTGATTAATCATTAAACAGGTTATCACTCTCACAAAAAATAAGCGGGGCCTTAAAAGCCCTGCTTTTACTGTCTCCTTATGGTGGGCGCGGAGGGTTTCGAACCCACGACTGCTATATTTTCGGGAGTGTTAAAGATTGGTATTACATCATTATGAGCTTTGTTTTTCATATTTTTCTTTCTCACTTTTGCAGGCCGAATAAACGGTATGCCCAGGGTCTATAACAAGCAGTATAAAAAATAGGAGAAAATGCGAGAAAAGTGTCGCAATACAAAGAATACTCTTTTATAATATAGATATATGGTAGTCCTTTCCTGCAAATCTACACGAACCTTTTACTTTGGCTAGACTGGAAGTTATACTGGTTTTTCAAGGCGAAAATATCACATTTAGAAAGGATATGTATAATGCCAAGAACACTGAAGAACATTTTTATCGGCAGTTTTACTTTCTTACTTCTGTTGATATTAACCGGAATTACTACAGCTGCTCCGCAGCAAGAGGCAATCGTCACAGCATTCCATGATGTTAGTAGTAGTGATGCCAATCTTGTATATATAAACTATATGGCCCAACGGGGCATTATCAGCGGCTTCCCCGATGGCAGTTTTCATCCAGGTGAGGGTTTAACCCGAGCTCAAGCAGCCGTATGAAATGACCAGCGGCCAAGTTTTTGGCGCCCTGGCCAGTCAGTATACTGTCAGCAGCCAGGATACTGACGAAGAAAGCATAACCGGTAATAAATTCAGCCAAATAGCCAACCGCAATAATTACTCTGACCTGACGGCAGCCCAATCAAGCCCCCAGCCCTGGTATAAAACCGCCGAGAAGAAAAAAGACAAGATAAAAGTATATATGCCCTGGGGAGTAGTCACTATCAACGGCAGCTTCTGGAGCAACTATTCGAGCAGCAGCGGCAGTGGCATGAGCCTGCTGCAGGGAGAAGGGAGCTTAACCAGCGGCGCTGTGACCCGGAACCTCTCCCCCGGACAAAGTTCCGTGAGCGCTAGTGACGGCAGACCGCCATCGCTTCCCCATCTCATGAGCCCATCTGAAGCCCGCGAATGGACTCAGCAGCGCCACTGGTTAGGAGAGCGCGCCGCTGAGATGCAGGGCCAGCAGGAAGCAGGCGAACCCAGTAGTGGGAGCCAGGAACAGGGGAATGACCCCGGCAGTAACCTTCTGACCTATAAGCTTGACCAGGCCCTGGCCCAGGCAGAACAAACCGCCGCTGGCGCACCTTCTGGAAGCAGTGGTGGGAGTGGTAAACAAACCCCGGACTCATTTATAGATATGGAGACCTTTCTTAAGATGGCCATTCCTTATATTACATTTGAGCAGGGAGAAGACCCTGCTTATATTGCCCAGAAACAGGGCTTCATAAAAGATGAACCCAAAGGAGAAGTTTATCGGGATGATATTCTTTATTCACTTTTACGAATGACCTATGTCCCCATCCCCCCAAACGCTGATTTGCTACAACTGGCAAAAGAATATGGCATTATTTCTGCGAAGGATAAAACCATACCGGAAGAAAACATTAAAATCACTGCAAATACCGCTCTTCAGATGATGGTCAACGCGCGTAATACCTGGTATGAAAGACTGGAGGCGGAAAAGCCTGCCGAACCGTTGAATTTGATAAATTACTATATTTCAAACTCCACTTATACCTATCCGCAATTTATGTTTTCTGATGATGGTCAGGTTCTATGGTATACAGTAAGAGGAGGGCTGAAAGCTATAAATGTATCAGACGCCAGCGAGTCTGATCGGGTTCCGCGTAGCTGTTCTCCCAAAGAGGAGTACCCTGCCCAGGATGGCGAAACCGCAATAAATGTCTATGATAATTCCGGAGTTTTACGAGCTGTCTCCATTGAGGTTGCCAAACGCAGGAATTATGTTACTGATAAATATATTCTTTACCGGGAGGGCCCGGAAAAGCCATGGAAGCGTTTAATAGAATTCGACTTGTCTTTAACCCGGGATTATGAAATTATCGGCTTTAGCGCAGATAATACAAAAATGATTGTAAAAACCAATTTCTATGATAATTATGCCAGCCTCTATCAAGTTGACCCAGAAACCATGAGCAGAGAATTGATCTACCATAATTCTCATGCCGATGTAGCCGTAGAACTGGTCTCGGTACTTGCGGGCACTCCTGTTGTTAGCTTGAAAAATCCAGAGACAGGTGAACTCTTAACCGCTATATATATTGATGATAAAACCCGCTTGGTATGCTTAAGGGATGAAATGGCCACCATCATGGATAATGTTCGGGCAGATTTAGGAGAAAACCAGTTCCCGGTAGCCATTAGTCCGGACTTTGACTATTTAGTATTGCTGCACCGGGATGACCGGGATTATGGCAGTTACCGGCTGTATAATGTTGAAAGCAGGAAGGATACCCTTCTTTTATCGTCGGATATACCTATAAAGGATGTTGGACATAGCTATCCGGTATCTTTCAAAGCAAGTGATGGTCATACCGTATTTGGATATCTGACCTTACCACCTGGCAAAAGTCCGCGCAATCTACCATTAATAGTAAATGTCCATGGTGGACCTCAGGCTAGATATGTGTGGACCCCAAACGAATATGCCTTGTTGGCTTCAAACCTTGATATTGGGGTATTGTCTGTTGATTTCCGCTTTTCCATCGGATATGGCAACGAATACAGCGATTCAGCCAGTAAAAATATGCCACTAGCCCAACAAGATGTTTTCGAAAGTGTTAATTGGGCAATAAATAATGGCATTGCAGATCCTGAATGCATTGGAATTATGGGGCACTCCTATGGAGGATATATTTCCTTTTATCAAGCAGCAGTTCATCCAGATGTCTACAAAGCGGTCATTTCTTTGATGGGCGTATGGGATTGGACAGATTTGGGGCTTGAATTAATACAAGACGATCCTGTTCCAGATTATCATAGATGTTCTGCACCCGAACCTTATACTGAGCTGGCCCAAGTATTGTCTCCATCAAGCTATGCCGATAAACTCAAATCCCCTATTTTAATTATCTATGCCGGCCAAGATGACGCAGTATATCCCAGTCAGAATATAAGGGCCATTAAAGAGCTCACAGAAGCAGGGAATACGCCCCAGGTACTCTATCTGCCTGATAGCGGCCATACCCCCGATACATTAGAAAATATAACTGCCGTCTTTGAGGAAATAAAGAGTTTTTTAGATGAGCAAATGAAGGCCAATCCATGGATAATATCCCGGAGGAATGCAAGCGAGAACTGATTCGCCTAACTGACCTGGAGATAAAACCATGCAAGGCCTGTTATCGCTGTCTACAACCTGATAACGCTTGTCCAGTCCGAGACGATTTCAATTTTGTAATTGAAAAAATTAGAGGGGCGGATGCGCTTATTATTGGAGTTCCAGTATATTTCCTGGGGCCACACGGCTATTATAAAATGCTAACTGATCGGCTGCTGGGGTCACAGAATTATTCCCAAGATACGCATAGTGCAGCATATTTCATTAGCATTTCCATATTGCGGTTAGAATTACGCAGGTATTCTACCATCATTTCCTTTCCTCCCGTACGATAATGCTTCAGCAACATTAATCATACAAGATTGGAATATTAAGGTGGCCTATTTTTTCTCCAGCATCTGGCCTAATTTTAGGGTAGCATTAATACCACTATAAGCGGGTCACAAACCCGTGCCGACAATGAAGTACTGGGCCTATTATTTAACACGATATGAGGCGTGCAGATAATCCCTCCAGTTTTAGGCTTGATGGTATTTTCCATTAATCCCACCATATCTATCCAGACGGAATACTGGCCTATTCTTAATCCTTAGTTTAGTGCCTGGCACCTCATGTCATATTAGCACGAAATTAATAGATTTATAAGGAAGTTGGTAATATCATTGTATTAACAATAACTTAGTTTAAGTCGGGAGGTGATAGCAAAGTATTATCCACAGCCATTAAAAATATCAGTAAATACAAGACAAAGGGAATAGGGGATATTTTATTATGAAAAAGGGTTTTTGTCACAATTCAAAATTATTAATTTCAATCGTATTGGCTGTATCATTATTAATGACATCAGTACCTGATGCCTTTGCTGCAACGATAAATACTGCCTCAATATCCGGTGTTGTTACTGGTCAGGGCGGTACTCCACTTCCTGGAATATTAGTGCTGTTATACAAAAACTATGAACGTATTTCAACCGCCAATACTGATACAAATGGCCAGTATTCTTTTGGCGACCTTAGCTCTGGTTCATACAGAATGTTGTTCAGTCCGACTTCATATAATCAAAAAAATGGAACAACATATGCTTACCAGCGTTCTCCATATAGTTCCACGAGTTTATCGAGTCCGATTACACTTAGCGACGGGCAGTCGTTATCCATTAACACTCAATTAGAGAACGCCGGTTTTATTTCGGGCAAAGTATATGATCCAGACGGCAAACCGTTAACCGGAATAATGGTATGTGAAGTATATGAAGGCAGTACATATGGGAGGAATTATACAAATACAAGCGGAGAATATATTATAACCCAACTTCCGGCGGAGAATTACAAAGTACACTTTGATCCGGCAGAACACAATGCCCAATACGGCACTGATTATTTGGAACAGTGGTATAACAATAAGCCTGGTTCTAACCTTGCCGATGAAGTAGCAGTTATCCAAGGACAAACTATAAATGCGGACGCTTACCTTCAAATCTCCTCCGGTACGGTTTCGGGACTTAAGGCAAAGGCATGCGGCAACCAAATCAGTTTAAGCTGGTCAGCCTTTCCCGGAGCGCAGAGTTACAGCATTTATCGTACCTCCCGCTTTTTCGGAATTAACTACCAGAAAATAGATGCTACAACATCCTCTTCCTACACGGATAGCAATTTGCCTCTATCTACTGACTATTGGTACAAGGTAAAGCCGGTAACGGCCATAGGTGAGGGGAGTTTTTCAGCACCGGTCCGTACCAAGACGGGTGATACTATTATCACTGATCCGGGGGTAATAATAAGCACCGTAGCTGGAAATGGCACTGCGGGGTATTCAGGAGATGGCGGGCCCGCCACCTCTGCCCAATTAAATACCCCCCGGGGAGTGGTATGTGATGGTGCTGACAATTTGTACATTGTAGACGGTGACAACCAGCGTATACGTAAGGTCGACACATCCGGGAAGATAAGCACCGTAGCTGGAAATGGTACCCACTGGTTTGAAGGAGATGGGGGACCCGCAACCGCTGCCGGATTATACGATCCTATAGGAGTAGCATGTGACAGTAGTGGGAATTTGTATATTGCAGAAAGTAACAGTAACTGCATACGCAAGGTGGACAGCTCCGGGAAGATAAGCGTTGTAGCTGGAATTGTTACACAAGGGTGGGCTACGTATGAAGGAGATGGAGGCCTCGCAACTTCAGCCAGACTGAATTATCCTTTTGGTGTAGCATGTGATGGTAGCGGGAATTTGTATATTGCAGATCGCGGCAATCACCGCATACGAAAGGTGGATACTTCCGGTATAATAAGCACCGTAGCTGGAAATGGCACTGCGGGGTATTCAGGAGATGGCGGGCCCGCCACCTCCGCCCAATTAAAGGATCCTGTTGGGGTAGCATGTGATAAAAATGGTAATTTGTACATTGTAGATAAAGATAACAATCGCATACGCAAGGTAGACAATACCGGGAAGATAAGCACTGTAGCTGGAAATGGTACTGGTGGATATGCAGGGGATGGGAGCCCCGCAACCTCTGCTCAAATATGGGTTCCTTATGGAGTTACTTTTGACAACAATGGTAATATGTACATTGCAGATATGAATAACAAGCGTATCCGTAAAGTAGACCCTTCGGGGATAATCACCACGGTAGCCGGAAATGGAAGCTGGAAGTATTCCGGAGACGGAGGACCTGCAGAAGCTGCCGGATTATGTAATGCTGTTGGGGTGGCGTGTGATAGCAGCGGTAATTTGTATATAGCAGATAGTCATAGCAACTGCATCCGTAAGGTGGTTTTAGGTACAACACCAAACAATACTATCACTTTCCCCGACCCCAACCTGGAAGCGGCCATCAGAGAAACACTCGACAAACCGACTGAAGACATTCTAAATACTGACATAGAAAATATTACAGAACTGGCATTAAACTTCAAGGGCCTAGCTTCCCTGGAAGGGATACAACACTTTACCAGCCTACAAACGCTATACTTGGCCGGGAATGGCATAACAGATCTTACTCCATTGCAGTCACTCCGCAACCTGCAGTACTTGGATATTTCCAATAATGCTATAACTGACCTGGGCCCCTTGACTAAACTCAGCAATTTGCAGGGCCTGGATTTTTCGTACAACCAGCTAACCGATATTCAGGCATTGGCCAACCTTACCGACTTACGCTATCTTGATTTTTCTTACAATGATGGGGTGGGTGTGTTGGAGCCACTGCGCAACCTGATCGGCTTAACCGATTTGTTTATAGCCGGCATCAGAGATTCAAACCCCGCCCAAGTTGCCCTCTGCAGCGTCTCTAGCAACCAAAGCACTGATATTGGAGCAATACTGGCCGGTCTTAAGAACTTGGAGAACCTGGACATATCCAATAATGAGCTGCCCGATATCACCTTCGTCAACCAGCTGCCGAATTTAAAAACCATCGATGCATCGAACAATACCATAGTCGATACCACACCGCTGGAAACCCTGTCTAACCTCGAGAAAGTGAGCCTGTATAATAATAACATCACCAGCATCAGTTCTCTAGTCAAGATACCTTCATTACAGGAAATCAACATCTCTGGCAACCAGGTCGGGGGTATCAGTCAAATTGAACAGTTAGCTAATCTAACTAAACTGGACCTGACCGCCAACCCTATATCCGACCTGACTCCTTTGACCCTTTTACAGGATACCGTAGAAGTAAACCATGAAGAATTCACCGAGCCCTACACTTCTTGGGAGGAAAGAACCGACATACCTATAAACAGAACCTGGAAAATAGAATTCAGCCATGCGGTCGATACAAGCACCGTTAACCCGGATACCATTGTGGTGAAAGAGCAAAATAACCAACCGGTTACCGTTAATATAAGCAGAGGAGATACTGACAACACAGTATTGCTCGAACCACCCGCCGGTGGATACAAGGCAGGTCAATGCTACTACCTCTTTATCAAAAAAGGCATTGGTTCAAGCGATGGCAAAGTTTTACAAAACAACATCAGGATGAAATTCACTATAGCAGGCACTGACAGTCCCGCTGGTCATAAACTCCAGTCATTGCCAATAGTGATCCAACTGGTTGGAGGGGTACTGACCCTGAGGGACTTCTGTATTTTCACCAATAACATATTAAAAATTTGTGACCAAAACAAGTTTATCGAACATTTCATTCACAAAACCAACTTTACAGATGATCTCCCGCTGGCCAAGGCCATCGATAATCCAACGATGTTAAATACTGCACGCAACAGCCCACACATGTTCAGACAAACCCTTAAGGTATTGAATCTTGAGGACAAGGTGCCTGCCAGCGCAACCAATGACTATTTGCAAGATATAGCAAAAGAAATCGGCAGGTTCAAGCTGTGCAGCTTTCCCACTGAAACTCAGATCATGGGCGCGATTTCCGACACCGTAGAGGAACTAAAACAGGGTTTCGTAAGTAGGAACACACTGGCTGAATACCAGGATGAAAAGAATAATGTGAATTACCAGGTCAAGAACAGGTGGGTAATCCTACCGGGGTTGCGAATCGAAGGCACCAAAACCGTCAAAGTAGGACAAACGACCAAACTAAGCGCCCTGGCCAACGTACATTATTCAATGAAGGACAATCAGAATAAATGGCGAACCGTAAAAACGAACATCGATGCTTCGGATCTTACTGACAGCCTTTGGGCTGCATACAATAACTTGAAGGCAGACAATTACAATCCTTCGGACATAATCGCCACCGTTACCCAGGATGGTACTGTAACCGGCTACAATCCGGGCAAAGTCAAGGTAGCGGTTATGTATGGCGGCAAGCTTGCCATCTGTACTATCAAAGTAGTTAAATAGGAGGGATGAGGGGACAATCGGGTAGGAGGCTACCCATTAATTGGGTAGCCGTTCTCCCACACCACCGTACGAACCGTTCGGTATACGGCGGTTCCAAAGCGGGTAAAAAACATAAAACTAGCGGGGGCTTGTACCCCCGCTATATCCGCTTGGAACCTCCCGGCTGCTCTACTTCAGGTATGTGGGAGGATTCAGAAGGACACAGAAGAATCGTCCCCCTGTGCCCTCCTCTGTGTCCTTTGCTAGTTATTTAACGTAAAGTTATAAGATACATTTGTGAAATACTTTCCTGATTTATCAGTTATTGTAGGATTGTCGCCCCAATACTCTTTCCCCAGGTTGATTTCGTGAAACTGAAGCTTTGAAAAGCCTGCGCGTTCATGACCGAGCTTTCCCGACATGATGACTGCATGATCTTCTTTACGAAGATTCAAATCTCCAGTGACCGCATCCGTATATTCATACGTGGTCACATATTCCTTCACGTCATCCGGATTAGCCGGTTGAAGAGGACTTATATCCTTTCTGAAGTAAAACGAGTTGAAACTAACGGTAGCCGTGCCGGTGCCAAGAAAGTCATCAAAAGTGCCCGAGAGTTCAAAATTATTAACCTGGATTTTGTTTGATCTATTTACAGCCTGCCGCCCATCATCGGCAAATGCCACCGATGCCAAAAAGCTACCATCCGGCTTAAGCTCTATGCTGTCGATTCGCTTCAGCGCCGTAGCCATAGCCCAATCGACAATTTTGCTTTCACTGCCATTCACGAAGATAAGGTTGCCGTCAGGTCCGCCGAGCCTCACCTCAGTTTGCGGTGCTTTCAAAGTAAAGCCTATCCGAAGTTTCGGTTCATCCTCACCGGGCTTATCGCCGGGTGCATAGAGCGCTATCGTATTTGGACAACCTGCCTGAATAAAGCCTAGCATCGTAAAGCGAGTGGAAATTGCGCCGTCCTTATTAAGGGTCCCCGTCCAGTTCTTTTTAACCGCCGCATCCGAAAGCGGCTCAAAACGCACTACATAGCCGGCATATTTCGGCTGTGCGCCTTTGGCAACATCTTCAACAATCGTAAAATCAATGTACTGGTTATAAAATGCCCGCATATCATTTAAGCTTTTGACATATTCCGCATGTGCCTTTTGCTGCATATAATTTCGCACCGATGCGGAAACAGGGTAAAGGCGATCATATAGATTGGCCTTGTAGTCCGCTACTAAGGCCTCGATTTCCGCACTGGTGGGATAGCTCATACGTATAATACCCAGCTCAGAGGCAACTTCTGCCTGTGTATCGGCACCAATGTCCCAAAATACACGGGCATAGCGATCAACTTCTGCTTCGATGGCTGCCTTGACCGCAGCTTCGTCGTTCGGATTATCCTCTACGATCTTAATGAGCACCTGTCGCCAGTCTTTAAGCGTCCGCGCCTGGTAAGGGCCGCTTCTGAAAACATCGTTAAAATGCTTATAAACCATCCCGATGTTTTCCATCTTGATCTCCATGCCCTGCTCAAACATGGTGCTTATCGTATAGTCGAACACCCATATGCCGGACATCGCCAAGCCCAAAGCGGCACTTTCAGAAAAGCCCAGAGCAAAAGTGGCAACATCCTTGTACAGATTAAGTATATCCTCCTTTGAAGCATCGCTTTTAAGCATGGTGCTGCCTATTTTAACCACGGCAACGGCTTTGCCCAGGTTGCCCAGTTTCTTATATGCCTTATCTGCCAGTGCGGTGTCGAATACCGGATTCCCAAGAGAAGCTATGGTTATCGGGTTTGTTACTATATCTAAGCCAGAGGAAAGACTTCCGGACAAATCAAAGACGTCGGACACAAGGGATGCAGCAAGGCCAACAGCGATTTCTCCATCGGCACCGCCTTTAGCCACATACTCTGCCAGTGCGTTAGTGGCGGTCTCGGTGTCTACTTTCAAAAGATCTGCATAAACATCAGATATATAAGCATAACGCAGACCCTCATTCTTAACATGAAACACGCCATAGCGGGAAAGGTGGTCTGTGTAGATAAGCAGTTCTTTCTTTGCTGCGTCCACCTCATACAGTACATCTTCCCATCGGCCAGTAGTTTCATTATAGTATTTTGCACCGACACAACGGCTTGCATCCTGCCCGGCCTCACAATAGCTGTCATCGTAGGGGATGCGTATGGTAATGAAATCATCAAGCTCCGTCATGTTCCCAAGATTGATATCATAGGGCTCAATTTTATAGCCTGTTTCAACATTCTCCTCCGTCTGTTGCGGTGTTACGACAAGTTCGGTCTCTTCTTCCAGTACATAGTCACCAAGTGATACAGTGATACCACTGTCCGTGGTAACGGATGTGTTTTCCGGAGAAAGGGTTGATTGCGGCGATGTTGCAGTAACAAACTCTTTCTTCGCCGGCTGTGCCAGTACTTTCCCTTGTTGTGATTTTACTCCTTCAACAATCAAGGTGTATGCGGTATTGTGTTCGTAGCCGCCCGCAGGTGGTTTCAACTTGATGGATGCCCCATCAGGCTGAATCTCGGGTGCCGGATTGGGCACGGTTTGTCCGTCACTGTTCTTAATGACTTTAATTTCTTTAATCTGACCCATATTTAGTGGTTCTTGAGCCAGAGGCTTGTTAAATTTAATCGTCCATTCCTTGTTAATCTCGATGTTGTATTCCCGAAAAAAAGTTTTGTATTCGGTTGAGGCAGCTAATGTGCTAGTTGAGATAAAGAGTGTAAAAAACAGTACCAAGCAAAATACTTTGAATCTAATAGTAGACATTTTGATCCCTGATTCCTAAAACATATCATTTTTCTATGATACTGCCAGGAAACCAGGTTCTTCACCTCCCTTTAAGTTTTTTCTGGGCAATTACAGGGACAGATTACCTGGTTAAGAGTATTCATTATTCTTTATTCCCTGAGTTTCTGATCTTGCTGAAGGAAGAAACTGATTGTTACGTCTGCCGCTACCTACGATACTATTAATTTGGTTCTCTCCACTACATTGCATTTCTTGACGATGGCATCCTGAGCATATGCAGGTACAACTAGCCCGATACTCAGGAGCAGACAAAAAACATCACCAGGATAACAGTTTAGCAACCATTTTTATCCCCTTTGCATTTAAATCTAATTCCTTTACTTACGCAAAAAAGATAGATGTACTATACTATATAATTAAAAATCACTCTATGCAAAACAAATAATTCCTGCAATTGCTATCAATATTTGGGATGGCCTGACCCCTTAATTCTAGAGAAAGTATCGATTGCACCTCCATTTTTTACAAAATATTAGTGTCACCTTCCCGAAAAATATTGTTCTCCGTAACCATTAATTCATATTTTACTTTTTCCCCACCTTGGGTAACATTTCCTCCTAAATTTCGAGCAAAAATAAAACCGCACAGACCACCGGTGTTGGCATTACTCTGCTGCTTAGAATAGCAGATATTTGGCTACATCTGGTTCTAACTTGTGGGCAATTTTGTGGGCAACTTTTTATTCTCCAAATAGCTAAAAATAGTCTAAGAATAGTGAAGAATATGCCAGAGATGCATCTTGTGGACACTCTACAATTTTAAAGTAGATATTGAATTGAGACTTTTGCATAACTCAAAAAAATCCGTATAGCAAAAGCAAATATTTGAGTAACACAGCGCCACCGCTTTACAGTAAATTACAGTTAGTCAATCTAGTTACATTCGTTAATAAATAATTTCAGTAATTGGGCATACTCCTCCCTTTAAAGGGATAGTTCTTAAAAAACTGATAAAATATTATGCTGCTGATGATCTAGTACTGCTGTCTTGGTTTATTGCTATTACAGCTGCAATCATAGTTATAGCGCAGAGATAAGCGTGGGTTTCAACCTTAGTTATTTTTCTAACGTTTAGCCCGTCTTCTAAACCCAAGTTTTCCTTAAAACGGCTGAAACAGCGTTCTGAGTAGGTTCTCAAATTATATTGCTTCTGCCAGTTAGCAGAGCCCCGGTGGGGACTTGAAAATAACCTGGGATCGTCTTTAACTTTAGTTTTTACCACCATTCCATAGTTGCTATCAGAACACCAGGCGGAGCCAAAAGGACAGTCGCATTTACCCATAATATGAGGACATCTAAACTTGTTTACTCCCTGATAGGAACCCCAGTACACCATCCGATACCTAGCAGAACAGATGGGAGTTCCATCCCAATCAAAACCTTCTGGAGGTTGTTTAGCACCCCGCTTATTCAGGGCAATGATAGCTTGGGCGTGGTATTTATCTCTGATTACAGAATATATTTCACGGTGGTCATAGCCAGCATCCATCAGGAAGTAAACTATTTTGGACTGAGTATTGGCACAACATTTCTCAACCAACTCCAAAGCTACACTGGAATCAGAACAATTGGCCGGCGTTACCTTCATTGCTATGGGAAGCCCGGACCTTACATCGGTGCCAATATGGAGCTTGTAGCCAAACCACT
The DNA here is from genome assembly GCF_000014725.1 of Syntrophomonas wolfei subsp. wolfei str. Goettingen G311. Taxonomy (GTDB): domain Bacteria; phylum Bacillota; class Syntrophomonadia; order Syntrophomonadales; family Syntrophomonadaceae; genus Syntrophomonas; species Syntrophomonas wolfei. The sequence continues at coordinate 2,851,372 of NC_008346.1, forward strand.
TGATAGGGTTGCCGTTGGTATCACTCTTAATACCCCAATCAGCGGCATTACCATCCTGGATGATATTCTTGCGGGGAACGGACTTTTCATAAGCTTCTACCTTGGTAGCGTCAATTGCTACTGAACTAAGATCAAGAAGGCCCATTTCCTCTGCTTGTTTAACCAGGGAAGTAAACAATGTTTCTAAACAACCGCTCTGAGCAAGTTTTGAATAAAACCGGCTAAAACATGATTTGCTAGGCGCGGTACCAAATGGTTCAAAACCGCAAACATACCGTAGATGAGGATCATAAGTAAGTCGTTCAACCAGTTGAGTAAAGGTACCCATGTTCTCTAGTCTCATAGCTATCAGGGCATTTAACATCGCATAGGCTGGGTATGGTTTTGGTCCAACTCTTATCTCGCCAGGTTTATCTAATTTGCAAAGAACTGGTTTTAGATCAAGGGTGTTAATTATTTTCTCAAGCCTTGATTTCGGTTGTATTTTTAATGCGTCTTCAAAGGAGAAAATACAGTTCTGTCGAATATTCATAAGTGACTTCGCCTCCTACGGGTTATTTGTTTTGTCACTTATTAATTCGGCAAAATGGGGGTGAAGTCCTTTTTCTGTACGACTCAAACCCCATTATTTTGGGTCTTAACTAATGTGCAAAAGTCTCAATTATAAATATCCTTTGCATCGTCGAGCAGTGTTTTTAATTGGGCAGGGTCATCTATATTGCCTACGTTAACCTGGTAATGCTTTTTATTATATTGTCCGCGGTAAGTCTCAACTTTTAACCAACCAGACATAGGATAAATGGTTACTATGTTTTCCGATTTACCTGCAGGTTGCTTGGCTTTGAAAGTAAAATTCTTTCTAAGTTTACCAGTCTTATGTATACCTCTCCATTCTGGATAAAATCTAAACCCTTCATTTTCAAATAAGGCAATTAGCTTACTAACTAATTCTCCCAAATTACTTGTTAATTTTAAATTCTCAAAATCCTGACTATTTAAAAAGCGTTCTTTACGATCCAAATTAAAAACCTCCCAAATTCAAATTAAGCCACTATACTTTACTAACCCCCTACACCGCCCCTAACGCCTTGAACACCGCATCAATGGGATCGGAATAGAAGATTGGTTGTACTTTAATCAGCAGTTCCGGGGGGCGCAGCAACAAATGCCATTTCATCGCCGGTTCTAACTGAGTTGGCTCCAGGCCGGTGGAACGAATCTGCTCAATCTGTTCTCGTTCCATCTTTTCCTCCGCTGTTTGGGCTTAATAAACTTTGTCCACCGATAATATCTCATCGGTGGACTGTTCATTGGCTAGAAGAATATAGTTATAAACAAGCTCTAAAACCTTTATATCGGTAGTCGGCGTATTCTTATAGTTCTATCACTTACTGATATTATTACCCCGGATTGAATATCACCAGCACATTTTACAAGAACTTCGGATAGTCGGGAATTAACTATTTCTGACCTTTCATCACTTAATCTAAATATTATTACTGCTGGTATTATCTGCTCACTAATAGCTACCAGGTACCCGAAGTCTAAATCCATAGTTAGTAATATTCTATTTTCTCTGGCTGCTTTTGCAAGCACTTCGTTATCTGGTGAACGCTGTAACCTTTCCTCGCGTAAATGAACAGCATCAAAACCTTGTCGGCGTAGCCAGGAAATAGTGTGTTGAGATATTCCCATATCCGCCAAAAACCTCATACATTTACCCATATACCTGTTCCCTGGCCAACCAGGCAGCATATTCTAAAGCCTGTTGAATGTCTTCCACTTCCAGATCGGGATATTCTTGAATTATGTCCGTAAAGCTTTTACCCCGTGCAACCAGTCCCACCAGTAAGGAAACAGTAATCCTCATACCACGAATGCACGCCTGCCCCCCCATGATGGATTGGTCGAAGGTTATACGATTATAACCTAGCATGGTAATTCCCCCTAATTTCTTATTTCCCGATATTATAGCCTGGCTATGTAAATTATATCACGAAACATATTCCACCAATAAATGTTAACTGCTATATCGATGAAGATTACTATTAGCTGTACCACCGATTGGTAATAACAACCAATATCTTTCGGCCTGGGTAATAGGTAAAACTTATGTTATATCTTCGCCAGCAGTTCGCCCAGTTTGGCGTAGTTGACTTTAACGCGGTCATCGAGGTCAAGGGGGATGCGCATGTCGGCGTAGTGGTGTACCAGTTCTTCGTATTTTTTCAGTTCCAGGGTTTGTTTGTCCAGCCGGGTGAGTTCTTTGGCGGCCTTGCGGGCTGAGCAGGAGGTTTGGTAGGAGTCCCAATCGGATTTGGAAATGTCAATCATTTTCTGTATACCTATATCAAAAAAGCTATTGCTACTTAATTTTTCAGAGGAGTACCCTGCCCAGGATAGCGAAACCGCAATAAATATCTATGATAATTCCGGAGTTTTACGAGCTGTCTCCATTGAGGTTGCCAAACGGATAATGTTCGGGCAGATTTAGGAGAAAACCAGTTCCCGGTAGCCATTAGTCCGGACTTTGACTATTTAGTATTGCTGCACCGGGATGACCGGGATTATGGCAGCTACCGGCTGTATAATGTTGCAAACAGGAAGGATACCCTTCTTTTATCGTCGGATATACCTATAAAGGATGTTGGACATAGCTATCCGGTATCTTTCAAAGCAAGTGATGGTCATACCGTATTTGGATATCTCACCTTGCCACTGGGCAAAAGTCCGCGCAATCTACCATTAATAGTAAATGTCCATGGTGGACCAACCACGGTTGATTAATTCGTTAAGATCATAGTTTATACTGGTTAATGCCAAAATCAGGTTCCATATGGAAGGGCTGGCGGACATATGTAGCTTGGCCCTCTTCTCCATCAACTATCACAATAGCCAGGAATAAAATCTTCCGCTTTGTTAAGTGTGGTTAAGATTTCTCCTTTTATCATTTTTCTAATTAATGTTATAATATGAGATTTTTAACTTTTTCAAAATATATAATGGCTTCGAGAAGATTGCAACACTACATATCGTGCTTCCTCAAGGGCTCTTCAGTAAACTTTTGAATTAATACAAAATCCTCACATAGTGACCCTTAGTACAACGTTAACTTTTATTACTTCTTCTTATTGGGTACTTTTTCCTGCTGAACCGATTTCACACCAAACAGATGATTCCTTGATCTTCGAGCATGAATATCATTATTCTCAATTAGCTCTCCTAAAAGAAAATAGTTTTTTTCAATATCCGTACGAACTTTCGGGTTGGTATGGATAGACATTTTTGTTATGTTATTTTCTAATTCTTTTATCAGATCTTCCGGCTTTCGCGGCATAAACGCTAACATCTTCTGATGGAAACCCTGCCTATTATGCCACTAAGATAATATATCGCAGGTTACTTTTCGTTCTTTTTTATGCTACCAAGGGCTTCCCTCTAGCATTCTGATGTTTTTGGTAATAAACAACCGGTGACTGGTAGCCAATACTGCCATGACGTCTACGGTTGTTATAATAATCCAGGTATTTATTTACCTCTTCATAAGCTTCCTGGAAGGTTTCAAACTCATGTCTACTATAGCATTCATCTTCTAAAATACTATGGAAAGATTCTATATAGGCATTTAGGTTAGGTGAATTCACTGGAATACGTTCATGTGTAATTTTCAATTTGAGTAATGCTTAAGTAAACGCTTTTGCTCTAAATTGTGGTCCATTATCGCTACGGATAACTAACTGATCCGGTTTTATCCCTCTTTTTTTAGCAGCAATCTGAACGATTCGGGCAGCATCCTTTGCTTTGGCACTAAGGCCGATATGGTTTTCTACAATAGTCCGGTCAAAGATATCTATTATAGATATCTGGTAAAAAAACTGACTAATGCCCTTTATATAACCATATTTTAAGTCTATTTCCCAGTGTTCGTTAGGACCTATTGCTTTTCTTTTGTGGCCTATTTGCCCGGGGCGGTAGGGCTTCAAAACCCTTTGGGGTCTCAGAATTCCTATTTCCTTGCACAATCGATATACCTTTTTATGGTTAATAATCAGGTTCTTTTCCTGTAGTTCAACAGTTAATTTTCAATAGCCATAAGGATACCCGTCTCCTTCAATCAACTCAAGTAGCATGTTTTTTATGGTATCGTCATCAATGGCTTCTCCTTGCTGGTTGATGCTGTAACCAGGAATTTTCCTTCCCGGTTTTTTGCGTGTTATTTCCTTGTTCTGTTCATTTAGTTTTCTTAAGGCATAATAAGTAGATACATTTAACCCGACAAAGCGCAGGATGGTAGTTTTAGGATAGCCTTCCTGGATCCACTTATCAGCGATGGCTGCTCTGTCGGCTACCTGGGGTTTGTTTTATCCCGTAATTCCCGCAGGATTGATAATTCAAGTTCTTTTTCGGCAACTAATCGTTTTAACTGGTCATTCTCGGTACTGACTTTTTTTAGCTGTTCTGCCATGGTATTAATATCTTTAAATCCATTCTTTTTAAGGGTTTTTGCAGTACCACGTTCTCGGTATTTCTTAACCCATGTGTGTATGGTGTTGGGTGATATCTCGTAACGGCGGGCTACTACCGCTACATTATCTATTTCCTGACACTCGCGAATGATCTTTTCTTTAAGTTCATCCGAATACTTGTTTGCCTTTTTCATAATTTCAACCCCCTGTTATTTTTATGTTATCATGCTACAAGGAGTTCTTCCAAATCCATTGGGGGGCTAAATAGCCACCAGCCATAACCTTCTGCCCCGGTTTCAATCCCCTATACGCGGGTCACAAACGCGGCATAATTTTGCTACCGTCCTGCTTGATCTGGGTTTCAATCCCCTATACGCGGGTCACAAACCTTTGAGGCTGAGCTTCCCACTGCTGAGCAAACCGGGTTTCAATCCCCTATACGCGGGTCACAAACGAGTATAAGCTTCCAGCGGTGAGCATCGTCAATTACGTTTCAATCCCCTATACGCGGGTCACAAACTATGTTGAGGTTGGCAAAGAGTACCTTGCGGAATTTAGTTTCAATCCCCTATACGCGGGTCACAAACCCCAAAAGGCTATCGGTGTTGATTGAAGCTTTGGCGTTTCAATCCCCTATACGCGGGTCACAAACGTGATTAACTAATGCCAGAACAGACAAGACAAGCAAGTTTCAATCCCCTATACGCGGGTCACAAACCCATAGTAATTAGCGGCACCCCTAGCCACGATGCAGGTTTCAATCCCCTATACGCGGGTCACAAACGCCAAATGGGTGAACGGCTGGGGATATCACATAGAGCTGTTTCAATCCCCTATACGCGGGTCACAAACGGGTTTCCTTGTATCCACCACAACGTTGTTTTTTGTAGTTTCAATCCCCTATACGCGGGTCACAAACGATACCCGTAAACCCGTAAACATACGGATTTATCGGTTTCAATCCCCTATACGCGGGTCACAAACAAAGTTTTAATGCTTATCTTAACTGCATCAAATCCAAGTTTCAATCCCCTATACGCGGGTCACAAACGGAAGGAAGCCCAAGCCAAAACAACAGTCTAGCCAGGTTTCAATCCCCTATACGCGGGTCACAAACTACAACACTATTTTTATGGTATCTTCCCCATCTATCGTTTCAATCCCCTATACGCGGGTCACAAACGCAAACTGTGCGATTGCTTGTTCCTCTTTTTCGCCGTTTCAATCCCCTATACGCGGGTCACAAACAAATGTTAGTTAAAACTATAACAGACGAAACAAATGGGTTTCAATCCCCTATACGCGGGTCACAAACTACCGCCCCTAGTTTACAATTTCCAACCCGTTTATAGTTTCAATCCCCTATACGCGGGTCACAAACTGGATAAAGGGCCTTGTCAGTATTGGAGGGGAGATGACGTTTCAATCCCCTATACGCGGGTCACAAACGAGGGGTAAGCGTGACACTAGAACAAGCACTAGAGAGTTTCAATCCCCTATACGCGGGTCACAAACAAAGGAGGGGTGGAAAATCCTAAGCATCAGAGAGATGTTTCAATCCCCTATACGCGGGTCACAAACACCGGGTTTCCCCGGTTTCGCTGTCTACAGCTCGTGTTTCAATCCCCTATACGCGGGTCACAAACCCACCTAATCACCATTTCTACACTCAAATTCCTTTAGTTTCAATCCCCTATACGCGGGTCACAAACTCTAGTATGAGAAGAAATATGAATAATTGTAGTTTTGTTTCAATCCCCTATACGCGGGTCACAAACATATAGGCAATAGCAAGCATTAAAACAATACGATAGTTTCAATCCCCTATACGCGGGTCACAAACCAAGTAATAAAGAGATTATTAATTTCATGGAAAAAAGTTTCAATCCCCTATACGCGGGTCACAAACGTTTTTTGAGTATTTTGAGATTGAACCCCAGGTTATGTTTCAATCCCCTATACGCGGGTCACAAACTCAATATAAGTATATACTATCGTTTGATATATCATAGTTTCAATCCCCTATACGCGGGTCACAAACTGTAATCTTATTACTATAATTATTAAATATTCTTTGTTTCAATCCCCTATACGCGGGTCACAAACCCGATACCTCCCGGGGAGACCGGGCCACCGTGCTCGGGTTTCAATCCCCTATACGCGGGTCACAAACCCTTTTGATGGATACCGGGAAATTATAACCGCACTAAGTTTCAATCCCCTATACGCGGGTCACAAACTATGCGGCTATCGTCACCACTCCTGCCGGATACCTGTTTCAATCCCCTATACGCGGGTCACAAACTGTCGAATATATTATGTAATAATATATTACATAGTAGTTTCAATCCCCTATACGCGGGTCACAAACTGTGACTGGTGCGGCAATTGGATTTGCAATGATTGGTTTCAATCCCCTATACGCGGGTCACAAACCACCTGCGATGATTGTGGGTGCTACATTGATTCGGAGTTTCAATCCCCTATACGCGGGTCACAAACAGCACGGTTCAGCGTGCAATGGAAATTGCTTACGAAGTTTCAATCCCCTATACGCGGGTCACAAACTAAAATAAAAAAATAAATTTTATAAAAAAGAAGGGTTTCAATCCCCTATACGCGGGTCACAAACCGGTCAGACAAGCCCCCGAAGTCCCAAAAAATTCTGGGTTTCAATCCCCTATACGCGGGTCACAAACGACACAAAAAGGTGTCGAGGCGAAAGGAGTCGATGGGTTTCAATCCCCTATACGCGGGTCACAAACAAGAATTTTAGGGGGGGATAGAGATGAAAGAAAAGGGTTTCAATCCCCTATACGCGGGTCACAAACCCCTATCGGCGGCCCTTCGGCGGCCCCCCTCTTGGACGTTTCAATCCCCTATACGCGGGTCACAAACCCTCAGTCACCGGGGGGCGCAGGAAAGCGGTATCCCGGTTTCAATCCCCTATACGCGGGTCACAAACTTTTTACATCGCCATAAATAATGGTGGTGTAGCCCAGTTTCAATCCCCTATACGCGGGTCACAAACACAGGAGAAGGAGAATGTTTGCCCTATTGACTATGTTTCAATCCCCTATACGCGGGTCACAAACTCCCATACATCCCCATTTTTTGACATCCTTCGACAAGTTTCAATCCCCTATACGCGGGTCACAAACTGAATAATTGCAATGGCAATTGTTCAGAATGTTTTGTTTCAATCCCCTATACGCGGGTCACAAACCTTGGGACGATACTCCAAAGTTTGCTCCTAATCCAGTTTCAATCCCCTATACGCGGGTCACAAACATGGCGGGATTTTAAGGCCTTCGCAGGTTGGACGAAGTTTCAATCCCCTATACGCGGGTCACAAACCCCATTGTATCCCCGTGTTATCACTTTTACCCTGTGTTTCAATCCCCTATACGCGGGTCACAAACAATCTAATTTTCATGCTACCACCTCCCTTAGATGAGAGTTTCAATCCCCTATACGCGGGTCACAAACGAAAATAAAGATGGTCAAACCATACATTTTGATTCATGTTTCAATCCCCTATACGCGGGTCACAAACAAAGAAGAAGATAAAAATACTATTAAATTAAGTGAGTTTCAATCCCCTATACGCGGGTCACAAACGTTGTTAGCCTGTTTTTCATCCATATGGGATTTAACAGTTTCAATCCCCTATACGCGGGTCACAAACTTTGATGATAGCGGTTTATACTTACTGGTGTGCCTAGAGTTTCAATCCCCTATACGCGGGTCACAAACTGAGGTTGCAAGAGGGTATCCGCATGGGTTTTGATGAGTTTCAATCCCCTATACGCGGGTCACAAACATAAAAACCTACAGTCCTATAGACTTGATAAAAACGTTTCAATCCCCTATACGCGGGTCACAAACTATCATTATTTAAACAGCAACGCAAGTTTTTTCCAAGTTTCAATCCCCTATACGCGGGTCACAAACTGAAATGATGGTCCAGCGGGCCATAGTAACGTACAGAAGTTTCAATCCCCTATACGCGGGTCACAAACATCACTAAATTCGGGTAGCTTCATACCCTTGGGGATAGTTTCAATCCCCTATACGCGGGTCACAAACTGTGGGGTATAGCCCCTCATACCCGGTATCTACCATGTTTCAATCCCCTATACGCGGGTCACAAACCAAAACCTGGGCTTCGGTTTCATCGAACCAGCATTGTTTCAATCCCCTATACGCGGGTCACAAACATAGATGAAGAAGGAATGAAAGAAGTATACAAATGGTGTTTCAATCCCCTATACGCGGGTCACAAACTGGATATGGGCACCGGAAGGTGCAGGACTGGCATTGAGTTTCAATCCCCTATACGCGGGTCACAAACAAAAATTAGAGAAAGGGGTAAAGCTTAATGCCTTTATGTTTCAATCCCCTATACGCGGGTCACAAACCTTAATTGTGAGTTTCCAGCCCCACACTTAAGGAAAGTTTCAATCCCCTATACGCGGGTCACAAACCTTAAACAGATTACAGGGCTCAAAGAGGCATTCGCGTTTCAATCCCCTATACGCGGGTCACAAACGAAATGCCTGAAATGTGGGCATGAGTACAAGATAGATGTTTCAATCCCCTATACGCGGGTCACAAACGCCACGACAGAGCCAGCTACCACTTGCCTTTTTGGGTTTCAATCCCCTATACGCGGGTCACAAACTAGGGATGATTTTTCTAAATTCTTCCCGATTGACTTGTTTCAATCCCCTATACGCGGGTCACAAACGCGCGTGTGCTCCGCGCTTTGCCTCTGCCGCTCCTTGTTTCAATCCCCTATACGCGGGTCACAAACACCTCAGTTCAATCTAATCAGCCTTGCCTGTACATGTTTCAATCCCCTATACGCGGGTCACAAACCTTGACCGTTACGAAGTGATAAAAAGCCTACAGAAGTTTCAATCCCCTATACGCGGGTCACAAACGGATCTCAATCAACCGCCAAGGCAGCAAGGATGTTGGGTTTCAATCCCCTATACGCGGGTCACAAACGCTTATACCTCTCTTCGTTGTGAAGCGAATTGCCAGTTTCAATCCCCTATACGCGGGTCACAAACCACTGCCGCATAAGTCCCACGGTTCAGATATGACAGGTTTCAATCCCCTATACGCGGGTCACAAACAGTAATTATCGAAACTCTTAATATAAACAACAATGGTTTCAATCCCCTATACGCGGGTCACAAACAGGGAGAACATACCGGATTGAGACGGCAGGAGACAGGTTTCAATCCCCTATACGCGGGTCACAAACATTGCGGGAATCGCTGGATTGAAACCTTGGAAATCTGTTTCAATCCCCTATACGCGGGTCACAAACTTTGCCACTGAATTTCTTGAGCGGGTGGTGGAAAAGGTTTCAATCCCCTATACGCGGGTCACAAACGGAAAAACTGGTTTGAACTACCACTAGGCTAAAGCCAGTTTCAATCCCCTATACGCGGGTCACAAACCCGATTCTTGGATGATGCCTGCCACGGTTATACCGTGTTTCAATCCCCTATACGCGGGTCACAAACGCCCGATACTTACGGTTTACGGGTATGCAGTTTTTGTTTCAATCCCCTATACGCGGGTCACAAACTTGATGATGAACCGATATGGATTACGTTGAATCCGTTTCAATCCCCTATACGCGGGTCACAAACTTAAATTCCTGCTTATAAGGGCCCTTGCAGGTACGCGTTTCAATCCCCTATACGCGGGTCACAAACCAGCGCCCACCAGCAGGGCCTGGTGTCGGACACCAGGGTTTCAATCCCCTATACGCGGGTCACAAACTACAGCACTTTGACCCCGCTAAATTCATTGGAGTAGGTTTCAATCCCCTATACGCGGGTCACAAACTCGAGGATCTGAGGTCCTCGAAAATTGTGTACTTTTTGTTTCAATCCCCTATACGCGGGTCACAAACCCTGTTCCCTTGAGTGCGAGGCTGAGGACCTCGCTGTTTCAATCCCCTATACGCGGGTCACAAACGGATGCGAGGCCGCTAGGCCTCTAAACGATTTCTTTGTTTCAATCCCCTATACGCGGGTCACAAACCTTACCTTGATGGTGCAGACCGGGAACATTTTTGCAGTTTCAATCCCCTATACGCGGGTCACAAACTCACTGCCCCGGTTCCAGCCCGGAGCAGGGTAAGAGGTTTCAATCCCCTATACGCGGGTCACAAACAAATCGATTGAAACAAGATACCCGGATGACAGGAGGAGTTTCAATCCCCTATACGCGGGTCACAAACCCGGGCTAGACCCGGAAAGGAGGAATTTAAAATGAGGTTTCAATCCCCTATACGCGGGTCACAAACGAGTTTCGTTTTATCATGTTTCCCGATGTTCCGGGAGAGTTTCAATCCCCTATACGCGGGTCACAAACATTGGCCATGTTTATCACTCCTTTGCAAGTTTAGTAGTTTCAATCCCCTATACGCGGGTCACAAACCTGTGCCTATTTACTATCCTTTTTCTACATTTTCGAGTTTCAATCCCCTATACGCGGGTCACAAACGCAAGTTTAGTATAGCAGGAGATATATACTTCATGGTTTCAATCCCCTATACGCGGGTCACAAACCGATACCTCCCGGGGAGACCGGGCCACCGTGCTCGGGGTTTCAATCCCCTATACGCGGGTCACAAACCAGAGCGGTAACTCCCGCAACCCGACCCAGTTCTTTGTTTCAATCCCCTATACGCGGGTCACAAACTACCACTTACCTTTTTGGTTTAGCCGACAGGGAGAAGTTTCAATCCCCTATACGCGGGTCACAAACCCCCCTACGGTTTTGCCCCGCCCTACCACAGCCGGGGTTTCAATCCCCTATACGCGGGTCACAAACCGTAACCGGCTGGGAGGGCCGGGAGTAGCCGAGGATGGTTTCAATCCCCTATACGCGGGTCACAAACGCGAAAACCGTAGCTACCGTTGGCATTGCCATTGTCGGTTTCAATCCCCTATACGCGGGTCACAAACAATAAAATAGCCGCCCTATATTCCCAATCGCTTGGGTTTCAATCCCCTATACGCGGGTCACAAACGGCAAAAACCTACCGACATAATGAGTGCCGGAATAGGTTTCAATCCCCTATACGCGGGTCACAAACTACCGGTGTCCAGCCGGAAGGCAGCATCGGTGCGTGTTTCAATCCCCTATACGCGGGTCACAAACAGTTGAACAGGTAGAGGTGTATGTAAATGATACCTGTTTCAATCCCCTATACGCGGGTCACAAACCAGTATCAAGCTCCTCGGTCTTATCCTCGTTTTTGTTGTTTCAATCCCCTATACGCGGGTCACAAACCCTAGATGCCGGTCCAGGGCGGACCCCCAGTGCTCAGTTTCAATCCCCTATACGCGGGTCACAAACTTGTGCGCCGCATACTTCGACACCCAAATACCGGTGTTTCAATCCCCTATACGCGGGTCACAAACCATGTGCGAATCGCCTGTTGTTGGTGAGGTTGTGAGTTTCAATCCCCTATACGCGGGTCACAAACGCTAAACAGTGGGCAAACGCAAAGGACACAAAGGGGTTTCAATCCCCTATACGCGGGTCACAAACGTTATTGCTTTTTCCTTCATGTTTCATCCTCCCATGTTTCAATCCCCTATACGCGGGTCACAAACCCAGGTCCCCCTCTACTACCCGCCCCAGCACTTCGGCGTTTCAATCCCCTATACGCGGGTCACAAACCACGATTTTAGTGCGGCAAATAGCGCAGCACAGGGGTTTCAATCCCCTATACGCGGGTCACAAACCGCAGGTGATGATCCGTGAATATAATGGTCTGCGGGGTTTCAATCCCCTATACGCGGGTCACAAACCGCACATCTGCTGGCGGGTCAGGTTATCGTGGAGATTGTTTCAATCCCCTATACGCGGGTCACAAACCTTTAATGTCCGATATATCGCGGTTTTACAATTTAGTTTCAATCCCCTATACGCGGGTCACAAACTAGTCGGCCACATTAGGTGGTCGCGAATTCGAAATGTTTCAATCCCCTATACGCGGGTCACAAACTACGGACCAGTGACGGATATGCTGGTCTGGGATTAGTTTCAATCCCCTATACGCGGGTCACAAACGGAGAAAGAAGGGGTTGGGTATTGCCCCTATACTCAGTTTCAATCCCCTATACGCGGGTCACAAACCGGAGAAGAAGTTGAATGCGGTTGTTTTGCTGACGAGTTTCAATCCCCTATACGCGGGTCACAAACGCCCAGAATTGGTGTACTATGCGCCGATAGACAATAGTTTCAATCCCCTATACGCGGGTCACAAACGCGGCGTGGTCGTTTGGGTGGTAGGGGACGCAACTATGTTTCAATCCCCTATACGCGGGTCACAAACTTGGCTGAGAAATTTCCAGCCAAACGGGGATGAAAAGTTTCAATCCCCTATACGCGGGTCACAAACGCTATTAGGGTGCATGGGCTTACCGTTCCATTGCGGTTTCAATCCCCTATACGCGGGTCACAAACCCGGTGGAGGCGGGTCGATCTATAAGTCAGCTGATAGTTTCAATCCCCTATACGCGGGTCACAAACATACCGACTTTTTTACTTATCGGCATCAACTTTTATAGTTTCAATCCCCTATACGCGGGTCACAAACTTGTTCCCGCTCCAATAATACCAACCTCCCCCTGCAGTTTCAATCCCCTATACGCGGGTCACAAACTAGTAGGGGAATAAATGTTATATACCTTTTCAATGGTTTCAATCCCCTATACGCGGGTCACAAACTTTATCACCTCACTTAATAACCCGTCTAATACTTTGTTTCAATCCCCTATACGCGGGTCACAAACGGCACTGCTACAAGCAGGCCAATGTCAACTCGTTGGTTTCAATCCCCTATACGCGGGTCACAAACCTTGCGAGTAGCGCAAAAGACCTGGCCGGATGAGATGTTTCAATCCCCTATACGCGGGTCACAAACAAAAGCAAATAGCCAAAACATAAAGCTTATGCTCTGGTTTCAATCCCCTATACGCGGGTCACAAACAATGAAATTTTTCTGCCAGTCGGACTGCTCAATTTTGAGTTTCAATCCCCTATACGCGGGTCACAAACTGAAACAGTGTGCTTTTGCCTATCCCCTGGGGTCCAAGTTTCAATCCCCTATACGCGGGTCACAAACTAAATTCACCGTCCGCGGCCGTGCTGGCCCAGTACATGTTTCAATCCCCTATACGCGGGTCACAAACGAGAGAGGAAAGGTTTTTCCATGGTACGGTTTTAGGGTTTCAATCCCCTATACGCGGGTCACAAACGATAAGGTTAAGCCCACTCATATTTACGATTTCCTGTTTCAATCCCCTATACGCGGGTCACAAACTGTATAGTGGGCTCCATACTCTGACCGGTAACCTCGTTTCAATCCCCTATACGCGGGTCACAAACAGGGTTTCGAACCCACGACTTCTACCGTGTGAATTATAGTTTCAATCCCCTATACGCGGGTCACAAACAAAAACAGAAAGGGGTGACATAATGCCAAACTATGGTTTCAATCCCCTATACGCGGGTCACAAACCCGAAGTTGAATTCTATATTCCTACGCGCTGGGATAGTTTCAATCCCCTATACGCGGGTCACAAACCGTACTTTTACCGCCGACCCGCTATATTCCAATGACAGTTTCAATCCCCTATACGCGGGTCACAAACGCGCATCGGCGACAGAAACCTTCGCCCCCGTCATGTTTCAATCCCCTATACGCGGGTCACAAACTCCTAAAGTCATTTACCGGGAAACTTCGCCAGCAGAGTTTCAATCCCCTATACGCGGGTCACAAACGCAAAGTCTTTGTTTGCCAGTATGTCGGCGGCAGGCAGTTTCAATCCCCTATACGCGGGTCACAAACAAATAATGCAGTAAAAAGACCAGGCCTGGCTACTATGTTTCAATCCCCTATACGCGGGTCACAAACTGCTCCGGGCGATAATACCGGGGCAGTGATAGGGGGTTTCAATCCCCTATACGCGGGTCACAAACAAGGGGAAACCTTGCAACGTGACCATGCACTTCCTCTGTTTCAATCCCCTATACGCGGGTCACAAACGGGCAAGTATTAAACAATGTTACCGGAAACCAGGTGGGTTTCAATCCCCTATACGCGGGTCACAAACAAAAAGCCGGGGGCAATTCCCCGGCTTCAACTACTGTTTCAATCCCCTATACGCGGGTCACAAACTGTTTTCGCTGTCTAAATTGTCCAGGTCGTCATAGTTTCAATCCCCTATACGCGGGTCACAAACGCAGCATATCTTCAAATATTGGGTTGACCATTACGAGTTTCAATCCCCTATACGCGGGTCACAAACTAAACATATCCCGGAAAAGGCTATGCACGCAGGCCAGGTTTCAATCCCCTATACGCGGGTCACAAACCCTGTTCCGGCGGCTCCTTCTGAAACTCCCTCGGAGTTTCAATCCCCTATACGCGGGTCACAAACCCCCGTGCCTTCAAGCTGCAGAAGCTATCATCGCCTAGTTTCAATCCCCTATACGCGGGTCACAAACACAGAAAGCCCACGTCTTTAGGCGTGGGAGTATGTGTTTCAATCCCCTATACGCGGGTCACAAACGGTCAAAACAACCTCGTCCCCGACCTTAAGCCCCTGTTTCAATCCCCTATACGCGGGTCACAAACTCCGAGCCACTCCACTGGGACCATTCGTGCCACAGGTTTCAATCCCCTATACGCGGGTCACAAACACATCAACTGCCACAACTGCCTTTTGGCTACTTGAGTTTCAATCCCCTATACGCGGGTCACAAACGAAAACGGGTATAGCATGCTTGATGGAAAACAACGGTTTCAATCCCCTATACGCGGGTCACAAACTTGCCGGGACAAAATCAGCTACAATCAATGACGATTAGTTTCAATCCCCTATACGCGGGTCACAAACATTTCTACAGGCAATATATTCGGGTACTCTTACCCAGTTTCAATCCCCTATACGCGGGTCACAAACTTTGATTGGCATTTTATTACCTTCTTTCATTTTTATATGTTTCAATCCCCTATACGCGGGTCACAAACGAAACGGTTATTTGGTTTCTATTTTAAATATTTATCCTAGTTTCAATCCCCTATACGCGGGTCACAAACAATCATCAGTTCCAAAGTCACGAGAACATATTTTATGTTTCAATCCCCTATACGCGGGTCACAAACGCATGGTCGGGGTGATGTTGCTGGGCTAGTTCCCGGGTTTCAATCCCCTATACGCGGGTCACAAACTATAGTTCTGTTATTTTGTTACCTGGAAGGTATTTGTTTCAATCCCCTATACGCGGGTCACAAACCAGGAAGAAAGAGGATATCACGCAATATTGGAACGGTTTCAATCCCCTATACGCGGGTCACAAACTAATTTTTTCTTTTAATTCTTGTCGATCTCTCACATGTTTCAATCCCCTATACGCGGGTCACAAACAAAGGGGAACTATTTCAATCAATCCAAGAGGCATTAGTTTCAATCCCCTATACGCGGGTCACAAACCTTAACTGTGATTCTGTTATAGTTCCCTGGATAAAGTTTCAATCCCCTATACGCGGGTCACAAACTTTTTTTACCTTGCTTGACTGTTTTTAAATTGCATAGTTTCAATCCCCTATACGCGGGTCACAAACTTCCCTTTCTACTTCCTTTGTGTTCATTTCACATTTGTTTCAATCCCCTATACGCGGGTCACAAACTATAGTCTATAGTGTAACCTGCGGCCTTAATCCGGGGTTTCAATCCCCTATACGCGGGTCACAAACTGTAATTCCTTTTATCTTGCGCTGTTATTCTATCAGGTTTCAATCCCCTATACGCGGGTCACAAACATGATAGTACCATGCGCATTTTTTGCCGGAGAATTGTTTCAATCCCCTATACGCGGGTCACAAACAGATAGGAGGCCAAACAATGACAGATAAACAATATAAGTTTCAATCCCCTATACGCGGGTCACAAACTTTGACAATGCGGTGCAACGTGGTTTTGTTTGGGAGTTTCAATCCCCTATACGCGGGTCACAAACAAAATAATTAAGGAGTGGTAAACAATGGCGAGAAAAGTTTCAATCCCCTATACGCGGGTCACAAACGTAAATGACCGCTTAGAGGAAACTAAGGATTTTATCGAGTTTCAATCCCCTATACGCGGGTCACAAACGTGGTACATTCAGAAAAGTACACTGGAACAACAATATGTTTCAATCCCCTATACGCGGGTCACAAACGTATTAATGGAGACACAGACGCATGTGAGGATTTACGTTTCAATCCCCTATACGCGGGTCACAAACGCATCAGGAAGGTATTTTCTTGCACTTTTGACGGTAGTTTCAATCCCCTATACGCGGGTCACAAACGTAAAATGCCGTAATATTGGGATTTATGACAATTAAAGTTTCAATCCCCTATACGCGGGTCACAAACGCAGGCGATGGCGATGTTACAACAGGTAATGCAAGGAGTTTCAATCCCCTATACGCGGGTCACAAACCCGTGCCGACAAAGAAATACTGGGCTTTCTTTAACTGGTCTGGTCTTGAAGTTATTATACCCCTTATTTGTGAAATTGCAATAGATTGGCTTTTGTCGGAATTTTTACCTGTCGTCGCCGGGCAGGATTTTTGACACTATCAGCGGTCGACGACAAGTTTTATGGTAATGCAATTTTTCATCCCTTTTTATTCTCATTATCAATTTACACAAATTGTTTTGCGCTATCTTCCACCAAGTAATACCCCTTACATCAGGGTTAATTTGTATTTTCCCAGTCCAAAACTGGCATTTTTACCTATGTGTATATCTTCCCCTAATAATAACCACGGTAAAAATGGGTTCAGTTCTCCAGAACATTCCATTATGCCCATCATCCCTCCCAGCATCATACGCTGATCCTGCCTTCTTGAATAACGCTCCATTTCCTGCCAGTGCAAGTTCAGCGTTCCACTGGGAATGGTAGCAGCCGAATTGATTATTTCACTATCATCATTCTTTTGTCCCGTACCATAATACTTGTTCAACAGGTTCCAACGCCTGATAATTGCTTTTACAATTGTGCTGAAATCCAGTTTACTCTGCAGATGTCCTTCCTTTTTCAGGCGTAACGGGGTAATTAATTCTATCTGGCATCTTTTTATTATGTTCTTGCTTTGGGCTTCTTTTCGGTAATCATCCCAGGTTTTGGTATGTGGCCGTTTAATCATTATTGTCGATCCTTTGTGCCATACCTGCTTTTGTCCAAACAAATCCTCTACTCTTTCCAATTCATAAGCGATGTGGTTTTTCCCGAGTCCCCATTTACTAATTATTTTTATACAATGCACAAAGACCGGTAAATAATCTATACTGTTACCAAATAACAACAATCCCAGTTTCAGTTCTGCCTGACCCGATTTCATTTCTGCATTATTATAAATAGTTGGTTCAAATACATAGGGTTGCGGCACACCTGATTGCTGTCGCTCGCCATTTGAAAAATACCACCCGCTTTCAAATAGATAAGTGTATACGCAGCGATTCCTGAGCATGCATTCTGAGCATTTCCCGCGCGGTTCTACGCAACAGCTATCCTTCAGGATGTTACCAAACACTCCCCGTATGGTTGAACCTATAAAGGGTGCCATTTCCACAGCCTGATTGCTGCTCAAGGTAAATTCCAGGCAAGATATTTCCAGTTTAATCAACTCCTTAACCTTGATTTGCTTTTCATTTAAGCTTTTTGCTCAAGGTGTGTTTTTACAAGAATTGGCTTTCTCCGCCTTTTTCTATACCCATGATCTCCCTTTCCGAATATTTGCTTGTTCGGAAGGTATAGAAAATAATTGAATCGTATTCGTGGTCAATGATTCGACTCAATTCTGCTTTTAGTTTTTTGAAACTGCCTTCATTTATATTACCTTCCAATACTGAATTTTGTACCCAGTATAGATATTTGCGACCCGTCTTTAATACTTTGGCTACTCGTTTTACTTCAACATCATATACCATTATTACCAGCATGTATTCGCCTCCCTACCAACGGCTAACATAGGCTTTGTAAAGCTTTTCCCCTATCAGGTGTTTCTCCAGTTTATATAATTCCAATCTTATTAATCTCCGATAAGACACTTCATGGCCTATATCCCGGTGCTTTATTGTAGTACGCAGGCGTTTTTCCCATTCGTTTACAAATACCTGGCGTCCTTTATCATTTAGCAGAATTCCACCCATCTTATTTTCAAAATGCGTGGAGCGTAGCATGTTACGGGCCAGCAAATAAAATATTATTCGGTCGACTAATATTGGTTTGAATATTTCTGCAATGTCCAAGTTTAAGCTGAATCTCCTGAAGTTTGTAGTATGCAAATAGGAGATTCGTGGATCCAGATGAGTCCGGTATATTTCACTCAAACAGGCTGTGTATGTCATGGTATTGCCAAAACTGATCAAAGCATTTATACGATCGCGGGGCGGACGCCGGTTTCTACCTTCGAAAAGAAAATCGCTTTTATCAATTATAGTATTGAAAGCACTGTAATACGCATCTCTGATATTCCCTTCAACCGCCATTAATACTTCAACTGAAACCGATTCATCTATCCTATCTATCAGATTACCTATGCTTTGAAGGGCCCGGGTAAGATCTTTACCCCTGTTATGATAATACTTTAATACTTCCAGCATATTAGCCGATGCTCCCTGAACAAATAATTTCGCTAGCATCAAACGGCGTTGCTCATCCAGGTAGTGTTCTGCCTGGTGTAAAGTCATGTACCCGGAGTTAAGATGTTCGCGGGGATAATAAGAGCCGCTGTAATAACCATAGTTATTATAAAAATGAAGTATTATCTCTTTTTGGGTGAGGAATTCCAAAAAGCGTTTGTTCAGGTCTACTTCCCCATAAACATGGATTTCATTAATATCCTCCACCGGGATATAGCGCTTACCCTGTTCGGTTTCAAAATACAGGGTATTGTCTTTGCGTTTAAATTTTCCTTCATTAAAAACATAAATGGCTTTTTTCATCTATTCACCTGCTTCTTATTTAAGCCCAGCAGAATTCCGCATAGGCACAGGGTTTGCACCATTTTATTTTCTGAGCCGGCGGAGGCGCAGCTTTTTCAACTATATCAATAATTTTCTTTGTTGCCGTTTCCAGCTCCAGGCGGGCTTCTTCATCCAATATAACTTCGATGCGCTGTTTTTCTTCAGGGATGAATAATTCCCCGCAAGCCGCAATACCCATTTGCTCAATCTGCCATAAGTAGAATTGCAGTTGCCGGGTGGCACTGGTTAAAAATTTAGAGCTTTTCTTTATCTCTCCAATAATCAACCGGCCTTTTTCACTGCGTACCAAATCAATTTTAATATTGCCCAGGTTTATTTCCTTTTTATCGCGCTGGTAACTAAATTCATGGATTGTTCTGCCCTGATATAGGTTATTGTCCTCCTGATCAGGGCCCAGGGCATGGGCCATTAACCACACCTGCCTTTTGCAGATATAGTAGTACCAGATTAAAGTTCCGTTTACTTGGAATTCCGTTTCGGGCATTAAAAATCTCCTCCATCTACCGGCAGAACTATGTCCTGGTATTGCTGGCTGTATTTTAGCGGAATAAATCCGCTATCTTTCGAATAAACCTGACCAATCCCTTCTGCATGCAATATCCACCAGGAAAAAGGGGTTTTTTCTAAAACCGGCTTATCCTTAGCGATAATGAAACCGGATAGACTGTCATCCCATTCCTGTAAGTATTTTAATCCCACATTAATAGTGTGCTGACCGAGTTCACGGTTGATTGAGCGTCGCCGGGACAGGCTTTTTAAACCGGGAGGCAATGCTGGTAATTCATTCAATAATTCTTCTATGCTGCCATCCTCATCAATTAGCAAAGCTGCCTCGGGAATCTGTTCATCATATAATGGGTGATAAGCACCCCAATGACCTTTAATAATATCGGGCCAAATTTCATCAGGTATAACTGCACTACTCAAGCGCCGATAATATTCTGTAACCCGGGCAGCTATAGCAGATTCCCTTAAAATCCCCTGCTCATTCAACAGATTTCGGGTTTGATTCAATAAGGTTTTATCATATATATAGGATGATAATGAACGGTTTCGATCGTCTTTCACTTCTATAACCCACAATTCAGCCAATCCTTCCCGTTGAGCATGGCGATTACATCTCCCAGCAGCTTGAACAATACTGTCAAAAGGAGCTAAATCCCGGATAACCATAGCAAAATCAAGGTCAACACCCGCTTCGACTACCTGCGTGGATATTAAAGTTCTTTGCAGTTCGTTATGTTCCATTTTTATGAGCTGATCAAGGATTCGCTGCCGGTCATGCGGGGTTAGCCATCTGGACAATAATAATGTCGGCAAACCTCTTTTCAAAGCTGCCAGGTAGGTTCGCAAAGCTGATTCCCGCGTGTTAAGAATCACCAGGCAATCTTTTTGTGCCCACCCTCTATCATCCAGAAAGTCAGGCAACTTATCTATATCTAGTGCATGGTTTTGCCATATTATCTTGTGTCGTTCTTTAGGAAATGCTACTGTTTCCGGTGTCAGTTCCTTTCCCTGAATAATGACCGGTTGAGTGGCAGTCATCAATATAAAAGTGCTTCCCCATTGCTGAGATATCAGTTCCAGTGTTCTTCCTATGCCGTCCCAGTATTTAACAGGAATGCTCTGAGGCTCGTCCAATAAAACAACCGCCTGGCTCAAGCGGTGAAAGTTCATATTATCGTTGGCCCGGGGGGAGTACATTACATCCCATAGTTTTGAAAGGGTAGTTACGACCACCGGCATATCCCAGTAACGAAAAAATGATAGGAATTCCCCGGCCTGATTATCCGATCCGTAATCCGGCTTTTTATCATCCCCATCATCCCGGTAAGCTAAATGGTGATCTTCCTGTACCTGGTCAAATAACTGTCCGGCTACTCCCGCATTCTGATCCACCAGACTTATGAAAGGCAGGATATAAATTATACCGGTCGCCTTAAACCTTTCTGCGGCCATAGATGCCAAAGATAATCCGATTAATGTCTTACCGGCACCGGTTGGCAGGGTTAATGTATATAGTCCCGGTTTATCCATTATCTGAGTGGCATTATTTACAGCTTTTTCATATAATGCCGTCCGCCATAAGGCCAATTCACTTCTTCCGCTGTGCTGTGATTCGAGCCGTTTTTGCTGAATAAATTGAGTGAACTTTTGTGCTTGCGGATGCCAGTATTTGGCCTGCCATTCTGTTCCCACCGCTGCATCCCAACGGTCGGCTGTAACCAGTAATGAATATATTTTGCGCAATTCCAGCCATAAATGGCTCATAGCTTCCGGGTTATCAACCGGCAGCAGAATCTCCAGTTGGTCAAAACAAAGGTTCTCCCAGCTGATTTCATCCGGAAAACTTTTTATAAAATCGGCCGGTATTTCATCCCATAATCCCAGGGTGGACATCCCCGGCCAGGTATATAATGCTGTCAATTCTTTTATGCGGTCAGCATATTCTCCATTAATCCAGTAGCTTTTAATTTCGTCCAGATTCTGCAGGGCTCCATGATGCCGACGTACGGCCTCTGCCAGTATGATGTTGCCAGTTTTAGCCAATACCAGCGCGGCTGAGGGTGCTGCATGTCCGGTATAAACCTGTTCCGGTGGTGATTGCCGGCATAGTTCCGCACAGGTATTGGCCGCGGGGCAGGCGCGGCACAATCGCTTTTGAAAAGCGGAATGTGCTTTGCCGATATCATGCATTAACAGAGCACTTCGCTCCGTTTCATCAAGTGTGAGACTATAATGTTCCGCCATTAAAAGGGCTATGTTTCCCGTATTGATAAGGTGTTTTTCCAGTTGTTTTCCGGGATGGCTGCAAGGTTTACCACGCATTGAACCAGGCCACCTTTTCTCCATTTATCATATTACTTTGCAAAGCTCCCTGATTACGCAGATACAACAAGGGGCTGCCGGCTTTTCCCGGTTGGGCATAATAAACCTGAACCGTATGGCTAAGGCATCTTGTGACGGTCATTTGAACCGGGATTTGTTCGCTGAATACCGCCCCCGAGCGCACAATGTCTAATTCCAGGCCTTCATAGCCCGGTACAATAGTATTAAACCCTGAATCCATCTCCGCTTCTGCCGGTTCATATTCGCCGTGGTATTTTATATCTGCCAGGGCAT
Organism: Syntrophomonas wolfei subsp. wolfei str. Goettingen G311; assembly: GCF_000014725.1. Taxonomy (GTDB): domain Bacteria; phylum Bacillota; class Syntrophomonadia; order Syntrophomonadales; family Syntrophomonadaceae; genus Syntrophomonas; species Syntrophomonas wolfei. The sequence goes on from NC_008346.1 coordinate 2,874,046, forward strand.
AGGCTGCTCCCAGGCAAGGGGTATAGATAAATTCTTCCCTTTCCAATCTTTGTTTGAGAATTTTATATATTTCCCCTCCCTGTACATAAATCCGGTAACGCGGCTTTTTTACCAGTTGATGCTTTACCTGTATATGTTCAGACATATCCGCATTGGAGTTTTTATATTTCATGAGGTTTACCGCGGTATTTATCCAGCGGATAGGGCTGAGCAAAGCTATTGCTACCTGAACTTCGCGCATCTTTTCCCAATAGCGGGCGTTTTTGGCATCCTGACTGGCTTCGTGATTTATGCCGATTATTCCTGCTATCAAGCCGGCGATTGCTGTTGGCGGCGGAAAAGGGTATGACACCATAGAGGTGGTGGTATAGGGTTTACGGAATAGTGCCATATCTCCCTCTATATCAAAAACTAGAGCCACCCCCATCACCTCACTTCGATACTGCTTATTCCCTTTAATTGCTCTTCCTGAATAATGTTTATTTCCCCATCGGTAATAACTCTAATACCGGCAATCTGCTCTTGCTTTAATTCCATTGATTTTAACAAAGCCCCTATATCAAGACTTACCTCCTGCAGGCTGCGCAAAGCTTTTTGTTTTTCCCGGTCCATAACTTTCCCCTCCCGATCCAGCAGAGTAACTTTATCATCCAGAGCCCCGATTTTGCCGTTAAAATCTTCTTTATATGTTATCTCAATTAACAGGCGGGACTTATGCTCATTCTTGCTGCGTGTAATCAGGTTATCGGTTCCCTGCCATAAGCCATCTAGCATTCTTTGCAGGTCCTCATCAGCGGCATCTGTATACTGGCTGGCATACTGATTGGCTATGGCATAAACCCCCATCAGGGCGAAGGGTACCAGGTATTCGTTGCGAAACGACCTTTGTCGATTGTCTGCTCCTCCGCGTTCTGTGGCAAAGGCGGCTGTCCCCTGTACAAATTCAAAACTGGCACTATGTAGCGACCTGCCCCACTTAAATTGTACCGGTCCCGTCCAGGCAAAGGCTTCTTTGCCCAGTGCAAAAGTTACTCCGAACAGCCTCACATCCAGGCATTGTTTCATTATTTCACGAGCATCGCTTTTGCCAGTAATCTTCTTAAGTTCTTCAAATCTGGTTTTAAGCGATTTAGGTTCCCCATCAACAAATACTATCTCCCCGCTCCTTACCCACTCGTCACGAGTTGTCCTTTTTACCCGCACATCAGATGCCATTGCCTGTGCTGTGTCCCCATCATAACGGGGATGGTTTTCGTTAAGGGGATCACCATTGGGATTAGCGTCTTTTACCGTATATAAGAATAAATATTCCCGTCTCTGCTTAAAGGCCATATTATCCCTCCTCCTTTTCATCCTTTTCATTTTTCAATTCCTTGGATTCCTTGCTTACAAGGAATATATCCCAAAAATATTGCCGGGCATTCAGGAATCCGGCCGCCAAAGCAAAATTCCCGTTTACACCCATGTCTTCCTCGCCGCTTTGCAGTAATAGCTCCATAGCGGCAGCACTCAGCTGCGACATATAACCCGTATATTTCATATCTTCGCGATACGCCGCCAACAGCGTTGGTACGCGACTCAGCAGTCTTTTCAAACTCGCGCTATCCATACGACCAAATTGTATTTGTTTGAATAGGGGACTTTTGCTTATGTCTGTATCCCCACTTGCCTGTCTTACGGCCATATAGCCTAACAGTACCCCGGATAGCAGGGCCCCTTGTCCCGCTGGAGTTTGCATATAGGGATCATGAAACTTAGTAAAAATATCCAGATTCATCTGCTCACCTCCTGATTTAATCGGTTCATATATTCTACCCATAGCTCGGCATAACGCATGGACAAGCCGGCCTTTTTGCTATCGCCTTCAAAGACTAAGCGGGGTAAACGGGGTACAATCAATTGTTTAAATGTATCTACCGGTAATACTTCACCCTGTAGCATATTAGCAATCACTTTTAAAGCAAAATTCCGGAAAATTATTTTATCTGCACTGCTTTTTCCGGCAAAAGCACTCATAGTTTTGTATATGCTTTTCATGGCAGTATCCAAATCCGTATCCTTATGCCATCCGGCAAACTCCCGAGTCACCTTTTGCCAGGCAGTTTCCAGGCGAGCCAGTCTCTCCGGCGGTACATCTTCTACCATCAGATGAACTATTTCCTGGGAATTATTCTTCTGCCAGAATATAAAATGAAAGACCATCCCCTGTCCGATTCTTGCCAGGCGCGAAAAATACCTCTCCTCAGTTTTTTCGCCTGTTCCGGCCAGTTCAGCGGCCGTTAGTTTTTCTTCCCAACTATACAAGAATTTCTCGAACAAGGCCTTCTCTCCATAGCCTATTGCTTCCGGCATAGCCCAAACCAGGATATCGGGCAGCAGTCCTCTTTTGGTCAATATTCGGTCAACTTTTTCCCGACCAGAGGAGATTTGCTCAAAACAGGATTGGCAGATAGAAAAATTATAGGGGATTCCCTTTTTATCCAAACCCGCGAGAACGCTCACTTTGTCAAAGGTAGCAAATTTAAATATCTTGTCCAATGTTACTGTGCCGGAGTTATTTTTACCGCAAATACTGCAGTTCTGATGAGTATGATCCGGCTTTTTAACGGCTTTCTTGCCTCCGCTAAGACTGATTTTTAGCTTTCGTTCAAAGTACTTTGCCAGCGCCGGCACTTCTCCGGGATAAAGGAGATCACCATTATGCTCAACAACGAAGATTACAATATAGGATTGCTGGTTATCCAAATCAGTTAAAACCATGTCAATTTTTCCCTGCATCCCCTGCAAAATGCGCTCCACTGAACCTGCGGAAAATACTCCTTCTCTTTCATAGTCATTTAATATGCGGTTTTTGATTTTAAAAAAGTGGGTATCTTTATTGTCTTCCCATTGCGGAGGACAGAATGCTGCGCGATTCTGCTCCGCATTGTTTTTCATCTTGCCGGCTGGATGTATGGGTGAGAATGAAGCTGTTGTTTGGCTGGGTGCTTTCTTATACATATATTTTTTTAGGGATAATGCATTTGCTTTATAATCTGCCAGATCCATCCGGCTTACACCTACTATATCCAGGGTTTCCTGCAGGTCACCTTTTACCTGCAGCCATACCCGGATTTCTTTGCCATCCTGTGCCATGGGCCTGACTAGATAAGGTTCCAGTCCCTCCTTTTTTTCACTTTGCCCCATCTGCTGCATGGCCCGTAAAAACCCCATCATTTCACCTCCTTTAATCTGATTTTTAATTACTGCTATATAAATCCCGGTCATATTCAATAACGGTGCAATTATTGCGCAGTATTTTTTATTAATTTCCCTTTTGTTATTTGCATTATAGCAACTCCCTTGTGCAAAAAATGTTCGTTATTGTAATAAATACTGCACAAATGACGAAATTAAAATGAATCACCATAAAAACTCGAAATCTGGCAGGATAAACCACAATACCTACCCCCAGTAGCCAAGCTCAAAAAAGCACCTGTGATTAGCAGATGCTTTTTCCTCTACTTTCTTTACACTTTTTTTGTAAGCGGGCCATGGCCCTCTGCCGTTTGGATTTAATGGTATTTATCGGTTTCTTCAAACGAACGGCTATGCTTCTGTCGCTCTCGTTATAGGCATAGTAGGCAATAATAATATCCCATTCCTCTGGCTTAATCTTTGCTGCCAAGACAGCCTCCTGCAAAGCGGGGATATAAGAGCTTAGTAGCAATTTATCTTCCAGTTGTTCATAATCATCTGGCTCATTTAACAATTGATAATTCTCCATGCTCTCTGCTTCGTATGAAATCTGAGTTACAATCCCTGAGCGCCGGTAATACTTATCCAGGTAAGTGTTTTTATTTCTATTTACTATTTTCAAAAATAATGCTTTAAGAGATGTTATCGAATTACCGGAGTTCAGATAACGATTCAAAGCTAAATATAAATCTGTCAGAGCCTCCTGCATCAGGTCTTCACCATCATTTCCAAAATTGAATTCCATTTTCCAAAGAGCATAACTATACCAGGGGGTTTGCATTAATTCCTGCCACGCCCGATCATCTCCTGCTGCCAAAGCCTGTACCATACTGTTCAACGCACAGTTTCCTGTCGTAGTTGTCATTATCATTCCTCCTTTTTTATAGATACTGAAAAGAGTATCTATTTCCGGAGGCGTACTAAATGGCAGCAGTATAAAATTATGCGGTTGCATCGTTTATTACATACAACTTAATCAGCTATGGTTATCTTTCCTGGAAACATCGTGTGTTTTATGAGCTAGACTAAATGTAGATTGGCCGGAAACATTCAAAAAAGAACATTTCTTAAATCGAGGTTGTCGAATTGTATACTGGATACTTATGGCGAATCTTATTCTATATGGATACTTTTTCTTTGTCAAGATATAAGTTGTGATTTGTTTTTAAGCTTATTATTCTGTACTGTCCAGGACCAAACCACTTCCTTTACCAACATGTAGATATCAGCCATTTTCAGATAAGGTAGAAATGGTGCAAACTATCCGGTATAAGTTATTTCCTCCAGCGAGACTTCTTTCATAAACATCTTCCATAGCTTCCGGGTTAAAGCGAAAGCCGGCATAGGTGAGGGAGTAAGGGGTATTCATTGTTTTTCATACTTAAGTCCTGCTTATTTCAAAACTTCACTTGGAGAATTCAAACGGTATTTGAACTCGTTAAGTGTTTGATACCTGGTCCTTTCAAGCCAGTCGATTTGAGCCATACGCTGTTCATCAAAATTAAGCATCGCCCTCAGTTCCCGCATGCGGAAGGTATTCCAGTAATCACTCTTGTTGTCTTTTAATTCTGTTAATATATGCTTTGTAAATAGATCTTTAAAAACTTTTATCTCTTTGTTTTTATAAACGGGCAAATGCCAATGACCGTTAGCGAATAGCTTCATGTACCTGCCTGCTTCACCATTTTCATTACTATAATTAGTAATTACCAGAGTCGGGTTTACTTTAATTGAACCCAAACCCAACGGCTTACCCATGCCAATCTTATGAGCGCAACCCGTTGGTAAATCCAGAACAAACAGCAAAGCCCCCAGTTCTATATCCGAGAGGTTTTCATAACGGATGCGGCCAGAAAAAGTCGCTCCTTCGTATACGGGTTTTATTTTAGTGTATTGTGATTTTGCTTTGTTAATTTCATCTTCAATGGCCTCCCAGCCATAATCTCCTTCTTGTGGGGTTTTACGATGCCAATAAAGCTTATATCCCCTTATATCAGTGTGGTCATTCCAATCCAACAATTTACTTCCCTCTTGTTTTAGATAATGCTGAACTGTGGTTGGTTTTGGGGTTGATAAAATTTGGGGTGATAATTCCTGGTATTGTCCTGGATTATTTACAATTCTGGCATCTTCAAAAAACACCCTGCCCGCGAACTTATCTGCATTGCCAAATATGGCTTCGGTAAAATCAATCACCGTATTTGATTTGTGTTCCGCTGGAAGATGATCCTTAACTTTTTTATCATAGGCTAGACGAAACAGGGGGGTATGACCAATAGATTTAATGTTGCCTTTATTATCAATTAGATAAAAACAAGGAATCCCACCGGGATATTTCTCCAGCATTTTAAAAAGATCAGCTTTTGGTTCCCTGCTTATATCAGCTATATAACTCTCGATTAAATCCTGGTCAATCTCCACCCGTCCCTCATCTTTCGGGCCGTGAATCACCGGATGCATATGCTTATTTCTTCCCATGCTACCAGACAGCACCAGGTACCCTTTTTTATAATTGCTATCCAACTCCGCTTTTTCGTGACCTATTTCCAAGCTATTGTTTATAATTAATGCATAGGATAGCCGAATCTTACCTCCGCGATGTGGGTGTGCCTTTTCTTTTGCTGGAATAAACGAGACCGGATAAAAATCGAATTTTGCTAATTCTTGGCTATATTCTTTATCTTCATCATCCTTCATCACAACTTTCCAAGAGTCCCCGCTTACTTTAGCATCAATTCTATATACCTGCTGCTTCTCCAAAGGATATATATAGTATTTTCCCTTCTCTTTCTTCAGCCAACCAGCTTCTGTTGCTGGCCGCAATCCATCACGGTTTTTACTTCCTTTAATCATCAAGGTTTGATATCTTCCCGGAACAGCTACTTTCCTGTAATAGAAGCGTTTGTCCTCCACATACTTCAATTGGCTGCAGCTTACTATTTCAAGCAGATTACGAACCATGCCGCGCAGGCTGCTGCCCGGGATTTTGGGGGTTCCACCGGGAGAGAAAAACTCGGGGTTTTCCCATTTTTCATCCCTTATTTTAGCCTCATAGGTTCTTTTTTCCTCGTCCTGTTTATAGGCATCCCTGATATACAATGGGGTTAATGCTTCAATATTTAAATCAATATAGCCGGTATTTAATCCTTCATGATAGCGGTCAAAAGAAGGAATCTCCGGATATTGTGATTTGCCATCTGAGCTTTCTGCTATTATAATCCCATCTTCCTGCTTTCTGGCCTTAACAACTTTACTATTTATGGGTATGAAGTTATATGGAGCCTTGGCAACTTCCCCCTTCCCTTGTGTTGCCGAATCGTTAAGCTCCGCTTGATTCGTCCCGCTATTTGAAGCTGAAGAAGGTTTATCTTTTCCGGATTCAAGCTTTAGCGATTGGACTTTGCTCTCCTTTTGGTTCATCTCTAAAACATTAGTATTATTGATAATCAACTTACCCAGTTTATTATCTGCCAGTTCAAAAATACATTCATCTCCCTTACGGATCCTGATCGTACTATCATTGATAGTCAAATTGTCTTTGATTTGTTTATTCATGTCATAAATGATGGTTATCTCAATCATTTTGTTTTTGATCCGCGACTCCTTAATTTTCCCTGCTTTCATCATTCATTCCCCCTCCCGCCTTCTATTCTCACAAAACGGCAATCCCCATAACCTGCCTGTCCCATCGGGTTAAAGTCTATATAGTTTCTGGTAACCAGCCATAGACGGTTGCTTGCGTTCAGGGTTAAGTTATCCGGAAGCAGGGAGTGATGCACACGCAGTTCTATCCCTCGTTCTTCTTTAAGCAACTTCCATTCATTTTCCAGGTATTCTTCCAGGCGAGTGCCCCACAGCAACTGCCGGGCCTCAATAGCTTCCAGTTCACCGCTATTATCTTCTTCATCCTGCCTGATGCGTAAGCGAAAAATATCCCCGGTATCCATACTGCTTTTCCAGACATAACATTCGCTATCCTCGTTAAATACTCTTAGCAACCTCAGGTATTCCGGTTGAAAAGGCAACGAGGGCGGCATAATAAATTGCCCCTTTTCAAAACTGCCCAAACAAATACCATGATACATAGTAACCAAAGCACCAGCCTTTTTACTATTGAAATGCTCTTTAATTTTATTCTGTAGGGTTCTCCATTCCCCCATCATAATTTGCGGTTCATTTTGCTTAAATCTCACCAACTGCATAGCTTTACTCGGCATCAGGCTTCACCTCATTTCCAGTCTCTTTGCTATTTGCAATATGTTTTATCAGTGAAGAAACTTTTTTCTCCAGCATGTCGGCTATTTTCTCATCCCAGCCTGGTTTATCTCCTTGCCGGTATATCAATAATTGTTCACCATCTCGTTTCATCTCTATTTTCACATCTTCCATCGATATATTTGCGGATAAACCCCGCAAAACCCCCCGTCCGACATTCTTTTCCCCTCCGATAGCCAGATCTCCGTTCCATAGGTCCTTCAAGACCAGCAACATCAAACCTGCTTCCCAGTCTTTATAATCCTTTATACTTAGTTCCAGCGTAACCATTGATTTATTTCCCTCTTTGGACCAGATGGGCATACTATCAAACAGGGCATTATTGATAACCCCACCGGTGAAGCGGTCAATTCTTGTGCGGTATTGGATTTCTTCGCAATAGCTTTCCCCGGCTATCTGCTTCTCTTCGATCTTTATTCTCCCTCTGATTGCTTCCTTGTGCTCTGGCGAACCCGGTTTATCATCTACCCAGCCGAATAGTTCTTTTAATTCATCAAGGCCATTTCCGCCCAGGGTATTGATTATCCTTTCAGCTCGCGAACGGATGGCACCCCGTAATGAAGTACCCGGCAATATGGCTATATCTTTAGATTGGTTATGATTTCGGCTTTTAATATGCACTTTGTCCGGTGCTTGAGGGTTTCCCGAATATGAACCAACTATAAGAGCGTTTTTTATATTGAATTCAGCTTTAATATGGAATTGTTTATGCTGGGGATGAAAAGCTCTCGGTAGCTGTAAGGGATCATATACCAATGGCATATTTGAATGGTCTGCCGAAAGCCAGGCAATAATATGCTCCGGCTTACGATAATCAAATTCATAAGCTGTTAAGTCTTCCAGCTTACAGCAGCCAAAGCCTTGGCCAGTTCGGGCCCCGATAGCAAATTCTCCTCCACTTAAGATAGCCGTAATCCAGTTAAAGAAACTACGAAATAACTCTATATTGAAGGCTTTTCTAATAACCACTTCCATTTTGAAGTCAAAAGCAATTCCCGGTTCCACTATTTCAAAATCAAACTTCTTATGTGTTTCTACTATACCTGTCTTACGGTTTATTTTTATGCCATCTCTAATCGTTACCGGTGCTCTGCAACCCTCAGGAACCATCATATCTGCAATTACAAAAGCACTTTGACAACTGCGCTTTATGTATTCCCCATCCTCTTTCAACTGATATTCCCCACCCCAGAACCAGAGTTTGTTCTTTTTATAATCACTGGCGCCGCCCTTGTATTCATATTCATCAAAAGCATGCTTCAAAGCGCCAGTTATTGAAGAAGAGGGGATAAATGGCTGGCCGTTTTCGTCTTTTAAAACAATAACATCACTATCACCATATAAGCTTCTGCCACCGCCGATGATGAGTGGCGAGATTAATCTCAGCTTAGCTTTCAACAGCATCCGCTTAACAATGGCTGCGCCCTCCAGCGATTTATTCAGCATTTTTTCCCCTCCCTCTTATATTGATATTCTCTGCTTTATAAAGCTGGCGAAGTGTACGCAGGAATGCCTGCCAGTAGTTCCTGTATAGGTCAGTTGCATCCTGTTTTATGTCAAATTCCTCCCGCAACTTGTTCGCTAGCTTCCATTCATTCTCAACAGCACCCCAATACCAATCCTCCAACTTCATATTAGTCAGCTCTTTGAACAGGCTGGAATGGTTTAGTTTCATGTCATGCAAAGGTTTCGCGGCTTTATCGCGCAACTCTTTGATTTTGCCGGCTAAATCTTCCGGTTTTTGAGCATCCTGAACTATCCTCTCCAACCTTCCCAGCAGGCTGGATGATAACCGGACTTTTTCATTATTCTTCTTATAAAATTCATTGGCTCTCCAGGTTGCAGTAGTCAAAACTATACGATCCCAATAATCAGCGTATATTTGTCTGATTATCCGTTCAGCCAGAGGGCTGATATTGTTCGGTTTAGCAAATTCATCTTTTATGTCAGAGGCGTAGTAATGCTTGACCTCTGGCAAACTGCTGACAAACCTAAGCTGTCCAAAGCCCAAATGTCGCTTTTCTCCTAATCCCTCCTGCATCAGAGCATTGATTCTTTCTTTCAGGGATTTATCGATGTCAACCTTAAACTGTAATAAAAAAGAGGAACCGGGAGCCCAGCCCCTGATGGTCGGCTCCGGCATCTTCCAGTGGGCAATGAATGAATTGCTTTCCATTTCCCGGGCGAAGCTTTTTGACAGCTCTATGGCACCTTTATCCAAACCCAACCTTTGCTCTAAGATGCGAGCTAAGTTCTCGGTAGAGACACTGGTATAGCCATAATCGTTATATAAGACTACCGGTGAAACAAAGTATAATAATAACTGATTATCTTTAAGCCCTGAATTCTCATCCTCACCCAACAGACTATCGTCCAATGAAATTGCATTTTCCTTAATTTCACTAAATGTAATCCGGCATGAACCGTACTGGGTATTAATTGAGCGACCTAATCTTATCTCTGGTTTGTCTCTAAAATAGCTTTGGAACGCTTCAAGGTTATCCTTACTACCCAGTAAATATCCATGAAATTCCTGGCCGACTTCTAGTGTTTGATAATGAAAGATACCTTCGTCTTTAACATGACCATCTATTCTATCCCGGGCGGTGGTTGAATTCGCGTTGCGCACCAGATGAAAGTTTATAGTTTTTTCCGGCTCTTTTTTTATTAATTCACCATCTTCGATACAAGCATAACCCCTTACTACCTGGCGGCTATCTTCAGCGGAATATTCGATAAGACTAAATAGTCGATCCTTTTGTTTATTGCTATGTATGAATAGGGGGGTGGGATATAGCAAGTGTTTTTTGGATTGGGTTCCGTTATAGACCAGATAGGCATTACTGAAACCCAAGTTACCTTCTAAAAACCACTGGCGAAAAACATCATCGTCCTGGGCCTGAGCCGATTTTATTTTCCTGTTTTTAATCAGTTGATTAGCATAATAACCATGTAAAGCCGTCCCCGGAATATAGTCCAAAGTGGTCACCATGTTTTCATCACCATCCAGGGAGGTGAAAAGTAATGCTGTAGTATTAGTTATAGTATATTCTAATTTATGGCTATACCCCTTTGTGTCAGCTAGGATTTTTTCCATATAATCTTTATTAACTATAGCTACGGATTGTTCCTCCACCTGTCGTGATGGCCTTTGCCCGGGATTCCATTTTTTCAACTCTGCAATTACTATTTCCGTCAGATTTTTGTCGTCCTCTGAATTCAGAGCACAGGATATTTCACCCCAGCCCCGATTTCTTCTGCTCCCCACCCGTTTGAGGTTAAGACAGGCCAATGCCAGCATGGTTTCAATCTCTGATTTTAATGACAAATGCAATACTTCGATGGTTCCTGTAAAGGTATAGGGTTTTCTCAAAACCCGAACACTTCTCAAGCTGCCTTTTTGTGCGTATCCGTCTTTATTTATGGCAGTTTGTTGCCTGATATCGGTAAGAGCGCTGGTAACTGCCTCTTTGCTTATTAACTGGGGAAATTCCTGATTGATATAATTTAGGTAATCGATAGTCTGTTCGTAGTCTGGCGGGTATAGGTTATTCACGCGAATGGATGCAGGGTAAATACTGCTCCCAAATACCTGCTCAACCGGCAAGAGGATAAACCCTTTCAATCCAGCTTGCTGCAGCATTTCCATAACCTCTACGGCACTTTCCCGTAACAAACCTTTTAGTCGGCGAGCCGGGAACAAGGGCAAACCATAATCGTCAACTATAATATCACTATCGATATAACTCCCCCGACCACTGCCAGAACCTAGCATAAGCGATGAATCAACTTCAATTATTACCCTCAGCAATATAATTACCCCCTCTCCAATAAGAATCTTGGATAAAACTCCATTATTTCCAGCATATCAAAATAGGGTGTTTCCTTATCTATGTAGCCTTTGTCACTATAGTTTTTATCATACTTTTCATGCCCCTTATTGGGCAGAAAACCTCCCCGGGCGGCCATATCAATCAATAAGGTGTTTAAGACTTCCGAACCAGAATTGAACGCGGCCCTCAATTCCTTAAGATGAGGGCCAGTCCAAAATCTATCTTCGTAAAAACCCCGTATCCCGTCTTTTAAGTAGCCAAGTGCTTTATTATCATTCTTATTGTCAATAATGTAAGGACCAAAATATAGCTGCAGACCATGACTAACATGCTCTTCCTTACGAATATTGCTTATACTACCGCTTTTGGTTCCACTAATTATGTAAAAATCCAGCCAGGATCCACCCTTTTCTCGATGGCATTCCTTGGCTAGTGAGCAAAGCTCTTCGGCAACTTTATAAGTCCGGTAAAAGGGATATTTGGTCTTAGCAATGGCAACACCGGCACAGGCACTGAAACCGCCTACAGGTAAATCATTTAATTCCTGGTTAGCTTTCTGTGTCCAGATGTTTAAAAATCTCTCCGCGAGATATAAACCCAGTTTGCCGTGACAGATGAAGGTAAGATCATCTCCACCCTGAATGAGGGGGCGCAGGGGAAGGTTATCTTTAATAGCAAAACCGGGGACATCTTTTAGTTTATCCACCATATCGACAACTTCCGATATAATCGTTCTAAAACTATCCTCGGTAATTCGCTGCATGTTTATGGAACGGGCACGGTAATCTGCTAAATTGCTGCTTTTTTGGAACCAGTTACCTATACCGTTTCCATCGATATGTACAATAGCTGTATAACTGTCACCTTCTACTTGTCCCAACTGGTCAACCTGCTCAGTGAAATGGTAACCCTTCAATTCTTCAGTATAATCACGCTGCAGAGCTTTGGCCGCTTTTTCCGCAGCAGTTATTTTTGCTTCTGCTTCACAAGATAAATATTTCTTCCTCTGCTCGGAGAAAATGTTTAAGCCTGTTCCTACTTCGGAACCAGTTGCAGTAATACCATGCATTGGCAGTGTAGTAACCGGAAAGTATTGGTTGCGATTAATTATAAGCTGTTCAAACAATTTGACCAGTTGTTCGGCAAAGCCTTCCTGCAAAGGGAAGTTATCTTCTTTGGCTACTGCCAGTTGTAAACCAGGAGCGTCAATTAATAAGCTTTTCGTAAATATTTTGATAAATTTCCTGGCCGTATCGTCAGCCGTATCTTTTTCCCGAAAAAATATCAGTGCCTTTCCACCACCGGATACTCCTATTTCAAATGGTATGGAGGCATCTTCTTCCATTAGGATTTTGTCTGGATTATTTCTCCATTCGGCCATGACTCTTCTGATTCTCTCCTCATCATTAATATTACAAGCTTTTTTTATAGCCTCTGCTGCATTATCCTCAAACAAAGTCTTTACCATATGGGAAGCCCCCAGGTTGTAGCGCAACTCATTGCTGGAAAAGATATACTTTTGTATGGATATTACATCCATTAACACTGCACAATATGTATCCACTATGATTTTCACCCCTTTATTCGTAGATGTGTTTCTTTAATTTTTCCCACATCTTTTCTGCCGGTAAATCGTTTATGCCCAGTACTATGAACTTATCCTGGCCCGCACCGGTAGCAGCTTTCAAGTCGTTTTCCAGGTTCTTTGCCAATGTAGGATTTAACAATGTAACCAAAACTGAACGGGCTTCATCTCCTCCGATTTGAGAACTGCGCAGGATTACCTCAAAGCCTTTATTTTTTAATGTGTTGGGTAATATTTCCTTTTGGTTCTCGAATTTAAGGGGCGTTCCACAGGAAATACCACATATCTGATAGCCGTTTTTCGCGAGAACATCAATTTCAAACTTTTTTGATCCGGATTTACCCCTTGTCTTAAGGTATATATTGGTAATGACATTGTTTTGTTCTTTGCGATTATTACTTATGACCCAGGCTACATATGCCTCTAACCAACCACCATTGAGAAATTTATTTAGCTGTTTTGTATTCTTGTTTTTATCAAAGTTGCTACATAACCAATAACCTTTTTCATCGCAAAACCTATCATTATCAGGAAACTTGCTCAAATAATTGAACAACAGCTTATAATTGTCATTAAAGCTTGCCATTATTTTTTTGATTTTTTCTTCGCCCTTTTCGCCCTCTGAAAAAAGTCCACCTTGTTTCGCCGTATTAAACCAATTTCTTAAATCTAACAGCTTGTTTTGGTTTGCGAGGTCAGCTATAGATTGCATAATATTATCCCTTCTGGGGCTGTCCGATATGGTTTCAAGATATTCATTATTTGTATTGCCCAATATTTCGCTATTATGCAAACTAAACAGATCTGACATTTTCAACTGAATTGTTTTTCTTAAATCCCCTGTATTTATATCCGGATTTTTATCAAACTTCATACGATAATCACGGGCGTCCAGATATGATGCAGAAAATCCTTCCCCAAGTTTTCCCTCTAAAGCCCGGTAGGCATGAACCGACATAGCTTTGGTTCCGCCGGTATAATTAAGATGGATTTTCTTTATCCCGTTTTGTTTTGATAAGATTTTTGCCACCTGCTCTTTAATTGTCTGAGCCTGACTAATAACAGATAAGTTGTGTAGCAAATAGCGCACATTTGATTGTTTAAATTCTGTTTCCAGTACTTTCTTAATATCCTCGGCATACTGCCCTGTTCCCTGATAAAACTCTGTCTTTTCTGAATATATAAGCCAGATTCGCTGCAAGCTTTTGTTAGTCAGGAAAAAATACTTTGCCACCACATAATTGGGCAATGGGTTGGTTCCTATCAATAGTATCAGGTCGGTAAAATCATATTCTTGTTTACTCATGGTATCCCTCCCTTTCTTATTCTCCAGGCATTACAAAATCTATTAATAGCGGAGTGCTTCCTTTTTCGCTCTTGGCTCTGCCGTTTTCGTCAACTTCGTTGGGCATTAAATACTGAAGGTTGCGATTCTCGGATAAGGCAGTTACCAAAATCATAGCGGCACTGACGGAAGCGGTCGCCCCCGTATAATCACACAGAATATCCTGCTCACTGATACCAAAATCCACAGCCTCCCGGTAAATGCCTTTCATGACATTAAATACATTATCTATATCATTCGGGTTGTCGATCTCCCGTTTATGTATCTCAATGGGATGACCATCATCACTGGGATAACGGGGTCCCTGGGTTTCATCCCAAGGATCATACTTGCTATAGCACCGATATATCTTTTGGTAATTATCATCAGCCTGTTTGGTAACCAATAACCAGCAATGTTGCAACTTGGGAGTATGAAGCTTAATCGCTGTCTCTGCCGCAGTTTCACCCTTCCCCAAACTTACCGCGGCAATCAAACCCTTTACTGGTTCAGCATTTCTATGCTCAATCCAGCTTTTTCTCCGGGAGCGAAGCATCCACCAATTCCACAATCGCAGTACAATGGCTATGAATAAGATTATCCCCATCACGGCTATTGTAAAAGTCCATCCCTTATTCTCCAGCGTATTTGAACATATAGTTATAGCTAAATCAATAGTTTTCCCAAAAATAAGAATGGCAATTGCCCCTGCTGCATTAGTAATTACCGCTTTAAGACTGCTGTTTTTTATCAAGCTTAGGAATCCCCTCCCTTCTGTCTTGAGCCCCAGCACGGTTACCGCTTTTTTCTCGCCTTCTCCCGCAATGCCCGCAAATTAATGATTTCCGCCACCACAAACCGGGGCGGGATTGTTTCCGGTTCCGGTTTCATGCGTAGTATTGCCGGGAAATACCCCATCCTGCCATGCAACATAGCCAACAAAATAGCAGTGGAATAATTTAATGATGGAAGATTGATTAGTATCGGCATGGTCTGCCATTCCTGCTGGTTTAAGCCTGCATTATCCAGCATGGCTTCGATTTGAGTTATTACATCGATTTGTGGGTCGATCTGGGCATTAATGTCCCTAATCTCAGTCAATGGTTTTTCTGTGAGATGGTTAATTTTTTCTATATCTTCGGAGGTAATGGGATGAGCATAATTCAGTAGAATAATCTGTTACCACCTGCCTTATTTAGAGCATATTCCGTTTATTACTTAATATTTCTATATGTGGGAATATATTTCCTGCCCATTATAGAAAAATCTTGTCAAATTTTAACTTTACTGCATAACAATACGAAACGCTGGCGAATCAGGATCTACCTTCCGGCGAAGGCGAAAGGGGGCAATTGACAGGATATCATGTGTATTAATTAATCCTTTTCTGCTACGAAAGTTGAGTTAAGAAATTGATGGAAACTAGATGAATCGCATCCCGCAAGACCGCCGGAAACACTATCATGCCTGCTTCACCAAGTTAAGGTCAAGCCATACGGGTTGGATCCCTCCCCAAAGGGTTTCTCCCAATCCCTTGATTTGGAGCCTCTGCAGGCATGAATTGTAGCCTGGCAAACGGCGGGGGTGGCGGGCCGAAATATCTTAAAAGTACTGCATATATTCATTTGTTACCGTTAATTATTGTGGGATATTAATAATTTAATCGCATATTGTACTATTACCATTTACATAATAAAATTAAGGAAAACAATAGTAGAAAGCGGGGACTTGAATGAGTGGGAACAAACAAGTTACTTTTAATCTTCCGGAAGATTTAATTGGAAGAATGACCTGGTATGTTCAACAGAAGATTGAACCTTCTAAAAATGCAATTGTACGTAAGAGTATAGAACTCTATTTAGAAACACTAAAACAAGAAACCTTGCAAAAATCCATGGAAGAAGCAATTAACGATACTATGTTTATGAATGACCTGACTGAAAGCATGAGGGATTTTGAAGCTATTGACAGGGAAGGGGATTCTGTATGGTAAAGGAATATCAATGGAATAACATGCTTTAGTATAAACGGAACAATCATCCCGAATTTTGTTAATACTTGGCTCGCATCTTAATTTACCCCTCTCTTATTTGCATCAAAACTAATAAAATAATTTTTTATATTCTTTATTTTCATTTTAAGCCTAATTTGAAAATAATACACTCTTTATATTTATTCATTGATGCAAATAAAACCTATTTACAAATAGTTATAATCGATATTTTATGCTTAATGAACTTTCGCCTTATTTTAGACATTTTGTGGGCAAATGGCAAAATCCATTTAAAACATAAAACTAGCGGGGCCAAAAAAGCCCCGCTATTGCTTTACTTCTATATGGTGGGCGCGGAGGGTTTCGAACCCACGACTTCTACCGTGTGAAGGTAGCACTCTCCCGCTGAGTTACGCGCCCTTTATGTGATGAATTTTATCATTTTTTTCTTAGCAGTTCAATCAAGTGAAAAGCGGACTGTTAACAATCGTCTGTTTCCTTTTCGGCCCAACGGCTATAATGGCCGCCTTTACCCCAGTCAGTTCTTCGATTTTGGCTACATAGGCCCGGGCGTTGAGGGGTAAGTCCTCGATAGAGGAGGCTGCAGATATATCTTCCTGCCAACCAGGCAGCTCGATATATTCCGGCTCGCAATCATCCAGAATCGCAATGTTATTGGGGAATTCTGTAAGCAATTGCCCTTTATAGCGATAGGCCACGCATATTTTTATAGTGGAGAAGCTATCCAAGACATCTAATTTGGTTATGGCAAAGTCGGTCAAGCCATTTATCCGTACCGCATAGCGTAAAATAACCGTATCCAACCAGCCACAGCGCCTGGGCCTGCCGGTAGTAGTGCCGTATTCCTGGCCTTTGTCCCGCAGGATTTCTCCCTGGAAATCGTTCAACTCAGTAGGGAAAGGGCCTTCCCCCACGCGGGTGGTATAGGCCTTGGCTACCCCCAGCACTTTACTTATATTAGTAGGTCCGATACCGGTGCCGACACAGGCTCCTCCGGCAATGGGATGGGAAGAAGTAACATAGGGATAGGTCCCATGGTCAATATCCAGCAAAGTGCCCTGGGCCCCTTCAAAAAGAACCTTCTTGCCCTCTTTTATCGCTGTGTACACCAAATACGAAGTATCGGCCAGGTATTTCTTCAGTTGCTCCGCCTGCCCGAGAACCTCATTAAGCATTTGCTGGTAGTCAAAACCATCCTCTTGATATATTTCCTCCATAATACGGTTTTTGTATTCAATTTGAGCCTTGAATCTCTCCCGGAAACATTCACCACCGGTAAGAATATCGCCCATACGAAAACCTATGCGATTTATTTTATCGGCATAAGCCGGTCCTATTCCTCTTTTAGTGGTCCCTATCCTGGTATGGCGATCTTCCAACTCATCAATTCTTTTATGATAGGGCATTACCACCGGGCTTCTGAGACTAATCCTTAAATTACTGGTGTCAATACCTCTTTTTTGCAGACCGTCTATTTCTTCTATGAGTTTGCCCATATCAACAACTACGCCATTTCCTATAACGCAAAGGGTTTCCGGATAGAGAATACCAGAGGGTATCAAGTGCAACATAAATTTTTCCTGGCTCACTTCTACTGTATGCCCGGCATTGCTTCCTCCCTGGTACCTGACCACACAGTTGGCTTTCTCCGCCAGAAAATCAGTTATTTTCCCTTTGCCTTCGTCACCCCACTGGGCTCCCACCAAAACTACGGCTGACATTACTCCACCCCCTGCTTTGTTACCTGCTGCTTTTGGCTTATTGCCAAACTAATAGTAGCAGAAGCACCAGGGCGTGTCAACTTAAGGCATATCCCCATAAGACGGTACCTTCGGCCCAAAGAAAGGGGGAGCTAATCCCCCTTTCCCGCAAGCTTTAAGCATCGGAAGAAACTGCGGAGCAGTTTCAACAAACCGCTGCAACGAGGCGGGGGATTAGAACCCGCCGCCTGTTTTGTTAATAGGAACCCGGCCGCTCAAGAAGCGGGGGACATATCTCACCTCTTTATATATGGGTAATTCGCCGCCGGATTCTACCTGGCCTGGGCTAAAAACATGGGGGTATGCTTCCTTTATGTAACTAATGGGTACAATCTTCAAACCTTTTATATCCTCAGGAACATCCTTCAGGTTGTCCCGGGGAATGAGCAGCTTTTTTATACCGGCCTGGCGGGCTCCGTATATTTTTTCGTAAATCCCCCCCACGGCTTTTACACGTCCCTGTATGGATACTTCACCGGTAATGGCTAGATCCTGACGCAGAGCCATGCCTTTTATCGCACTCAATATGGCCAGGTAAATGGCGGCTCCGGCTGAAGGCCCGTCCACATTGCCTCCGCCCACTATGTTTATATGCAGGTCATAATTCTTCAAGTTTTCCCCGGTTTCTTTTCTAAACAAAGAAGTGGCATTAAAAAGGGAATCCCGGGCCATGGAACCAGCAGTGTCATTGAAACGAATATTGCCTTTCCCTTGTTCCTCAGCCGGGAAGGCTATAGCCTCCAGTTCAATCAAGCTGGCCTGGTAGCCAGAAACCCCTACGCCAAAGATCTTGCCAACTTCGCTGCTGTCAGAGGCCCGGTTTAGTATCTGGGGGGTGATGCGGCTGTTGCGAATGGCCTGGTATATATGCTGGCAGCGGACTTCCAGCGGGGCTTCTTCTCCACAGCTTTCGTTTACTGCCAGGGCATAGGCATCAACCAGTATCTTATTAGCCCCACGCCCTTCTGCGGTATATTCAGCAATAATCTCGGCTACCCCATCTTCCATGTTTATATTAAGTTTTTTTGCCGAGTTTACTACCATCTGGCGAATATGATCCGCTCTGAGCGGTTCAAAAAAAACTTCCATACAGCGTGATCGGAAAGCCGGGTTGATTTCTTCCTTGCTTTTGGTGGTAGCTCCTATCAATATGAAATCTGCCGGCACCCCTTTTTCAAAAAGCTGTTTTATATACTGGGGAATCCTCTCATTATGGGGGTCATAATAGGAGGATTCAAAAAATACCCGCTTATCTTCCAGGACTTTCAATAGTTTGTTTTGCAGCAATGGATCCATTTCCCCCAATTCATCAATAAAGAGAATACCGCCATGGGCATCAGACACCAGCCCCAGCTTGGGTTCTGGTATGCCTTCCTCCGCCAATTCTCTTTTTGCTCCCTGGTATATGGGGTCATGTACTGATCCCAGTAGGGGGTTGGTGGATTCGCGCGGGTCCCAGCGCAGGGTGGTTCCATCCACTTCGATAAAGGGGGCATCTTCTTTAAATGGATTCCCTTTCCGTCCTTTGACCATCTCCAGAGCCAGGCGGGCACAGCTGGTTTTGCCCACCCCGGGAGGGCCATAGAGCAGGATATGCTGGGGGTAAGGATTGTTTAACTTGGATATTATGGAGCTGAGGGCTTTCCCCTGCCCAATTATATCCTCCCGGCAGGATGGCCGGAGAATTTCCAGAGCCGAGCGACTGAGATTAGTGTGCTCCATTTTCTCCAGCCTGCCCAATTTTTTTAGGGTTTGAGCATTCTCCGGGCTGCTGCTTTGTTCCTTTAAAACCTCTAATTTCAAATCTCGGATATATTCGCTGTATTTTTCATCCATCTTTTCCTGAATGCGCTGTTGAATCTGCTCTTCTATGCTTTTCCGAGCGAAAACCTCCGCCACCTTTTCCTCCAAACGATCCAGGGCCAGGCCCAGGTTGCCCGGGGGGTCCACTTCATTTATGGTAGGGTCTTCTTGCAGGATTCTCTGCAAGGCTAATATTCTTTCCTCCAGCTTTGGCGAGCCCATCAAATCGATAGCATCCAGCTTGCTGGCCCTCAGTATGAGTCCCTGGGTACCGTAAATGAGCCCCAGGTTCTTATATAAGCATTCTATCTTCCAGTATAATTGGGTTTCCTGGCTTTGCTCCGTTTCCTGGCTAAATTCTGTTGCGACTGAATACTGCTTCACCGTTATCCTCCTAGAATCATTCTGCGGCAACTATCACCTTTATTTCCGCTTGTATGGAGGGATATACTTTCACTTTAACCTTGTATTCTCCCAATTGTTTAATGGGTTGGGGCAGTTCAATTTTCTTTTTATCGATGACTATTCCCAACTCCTGCTGTAAAATCTCGGAAATCTCCCGTGAAGTCACCGCTCCAAACAGGCGGTCAGCACCACCGGCCCGGGCTTTAATGCTAATAGTTTTTCCCTGCAGCTTTTCTTTGAGCTTTTCGGCCTCACTTAATTCCTTTTCCTTTTTTCGCTGCATCTTCAGCTTTTTTTCTTCGCTTTCCTTGACCTTGCCTTTGGTAGCTTCTTCGGCCAAACCTCGGGGAATCAGGAAATTCCTGGCATAACCATCTGATACCTCTTTAATTTCCCCGGCTTTTCCCAGGTTCTTTACCTCCTGAATCAATATAACCTTCATTTTTCAACCTCCCGTTCCAAAGCTATTTTTCTAAAATTAAGCAAGGAATCGAACAATCCCATCAGACTTAAAAATATTATGGCTGATAGCGGAAAAAACAGGGATAGAATGATAAGCAATGTGGCAAATAGCTTGCGTTTAGAAGGTAAAAGTCGTTTAAATTCAAATAAAAGTACGGCCAGGCCGTAATAAACTGCTATCGGCGTCATAACAACCATAATATTCGAGCCTACATAATACAGGGAACCCATCTCATCCCGGCCCCATAACCACAATGCCAAACCCACAATTAATACCCATACCAATGGCCAGGGCATCATTTCTTCCGTATAGGCTTTCCTTTTTAGACGCTCATCCGGGCTTTTTCGGCTTAAGAAAGAGGCCAGCAAAAGCATGAAAAATACTTCCATAATAGCCTGAACATAGTACAGGGCCGGTAGATGCCGAACTATACTCCGGGTCATGGTTCTAAAGCTCTTTTCAAGCTCGGCCCGGCTTAATCCCTGGGACTCATAAAAGCCAATAAATCCAGAATCTTCATAGGCTTTTAATGACTCTTGCACATAATTGTTTATCTGTAATTCCGTTTGCTCCATGCCAATCTGCCCGCTATTCCAGTAGAGAAGACCCAGAAATAATGAAACTCCTAATACGGCAGCAGCTACTCCCCATTTTTGAATACTATAATAAGCTTGATGGCGGTTTATGAGCAAGCTCATAAGCAGGGCCGGCAATCCAAAAAAGGCCGCATAAAAAAGCAGGGTGCTGGTTCCAGCAAGCCCATATAAAAGGGAGAAATTGAGCAGATATATCAAGCCTATCTGGCGCTGTGAGAGAGTCAAACTCCCCCTGATAAGCAGAGCACCCCAGCCAATAGCTATGATAAAAGCCAGGGGTGGGAGCAGTACAGTCAAACACAAAAGCAGAGAACTAATAAGGGAAAGCTTGATAAATGCCGACAAATTACCACCTCTTCTTGCTCTCAAGGTACTTATATAGTTCGGAAAGATCACCCGACCAGCTGCCTATTTCTTCTGACTCCTTTATGCTGGTCCTTAACTTTTCCTTAATGGCTTGATCCAAAACGAAGAAAGTCACGCCTACCCGCCGTGCCAGCAGGTAGGTAATAATAATAATAGTGCTGGCGGCATCCTGAATAGCATCATTTCCCTTCTGCAATAGAGCTTTGAAGAGTGCTGCCATCGAATCCACCAATTCCGCTTTGAGCCACTCGATAGTTTTTAAATTCTGGGCGATGTCCAGTTCTTTGACCTTTCCCTTCAAGTGATTACACCTCCTGCAGTACTTTTCTTCATCAAAGAGCGCATTTCCTGCAAAAGCTGATCATATATCACGGTGACGGTTCTGCTGATATATAAGTATATCAGCAGAACCGTCACCGTGATATACATGCCGGGCGTACATATAAAAGAAAAAGCCCTCCGGCGAGGGCGTTTTTTCTTTGCTTATTCAGAAGTATAGGGAAGAAGAGCCATGATCCGAGCCCTCTTTATGGCTACGGTCAACTGTCTCTGGTGATGGGCACAATTGCCGGTTATTCTGCGAGGTAATATTTTCCCTCTTTCTGTAATATAGCGGCGGAGCCTGGGAATCTCCTTGTAATCAACAACTTCAATTTTATCGGCACACCAATTACATTGGCGTCTTTTTTTGCGTCGATCCTTTTTCAATTAATCTGCCTCCTCTGACTAGAAAGGTATATCCTCATCTTCGTGCTGGTCAACCAGATCGATGTTATCCATGTTTACTTCTCGTCCCAAATCGCTCCAGTTGTCATCAAAATCTCGTTTGCTGGTCTTATCAGCATAGTCAGGGGTTGAGCCTCTACTCCCTGCCGGTTTCCCCATGAAACGGACATCTTCCGCCACTACTTCGGTAACCCAGCGTCTTTGTCCTTCTTGATTGTCATAAGTTCTAACCTGTATCCTTCCTTCAATCGCTACCAAACTACCCTTGTTCAGGTAGTTAGCACAATTTTCCGCCTGCTTGGCCCAAACCACGATAGGAATAAAGTCAGTTTCCTCCCGTTTGTACTTGCGGTCAACCGCCAATGTAAAAGTGGCCACAGCAGTCCCGTTCTGGGTATAACGAAGTTCCGGATCTTTGGTCAATCGACCAATCAAGATAACCCGATTCAGCATGGCTTTCCCCCCTGTTCCCCTAAAAACAATATAATCATGCGTTATTTTTCATCCTGGCGAATAATGATGTGGCGCAAAAAGTTCTCCGAAATTTTGATAATCCTGTCCAATTCATCGACAGTTTCCGGCTTGCCTTTGAAATACCACAGGCTATAAATACCTTCTACATAATCGTCAATGGCATAGGCAAGTCGTTTTTTGCCCCACCCGTCTGCTGCATTAATGAATTCACCGCCAAAATCGGCTATGATCTTCTGCAGTCTTTCTTTGGTTTCCAAAACTTGTTCTTCTTCCAAATCAGGTCTGAGGACAAACATCATTTCGTATGTGCGCATCGTTACACCTCCTCCCTACGGACTAATCCATGGCATGGATTTCGGCCCCGTTCTTACCCGGGGCAGGGACTTCAATTGATTATACCAGTATTGTAAATTTGTTGCAAGAAAAAACACCAGTAAAAAAACAGAATTGACCGCGTCCTCCCCTGGCCATTATGCGGCACTTTAAGAAGCCCGGTCAACTAAAAAAAGCTAGTAGTAAAGCCGTTTAAATTATCTTTTTTTCTGGTAGAATTTGCTGTAAAACCTCGTATTTATCCCCCGGAAGAAGGTTAAAGTATTCCTTTTATTAATAGGGTTTGCAACAAGGACAGGGGTTTCTCAATAATATAGGTGTCGTTAAATAATGCCTTCAAAATGGCCATTTTCTCCCCACTATCACTTTCCTTAAAACCAATGATACAAAAGCGTTCGTCCTGGGGCATGCTTTTTACCGTTACCAAATCACCCGCTGTGAAGCCCTGGTTGCCAGGATTTTTAGCATCCACCTGGCTTCACCTCCTTTAAGGCAGATTATGTAGTTTATTATATGCCCATACGGAAGAAAGTGTTAGTGAGCTTCTTTTTCCACCCGGATCATGCGTTTTTCAAACTGAAGCCGGGGCAGCATTACTATTCGGCCACAACCCTGGCATTTGATTTTTATGTCCGCCCCCATACGGGTAACCTCCCAGTTGAAACTGCCGCAGGGATGTTGTTTTTTCATACGGACAATATCCCCCAAGCCAAAGCTCTTTCTTTCCATACATCTCTCCTCCCCTAATAGCAAGTTCTACAAAAAAACAGCCAATTGTCGCCTGCCACCGCCTGCCACAGGGACGGTTTTTGTGGCTGGCCGAAACGGAGCCGGGATTGTTGGCAAATTCGGGCTTCTACATCTAAACCAGGTGTCAAGGAGACGGTCCTTTTGACGCCCCTCACCCCTCACTTTACCTACTAAGTAGGTCAAGGGTTCTGTCCCTCGGCCCCGCGACTGTCCCGCACTCTTATCGGGCTAAAATGCTCGCCCCGTACTCTACCTATTAGATTACAAAAAGAGCCCCGCTTTTCCATAACCTGCAGTAGTTCACCCGCCTTTTTCTCCGCAACGGCTATCAACAGGCCTCCGGCAGTCTCTGGTGAAAAAAACAAATCTCGAATCAAAGGATCAATGTTCCCTGCATACTCCACTTTATCTTTCAGATAATCCCGGTTGTTATACGCACCGCCTGGTATTAGCCCCAGACCGGCATATTCCAGGGTTCCTTCCATAAATGGAACTTTGTCGGCGAAAACTTCCACTTGAACATCGCTGCCCCAGGCCATTTCATAGAGGTGTCCCATCAGCCCAAACCCGGTAATATCCGTGGCTGCATTTACCCCTACTTCCATCATGGCCTGGCTGCTTTCCCGGTTCAGCATGGACATCCACTTTATCGCTTCTTTATAAGCTTCACCTGAAACCATCTCCGCTTTGATGCTGGTAGCAATCACGCCATTGCCCAGGGGTTTGGTCAAAAATAAAAGGTCTCCCGGTTGGGCCCCGTTGTTAGCTATAATTTTCTGGGGATGAACCAAACCGGATACCGCCAGACCATATTTTGGTTCGTTGTCATCCACCGTATGCCCCCCCACCAGCAAAGCTCCTGCCTCCAATACTTTACTGAGACCGCCTTCCAGTATCTTCCGGAGAACTTGCAAATCCGCACATTCGGGGAAACATACTACATTTAAAGCCAAAATGGGGGTACCCCCCATAGCATATATATCATTCAGGGCGTTAGTTGCGGCTATCTGCCCAAAGATGAAGGGGTCATCAACCATAGGCGTAAAAAAATCAATGGTCTGAATCAAGGCCTTTTCCTCGTCCAGTTTTAAAACAGCCGCATCATCCCTGCTCTCAATTCCTATCAAGAGATCAGGATGTACCGGTAAAGGAAAATCCTTGAGAATAGACTCCAGGGCCTCCGGCCCTATCTTAGCTGCTCAGCCGGCAGCCCTTACCATCTCTGTTAGTCTGGTTTGCTTCATTTATTTCCCCCCTTCCCGTTTTCGCCTGCTCACCTTTGCCGGGTGCAACCTTGATGGTATACGTAAGGTACATCAGGCGTACCCGCAGGGTGCCGGGTGCTGCATCTATGCTTCGCCAGCGCTTTGTATATTTATGCAACCTTTCTGCACCAAAAGGGGCTTTTGCAGTAGGGTCAATTATTCATCCTGCCTCATTACTAATTGGTAAAGCTCTGCATAAAAACCCGATAGGCTTTGTAGGCTAAAAATACATCCACTTTGCTGGAAACCTCAAAAGGTGAGTGCATGCCCAGCAAAGCCACCCCCAGATCTACCACTTCCATACCATAACGGGCCATGTAATGGGCTACGGTTCCTCCCCCTCCTATGTCCACTTTCCCTAATTCGCCCACCTGCCAGAATACTTCATTATCATCAAAAAGCCTCCGGATCCTGGCTAAAAACTCGGGATTGGCATCGTTGGAATTACTTTTTCCCCGGGAGCCGGTATACTTGGTTAACACTACTCCCCGCGAAAGAAAACTACAATTCATCTTCTCGAATACTTCGGGATAATTGGGGTCAACCGCCGCATTTACATCGGCTGACAGGGCACAAGAATTGGCCAGGCTCTTACGCAGGGCCAAATAATTGTTGTACCCGGCTTTACTCATTAATTCAGCCATGAGGTTTTCTATGATAAGTGATTGCAGTCCGGTATTGCCGTTGCTTCCAATTTCTTCCTTGTCCACAAAGAGGCAGATCGCAGTTCTCTTGGGTGCTTCCAGCTCCAGCGCAGCCCTTAATGAAGTATAGGCACAAACCCGGTCATCCTGCCCATAGGCTCCGATCATACTGCGGTCAAAACCAATATCCCGGGCCTGAAAAGCGGGAACCGCCTGCAGTTCTGCACTGCTGAAATCCTCTTCTTCTATGGCATATTTTTCTTGTAGAATCTGCAAGACTTGTTTCTTAATAGGGTTATCTGCAGTATCTCCCAGAGGTTGACTACCTACCAAGATGTTCAGGTTCTCCGCTGGAATCGCTTCGGACATCTTTTTTTCCATCTGTTCTTTGGCCAAATGAGGCAGGAGATCCGCAATGCTCAAAACAAAATCATCATTTTCCTCGCCAATAACAACACTCACCACTTGTCCATCCTTTTTAATTACCACACCGTGTAAAGCCAGAGGGATAGCCAGCCACTGGTATTTCTTTATCCCTCCGTAATAATGGGTTTTGAACAGGGCCAGGCCATCTGCTTCATATAAAGGATTAGCTTTAAGATCCAGGCGGGGGGAGTCGATATGGGATACCACCATGTTGACCCCATTCTCCATAGCTTCCTGGCCAATAACCACCAGGGCACATATTTTCCCTTTTTGCTGGAAAAAGAGCTTTTGCCCAGGCTCAAGAGAAGCAACCCTATCCAGGTCAATAAAACCATGCCCCTGGGCTGCCTGCTTTATGTAAGCAACCGCCTCTCTCTCCGTTTTTACCTGATTGAGAAAATCCCGGTAACCCTGGTTGAAATCATGAACCATCGGTAAATCCGCTGGTTTTATTCGTAGCCAGGCATTCTTTTTTAGATTTTCTTTTTGCTCGCTCAAAATGTTTCCTCCTTTTTATGAATAAATTTGTTGATTTCGCTGTAAAAAAGTTATAATTATACAACCCTATGTTAACAAAAAGGGGTTTTTGCAATAGAGTCATTGTTGCATACCTTAAATTCCTCGCTTTAGCTTTTGCCGCATCCACGCTCCCTATACTTTATAGTATCAGAAGAAACTGTGAAGCAGTTTCAACACAGCGCTGCAATTCCCAATAAAGTCTTGCCGCAGGTAAAGAGCTCCAGGAACCAGGGAGCCAGCCATGACATGCCAAGACTATTGTTTATACTGACAGCCCAGGCCGATCCCATCCGGGCCGCCAGGTTGATGGCCGGATAAAGCAGGCCGATCAAGAAAATCATAATTATAAGATTTTTCGCCGTTACCAGCAGCAAGCCCAAAAGGCGGTTGAGCCAGTCCAAACCTCCGCAAGAGAGCAGGCGGTTTAAGGCAGCAAAAACCAGTTTTATTATAAAACTGCTGGTAAAAAGTATTAGCAAAAAACACAGCAGTAAGAGCAAGAGTTGAGCCAGGAAGGCAGTTGGATCAACCAGTATCTCAGGTAGTCCCAACCCCTTCCCGATCGCCCCCCATTCGGGGGAGTAGACCGGGGTGGGCATTCTCTCTGCCAATAAATCACCCAGGGCCTGCGTAAAGCCATAGTGTTTATCCAGGTAAAAGGCCAGTTCTTCTCGATATAGAACGGCTAGTATTAAGCCGCCCAATGTACCCAGTAATCCCCCTATCGCATCCACCAGCCCCTGGCGATAACCAGCCCAGGCGCTCAATAATATAATGCCTATAAATAAATAATCCAACAGGTTTAAATGCATAATAGAATACCGTCTTAAAATTTTTAAATATCCATGCAGCTCCGATACTTATTTTACCATACTATTTTAATCAACAGCATCATAAGACTGATTCCATAAAAATATCGTTAAATCTGGCCGATTTTCTTTAATTGATCCTCCTTGTTTTCAGCACAAGTATAACGAGGTGAAATATGTCCCCTGCTTCTTTACGCAGTCGGTTTTCTATTAACAAAACAGGCGGAGGGTTCTAATCCCCGCCTCGCTGCAAAGCTGTGTTGAAACTGCACCGCAGTTTCTTCCGATGCCTAAAGAAGCTATAAGATTTAACTTGTATCTTACCCGTTTTTCTTGACCTGAACCCTGGTTTTCGGTATTTTTAAAATTATTAGGGTCAAACCTTCTCCTGATTAATATAGAAGAGGATGATAAACTTAATGGATTTTCAATCTCTGGATAGTATTACCGCCATCAGCGCTTTTCTAAAATCATATGGCCTGCTGGCTCCCATAGTAGCTTCTGCTCTGTTCATTGTTCAGGCCATATTCCCGGTTTTTCCTTACGTGATTCTGGCCGCGGCAGGAGGCCTTTTGTTTGGTTTTAAACTGGGCTTTTTCCTGGCCTGGTCCGGTGCTCTGGCTGGTGCCTGCCTGGCCTACTGGATTTGCCGACTGGCCGGCTCAGAATGGGTAATTAATACCATACAGTCTCGCTTTTCTTATGATATACGGGAAATAGATACCCGTTTGGCCTTCTGGAGTATCGTAATTGCCCGGGTGTTGCCGGTGGTTCCTACCCCGATAATAAATGCCGCCGCCGCCCTGGCCGGGGTCCCTTTTTGGACCTTCTTCTTTTCCTCTGCCATCGGCAAGCTTCCCACCGCCTTGCTTTATACCGGTCTGGGGCTTTGCCTGTTCCAGGTCAAGGATATTCGCCTGACCCTCTTGGTGCTAGGCCTGATTCTCCTCCTCCTGGTCGCTGGTCGCTACCTGGGGAAAAAACGTCTGCTTTCCCCCTAACCCCTTCCTCCCACCCTGTAATAATTGCCCTTGCATTAATACCGGACATAGGTCCTGTATTGTATTGACAAATCGAACAATTTCGATTAGATTTAAGTTAGGCAATTTTCTGCCATATTAGAGAAACATCTCTTTTTAACCATGAACTATTTGTAGCCAGTGCCTGATATTCGACCAGGGGGGTGTTGGTTTTCAGCAAATTTCCAGAAGATATTAAAAAACCTTCTTTTATATTATCCGAAAAATTGCTGGCTTCAATATTTGATTCTCTTCCCGATGCGGTATTGGTTATTGATATCAACAAAAAAATCATAGCCTGGAACCGCGCCCTGGAAAAAATGACGGGGATTACAACTGCACAAATGCTTGGTAAAAGCAATTATGAGTATAGCCTTCCTTTTTATAGGACAAGGCGTCCCCTGCTTATCGATTATGTATTAAAACCTGAGCAGAATATACCCAGGGAATACTTGTCTCTTGGCCGGGAAAGTGACGCTATGGTATGTGAGAATATTATTCATATCGAAGGTCAGGAAGAACTATACCTCTGGGCCAGGGCTGCACCCTTATACGACCAAAACGGTGAGCTGGTGGGAGCAATTGAATCCATTAGGGATATTACTGCACAAAAAAGAATTGAAAAGGCCATTGGCAACAATGAGCAACGGCTCCGTTATATTGCCGAACATTTATTGGATATTATTATTGAAATCGATAAAAGAGGCTTAATTAAATATAATAGTCCCTCCCCTACTCTTTTTCTAAAACATAATCCCGAAGAACTAATGGGAAAGCCCATCTATAACCTGCTGCATCCCAATGATATCATGCTTCTGACTACAACTCTTAAGGAAGTAATAAAAAACAAAGTATCCAAATCGCTTGAAATTCGCATTAAAGATAGCGAAGGAGATTATCATTGGGTTGAACTCGTAGTAAATCCACAATTTAATAATAACAGCGAAGTTGCTGGAGCCATCTGTGTAGGACGAGTGGTAACGGAACGCAAACTCGCCGAGGATGCTCTGAAAGCCAGTGAGGAAAGGTACCGCGAGCTTTTTGAAAACGCCAATGATATTGTCTTTATTCAAGACATTAGCGGGCCATACCTGGACTTTAACAAGGCGGCGCAAGCTACTACTGGTTTTACCAGGGAGGAACTTCTGAGTATCAGCATGGAGCGCTTGGTGGCTCCTGAGTACCTGGATTTGACCAAAGAGATGATGAAGCAAAAGATTAATCAAGGGGGAGCAACGCGTTACGAGATTGAACTAATCGGGAAAAACCGGAATATAATCCCTGTCGAAGTAAGCAGCCGTTTAATCAGATATAGTGACCAAAGCATAGCCATACAGGGTACCGCTCGCGATATAACCAAACGCCGACAAGCGGAAAAAGCTCTGGCAGCGGAAAAAGAGCGGCTGGCGTTAATTCTTAGCCGTATCGGTCATGGGATAATTACTACAGATAATAACGGGGTTATCACCTTTATCAATACAGAAGCAGAACGTTTTTTTGAGTGGAAGAATGAATATGCCCGGGGTAAAAACATGTTAGATGTGGTGCCTCTGGTTGAAGATTATACTAATCTCAACCGCAGCCTCCTCCTGGCCTACAACCAAAAACAGCACCCAGTGGATATACGCATCATAAACAACCTGGGACAAATCAGCCTTTTGTCTACTACGGTCACCCATATTCCGGGGAATAACGGAAATAACCATGGTATGGTTTTCGTTTTTCGGGATGTAACCGAATTGCGCAAAGCCGAATCCCAGTTGGCTCTATCTCAAAAATTAGAATCTATCGGCCAGCTGGCCGCAGGCATTGCCCATGAGATAAACAACCCCATGCAGTATATCGGGGATAACCTATCCTTTCTAAATGAGGCCTTTGCCAATATTTTCTCCATATTAGAGCAAGTCAAAGCACTTGCCAGTTCCCAAGATATATCGTCATCTATTCTAGATTTAGTAAAACTCTTAGAAAAATCCCAAAGGGAACTTGATTTCTTTCGAAATGAGATTCCCCAGGCTATTCAACAATCCCTCGAAGGGGTAACAGGCGTTTCTGATATTGTGACCGCTCTAAGGAATTTTGCTCACCCCGGATTCGGCGAAAAACAAATAGCCAACATCAACAATGCCATAATGGGAACGGTCTCCATTGCTAAAAATGAATGGAAACACTTAGCAGATCTGGAGTTGAATCTGGGTAACGATCTTCCTGCTGTTAAAATGGTGGTTAATCAAATTAACCAGGTGCTATTGAATATAATTGTTAACGCCTCGCACAGCATACAGGACGCCATTGAAAAGGGCCTTTACCCCAAGGGAAAAATTGTTGTTAGTAGCCTGATAAATGAATCTTATGTTGAGATACGAATTTCCGATAACGGTATGGGTATTCCCGATACAATAATAAATAAAGTATTTGATCCCTTTTTTACTACCAAAGAGGTTGGTAAGGGCACCGGTCAGGGCCTGGCCATTTCCCATGATATCATCGTAAATAAGCATAATGGGTCGATTGAGCTGGAATCCGAAGTTGGCCGGGGTACCACTTTCTATATTAGATTGCCCATTGAGGGTTCGATATGAGGTTTAGGGGGTTAAGCTGATGAATAAAAAGATATTGCTGGTTGATGATGATGAAAAGATCCTGGCATCTTATAGAAGGCAATTAGGCTTGCGCTTGGAGCTTCTTACCGCCAACAATGCGGAAAAAGGCTGGGAAATTTTGCAAAAGCATGGTCCCATAGCCGTAGTTATATCAGATTACAAGATGCCGGGTGTAGATGGCATTGCCTTTTTAGAAAGAGTAAAAGAAATAGCACCCGATACGGTTAGAATCATGTTAACCGGCTATGCCGATATAGATATGGCCATAAACGCCGTTAACCAGGGTAATATTTTTCGCTTTCTGACCAAGCCCTGCCCGATTAAGGATTTCGTTTATGCCATAGCTGCCGCCCTGGAACAATACCGGCTTATATGCTCCGAGCGCGAACTGCTGGAACAAACCTTGAAAGGAAGCATAAAGCTGCTTATTGATATACTATCCATATCTAAGCCCCAGGAATTCAATCAGCTCTCCCGCCTGCGTAATCTGGCCAAAAGAATAGCTCTGCGTCTTAATGTGGAAAAACCCTGGGAACTGGATTTGGCCTTGATGCTATCCCCCATCGGTCTCATTACCATTCCCGAGTATATTCTGCAAAAACGAAATTCCGGAGAGTATTTATGTCCCGATGAAGAAAAAATGTACCAGTCACATCCAGCTACAGCCAAAGATCTATTATCTAACATCCCTCGCCTGGAGAATGTGGCCGAAGCTATTGCCTATCAGATGAAAAACTACCATAGCCAGGAGCCCTGTTCTGGACTTGCCGAAAAGGAGATACCTCTGCTCGGGCGTATTCTCAAAGTAGTTTTGGACTTTAATACGCTGATAAAAAAAAGCTGGTCGGCCACCTATGCCCTGGATTACCTGCAAAAAAATGCGGATTATTATGACCCCGAGGTTCTCTCCGCTTTGATTATTGAAGTCCAGAACCTCAAGGACTGGTCAAAAGAAGCTGCTGATGGCCGCCTGATAAAAATCAAGGATATTAAAGTAGGTATGGTATTGCTGAATGATTTGCAGGATGATAATGGTTTGGTTCTTCTTCCTCAAGGCCAGGAGATTTCCCCCGTTTTGCAGAAACGCCTTTTAAATTTTGCTGAGAAATCCCGTATCCGTGATACGGTCCGCGTGCTAGAACCCCTTGGCGATAAAGCAGCAGGAAATCCCTTTGGCGAAAATTAACGAACTGATATTTAATTATCCATTTCTTCACCTGACAAAAAGTGGTCGATGATAAAAGACTTCACCCGGGCAAAATATAGTGCAGGACTTTTTTGGGAGGTGAAGAGTTTGGTTAAAAAAGCAAAAAGTGTTGCCAGGAAGAGAATGCCAGACCCAAGCGTGCTGGACGGCATCCCTGCTAAAGACCCCCATGCGGAGTATGCCAAGAAAGATACCCTTTTCAAACAACGCCGAGGAGCCCAAAGATAGTCCCAATAATAACGGGGGCCATATTGGCCCCCGTTTTATGCTTTTCCTTTAATACCCGCGAGGACCAAATCCCGTTGAAGGTTTCCCTTGTCTGCCTCTACCAGTGATTCCTGTATATCTATTAATAAAATCTCCGAAAGTCTGGGGCATTTCACTAGGCTGCAGCCCAATGGGATATTAACCCAAAGTATATCTTGTTCAATCATAGTCATTTTAGCACCAATGACTATGATTCTTTATTTGTGGCTATAATTATGATACTATTCTTTATAGAAACATAGTCAAATTGTTTGTAAATGAATATGTTTATTGGGGTTGATTATAATTATGATGTCCTTTCGCGAAGATAAGCTACTGGCCACGAATGTTCCCATGCGCATCGTTAGTTTAATATCAAAAATAAATGAGTATAAGGGGAAGCAAGTCCTTTATAACCAGCAGGCTCCCGAGGTTTTAAATACTCTTAAAAATGTTGCCATCATCCAGAGTACCAGAGCCTCAAATAGCTTAGAAGGCATAACCATTAAAGATACACGGTTAATTGATATTATGCAGAATAAGGTACAGCCGGCCAATCGTTCAGAAGGAGAAATAGCGGGTTACCGGGATGTATTGGCAACCATTCATA
The DNA here is from genome assembly GCF_000014725.1 of Syntrophomonas wolfei subsp. wolfei str. Goettingen G311. Lineage (GTDB taxonomy): Bacteria > Bacillota > Syntrophomonadia > Syntrophomonadales > Syntrophomonadaceae > Syntrophomonas > Syntrophomonas wolfei. The sequence goes on from NC_008346.1 coordinate 2,907,338, forward strand.
GTTCTTATGACGCAATTCCGGTAAAGCCTTCGATACTTCTTCAATTTCATAGGGATCTCTACAGATTTATTTCGCTTGAAGGGGGCTCGTGGAAGAACAGCGATAATGCAATTGAAGAGGTATACCCTGATGGGTCAAAGTTTGTTAGATTCAATCCAGTATCCAGTTTTGCCACTCCGGGGGCAATAGAAGAATTATGTAAGTTTTATAATCAATACAGCAATAGTGGTGAGATCGATTCTCTTATGTTAATATCAGCCACCATACTGGATTTTCTTTGCATACATCCCTTTTGTGATGGGAATGGCCGTATGGCAAGGTTGCTAACTTTGTTGCTTCTATATAAAGAAGGTTACGAGGTGGGAAGATTCATCAGTTTGGAACAAATTATTGAAGAGAGCAAGGACGCTTATTATGATACTCTTTATCAATCTTCACAAAATTGGCATGAAGGAAAACATGATCTGTTGATATGGAGCGAATACCTGCTGGGGATTATCCTGGCTGCATATAAAGAACTTATGGATCGGGTAGGTAAAGTTAGCCGCGCGAGGGGCAATAAAGCTATGCGGGTGGAAGAAACCATAGATCATTTTGTAAGCAATTTTTCTATTAATGATATCAGACGCAGATGCCCAGATATTAGCCCTTCGACTATTAATCGGGTGTTAGCCAAACTTAGAGATGCAAATAAGATCGAAGTGTTAGGAATAGGACGGGGAGCGAAATGGAAGAAAAATTATTAGTTACTAGATATTTTAGTGGTCAGTATTATTTGATATCCATATCTCACGGGTAAAACTCTTCAAAAGAGAATATTTAATAAGGGTGCTTAAATCACCCGCAGTTGGTACAGCTGATGTCTCCATAGAGCAAGTTCGTGCCCTTAAAAGCCCGGTTTTGATTCTTTAACTACTTGTATCGCATCCGGGGTGGTTTGTGCCCCGTTTTAATTACTATTTGTGCCGCCAGCAATAGCGGCGGAATGGAGGTTATTATGTGTTATTTTATAGGAATTCGAAGCAATTTTCTGCTGGAAAATTACAGGTTTATAGAAGATACTCTGGTATTAGTTACTTATGCTAAACATCAACATCAAAAAGAGAACGATAAATATTACTATCTGTTAACATTACGGGGATGTTCCTGTGATATGGTAAATTCAAAAGACAATGCTTTAAATCAAAGATTCAGGTCTTTTTTATCTAAATTTCCAGGAAACCAGGAATCGGAAGTTATGTTACATTGGGAAGGCGGCGAGATCATTTACGAAATAGGCAACAATTATGAAAAGCTGAGACCTCTAATGAAACAACATATAATATCAAAAGAAGACTTTTTAAACTTATATCCTTCTTTAGAAAGAGATTCCCTATATATTTTAACTTAAGGAATAGATTAATTATTCTCGTAGCCTCAGATTTGACCGGTATTAAGGATATTAACTACATGGCGGAATATCTGGATTATGGGATTTACCTGTAAAGGTGTAATAAGTGCCCGAGCCAGGGATTTGTTCCTCAAGCTAAATAAGCACCCGCGTAAATGGTAATAATCTCCATATAAAAAATAAATAGAGGTTATTCAGATGAAAAAATCAAAGAACATACTCACGGATAAAGAAATGGAGCTGGTAAGTCTGCTGATGCAAGAATGCCAAAGTACGGGTGATAGGTGATATACAGTCAAAGCTAAAACGACTGTTTGCCAGTACAATTGAGCAGATGCTAGAAGCCGAGATGGATGAACATTTAGGCTATGAAAAGCATTCGGTAGAGGCAACAACAGCGGTAACTCGCGCAATGGGTACAATCACAAGACCATTATCAGCGATTACGGCGAAAGCGAAATCGCCATACCCCGTGACCGTAATGGTGAATTCAAACCAAGAACTACTTTTTTACCCAAAATAAAAAACCCCTTTCGCATTATTTTCTAAGCGAAATAGGGTTTAACCCATTGAATCCAGTATTTTTAAGGCAATGTTGCTTATAAAAGCCATAACTTGAAGTCATGGTTTTTTAATACAAAGGCCTATATTATTATTTACTGGCGGAAGCGTGTGAGAATCGAACTCACCCACGACGGGACCACCGCCGCGCAGACTGGATTTGAAGTCCAGGCGGCCCACCAGGACCGATCCGCTTCCTTGATTAAAATATCCGTAAACTGTTGCAGTTATGGGAAACTGCTTCATGATAAAGAGCAACTTTATGGTGCTGCGTAGATGAGTATATATCCTGAAAAGTCTTTTGTCAAATCAGCCATGGCAAAAGCTCTATCTATTCTTCACCGCTTTCTTTTACTATTACTGACTCAATTTCATATCCCCGTTTTTGAAGCTCTTCCAGCAAAAGTTCATATTTCAAGTCTTCAATGCGAAGGATCATTTTGTAGCGCTGGCTTTTATTATCAAAATAGACCACCGCATTTAAAATATTTATGCCCTTTTCCGCAATCAGTCCGGTTACTTCCGCCAGGCTGCCGGGGCGATCCTTGACAAAGCAGTCTATCCGGCTGTGAGCTCTATTTACCCCCAAAATATCAATCAAAGCATCAAAAATGTCGGTTTCCGTTACTATGCCGACCAGTTTCTCCTGCTCCAGCACCGGTAAGCCGCTAACTTTGTTTTCCCGCATTATTTTAGCTGCAGTTTCGATGTAGTTTTCTGGCCCAATGGTAAGGACTTTTTGTTTTTTTGGCACTATATCTTTTATTTTAGTCTTGGCCAGGAGGTAATTCAGTTCATGGATGCTTAAAGAGGTAGCAGAGGAAGGCGCGGCCTGGTTAAGATCGGTCAGGGTTATAATCCCGGTCAAGCGGCCTTTGTCCATCACCGGTAAGCGCCGGATGTTATTTTCTTTCATGAGACGAAAAGCTTCAGTGAGACTGGTATTCATTTCTACCGTTATAACATCCTCGGACATACGGTCTTTTACTTTCATAGTCTTACCTCCTCATATAATATGGCTGTTATACAAAGATTATTCGATCGTCATCTTAAGCATGACTCCAGCGCCAGAAGACCATTCCGCCTTCCGTTTTCCGTCCTCCGTCTTCCTATCCCCCCAGGTAAGCCTTCTTTACTTCCTCACTGTTTATCAACTGTTCGGCCGTTCCCTCCAGTACTATTTCTCCGGTTTCAATGACATAGGCCCGGTTAGCAATTGACAGGGCCATATGGGCATTCTGCTCCACCAGCAGTATGGTGGTTCCCCGGGCGTTGATGTCCTTTATTATTTCAAAAATCTCCTTTACCAATAAGGGTGCCAGGCCCATGGAAGGTTCATCCATCAGCATCAACTCGGGCCGGGCCATCAAGGCGCGACCAATAGCCAGCATCTGCTGTTCGCCTCCACTCAAGGTTCCGGCGGTTTGTTTTCTTCTTTCCTTGAGCCGGGGAAAGCGGGTAAAAACATTTTCCAGGTCGCTTTCTATTCCTTTCTTATCTTTACGCAAGTAGGCCCCCATTTCCAGGTTCTCCAGAACGGTCATGGTGGCAAAAACCCTTCGACCCTCCGGTACCTGAGATATGCCCAGTCCTACAATTTTTTCCGGAGCCACTTTGCTGATATCGCTTCCTTTAAACATAATTGCACCATTCCTGGGCCGCAACAGGCCGGAAATGCTTTTTAGCGTATTAGTCTTCCCGGCTCCATTGGCTCCAATCAGGGTTACTATACTGCCCTCTTCCACTTCCAGGGACAGTCCTTTGAGGGCGTGTATGGCGCCATAATATACATCGATTCCTTTTACCTCCAGCACCGGCTATCCGACTTCCTCTCCCAGGTAAGCTTCGATTACCCGTTTATTTCGCCTTATTTCTTCCGGCAGGCCTTCAGCAATAACCTGCCCATAGTCCAAAACATAGATGCGCTCGCAAACGCCCATGACCAAAGACATATCGTGTTCAATCAACAGTATGCTAAGACCAAAGTCTTTCCTGATCCAGCGTATCAAGTCCATTAATTCCCGGGTTTCATTGGGATTCATTCCTGCAGCCGGCTCATCCAGTATCAATAGAGTTGGTTTGGTGGCCAGAGCCCGAGCAATTTCTAATCTTCTCTGTTCCCCATAGGGCAAGCTGGAAGCTATTTCGCCGGCTTTATCCTCCAGGTTGAATATCTGCAAATATTCGTGGGCCTGTTTATTTATCTCTATTTCCCCCTGGAAAAAGCCCGGGGTTCTAAGCAGAGTTTTCAGCAAGCCATAGGGTGCATCTTTATGCAAAGCAATGCGTACATTGTCCAAAACGCTGATGTCTTTAAACAGCCGGATGTTTTGGAAGGTGCGGGCGATTCCCTGCTGGCAAATAGTATAGGGAGCTAAACCGGTGATATCTCGTCCCGAAAAAATAATATTACCCTCATCCGGCTTATATACCCCGGTAATCAGATTAAAGACCGTGGTTTTACCGGCTCCATTGGGTCCAATCAGACCCAGCAGTTCACCGTCTTCCAGGTGGAAGTTGAAATCCAGCACTGCGCTGAGCCCGCCAAAGGATTTGTATAAATTATTTATCTGCAAGAGGCTCATTTTTCTCACCCCAAATCCTGCCCCAAGTCCGTCGGCCCCATTCCTTATTGCCCATCAAGCCCTGAGGTCGGTAAACCATAACCACAACCAGAGTAACTGCGTAAAGAACCATGCGAATAGCCGGGAAAGTCTGCAAAGCAGCCGTAAGCATGGTAACGAAAATAGCGGCTATAACAGCCCCGGTTGTGCTGCCCAGTCCGCCCAGAACCACCATGACCAGGATGTCAAAAGACTTTAAGAAGTTGAAAGTTGACGGTTTAATAATATAGAAATAATGGGCGTAGAGTGCTCCGGCCAGCCCGGCAAACAAGGCACCAATAACGAAAGCCAGTACTTTGTAATTGGTGGTGTTAATACCCATTAATTCGGAAGCCACTTCGTCTTCACGCACAGATATTATAGCCCGGCCATAACTGGAATTAATAAGGTTTACTATAATTACTATGGTGAAGACGGTAAGGGCAAACAACCAGGGCCAGGTGCTGTAACGGGGTATTCCCAGAATTCCGGCGGGACCGCCTATGAAATCGATGTTTTGCAGTATTACCCGGATGATTTCCCCAAAACCCAGGGTGGCAATAGCCAGGTAATCCCCCTTTAGCCTAAGGGTGGGTACCCCTATAATAAGCCCGGCCAGTCCTGCGGCCAGGCAGGCAGCTAGCAGACCCAGTATAAAGGGCTGGCTGTAAATAGTAGTAACTACTACCGCAGCATAGGCACCCACAGCCATAAACCCGGCATGACCCAGAGATAATTGCCCGGTAAAACCGTTAATCAAATTAAGGCTTACCGCCAAAATTATATTAATACACATAGAAGATAAATTTATCTGGTAGTATTCATTTAACAAGCCCGATATTATCAGGTACTGAACCAGGGTAAAAATGCCTGCTAAAACCAGTACTTCAATCAGAAAGCTTCGTGGAACAAATCGCTTTTTCTCCATCTTCTCACCTACACTTTTTCCCCGGTATCCTTACCAAACAAACCGGTGGGTTTAACCAGGAGAATCAATATTAAAACACCAAAGGCTACTGCATCACGGTAGAGGGTACTGCCATAACCGCTGACCATAGTTTCCAGAATCCCCATGAGGAATCCCCCGACCATGGCTCCGGGGATTATGCCGATTCCCCCCAAAACAGCCGCTACGAATGCTTTCAATCCGGGAATAATACCCATCAGCGGGTTAATAGTGTTATAGTAGATTCCTATCATCACACCGGCAGCAGCAGCCAGGGAAGAACCAATAGCAAAGGTTATGGAAATGGTTCTATCCACACTGATGCCCATCAAGATGGCTGCCTCACGATCCAGCGAAACCGCGCGCATAGCCTTGCCGGTTCTGGTTCTTTTAATAATATACTGCAGGGCAATCATAAGAATAACGGCCAGGACAAAAATGAAAATATCCTTATTGGATACCAACAATCCCCCAATTTGATACTTGTGCAGGGGAAATGCGGCTTCGGGGAAAACCCTTTGTTGGGGGGTTAAAAGAAAGAGGGTAAAATACTCCAAAAATAGGGATACCCCGATTGCAGTGATAAGGGCCGCAATACGAGAGGAATTCCGTAATGGTTTATAGGCAATCTTTTCTATCAGCACTCCCAGAACAGCACAGCTGAGCATAGCAAATATCAGTGCTGCAAAAATATTACTCCCCAGAACTGCTATAGAAAAAAACCCTACATAGGCTCCCACCATCATTATGTCTCCGTGGGCAAAGTTTATCAGCATTATTATTCCGTAAACCATGGTGTAGCCCAGGGCAATCAGGGCATATATCGCCCCTAAAGACAGGCCGTTTATCAATTGTTGCAAAAATTCCAGCAATACTGCCACTCCCAACTAGAACTATAGCTTTATTATCTCTAATTCATCTACGAGAAACCATTCATTAAATATGGAAATTTCTTGGTGAGAGATGGTATTGGGACAGCTCAACTCTCCTCTCACCGCTTCCTAAATATTCATTGGCTTGTACAAATATACCGCTCACTATATTAATTATAATAGGCCAAAGAGAGGGTTGCCCCTCCCTTTAACCATAGGCTCGTAGTATTACCGCGATACTAATTTGCCGTCTTTATATTCGATTACCACTATTTCTTTAACCGGGTTGTGTTTTTCGTTAATACTCATGGTACCGGTTATTCCCGGGAAGTCCTTGATTTTAGCCAGAGCCTGCGCTACCTTGGCAGAGTCCGCTTCGCCGGCATCTTTTATAGCCTGAGCCAGTATTTTGGCGGAATCATAACCCAGAGCCGCAAATGAATCGGGAAGCTTTTTGTATTTGGCCTCATAAGCTTTAACAAAAGAAGAGATTACCGGTGAGGGGTCTTCTACGGAATAATGGTTGGCAAAATAAGTGTTGTTCAAGGCTTCAGCTCCTGCTACCTTGACCATATCTGGTGAATCCCAGCCATCGCCGCCACCGATGGGAACCTTGATGTCCAAATCACGGGCCTGTTTGATAAGTAATGCCACTTCGGTGTAGTAGCCGGGTACATAGATAAACTCCGGATTCTTGCTTCTCAGTTTGGTAAGAGTGGCTTTGAAATCCTTGTCCCCATTGACATAACCTTCTTTGGCCACGATTTTACCACCGCCAGCCACAAAGGCTTCCTCAAAATACTTGGCCAGTCCTTTGGCATAATCATCCGAGGTACTGCCAAAGATGACAGCATTCTTTACCTTAAGGTCGTTTAAGGCAAACTCCGCCATACGCCTGGCCTGGTCAGCATCCAAGTAACAGACCCGGAAAATATAATCCAAGGTCTTGCCGGTCTTTTCTTCTACAGTAACATTTTCCGCAGTCGCTGCCGGAGCAATAAGCGGTATCTTATTCTGCATCATAACCGGGGTACTACCTGCTACAGCTCCACTGGTCAGGGGACCCAGTTGGGCTATAATCTTTTCTCCCGCCAGGGCCGCGCTATTATTCATAGCTTCGTCCGGTTTGGATTGGCAATCTCTTTCAATGTACTTCAATTCTTTCCCCAGCACTCCGCCGGCCTGGTTGATTTCTTCGATGGCCAGAACCATACCATTTCTGGAATTGGAGCCATAACTGGCCAGGTCACCGGAAAGTTCTACATTGATTCCTACTGGTATGGTTTCGACTGCCGCTTTATCTCCTCCGGCTTTATCGCCACCTTCCGGCTTGCTGCCACAGCCGGCCAGAACTCCCAGCGTGAACAACATCAGCACCAAAAACACTAGCCTCTTGCTCACTCTCATTCTCCTACCTCCCTTTTTTCTTATGTAATCATGACCTGCTGTCCTCCGGTCATGAAAACAGCATATAAAATTCTAAACTGCCTGCAGTTCCCATTTGCCGCAGCGATCACCCCAGCGGGCTATCAAATCATCATTCTCAAAAAACTGTACCACTTCGCAAGCATTTGAACAACCCTGGCATTCAAAACTACGGGTCTTAAAAGTAATCTCCCGGATATTAAAACCTTTGAAACTGCTCTTTTGCTTCTTCTCCACGGCCCTCCGGGCCAGTAGGGCTGCCCCGATGGCTCCCATAACATCATACCACGGCGGTACGATAATATCCATTTCCAGGTATTTCTTAAAGGCTTCTACCAGACCCTGGTTGGCGGCAACTCCCCCCTGAAATAAAACCGGTGGCCGGATCTCCTTGCCTTTACCTACATTATTCATGTAGTTCCTGACCAGGGCTTCGCATAGCCCAGCAATGATATCCTCGTTATTATATCCTAGCTGTTGCTTATGTATCATATCTGATTCGGCAAAAACAGCACAACGTCCTGCTATCCGAACTGGATTTTTTGCTTGCAGAGCCAGGTTGCCAAAGTCTTCGATCGCTATGGTCAAGCGGCTGGCTTGCTGGTCCAGAAATGAGCCGGTTCCAGCTGCACATACGGTATTCATAGCGAAGTCGGTTACCACTCCCTCACGCAGTATAATTATTTTAGAATCCTGCCCGCCGATTTCAATAATGGTATTGACCCCCGGCACCACCGCAGAAGCCGCAATAGCATGGGCCGTGATTTCATTCTTCACAATGTCGGCACCTATTATCATGCTGCTGAGGTAACGGGCGCTACCCGTAGTTCCAGCCCCGATTATCTCCACCTGGCCCTTTAGCTTCTGGCCTATGGAATAAAGCCCCTGCTGCACGGTGACAATGGGTTGGCCACTGGTACGCAGGTATTCCGCCGCCACCACCTCATTACTCTCGTCCAAGACTACCAGGTTAGTGCTTACCGAGCCCACATCAACACCAAGATATGCCTTCTTCATATTGCCCATCTCTCCCTTTGGCGTTTGTGTTCCCGCCGTTTTTCCAGCAGGTCCACAAAAGCCTCCAACCGGGTCTGCACTCCAGCCTTTCCTGTTTGTTCGTCAATAAATAGCGTTAATACCGGTATGTTAAAATCCCGGCTCACCGCAGGTATAATGCTTTTGGCTACTATTTCCGGAATACAGGCAAAGGGGGCCAGTTGCACTACCCCATCAAAACCATGCCGCGCGTACAATATGGTTTCCCCTATACTGTTAACCCCGTGCCCACCAATAGGAGCTTCGTTTAAATAGGGACGGGCCACCTGGAAAATGTCTCCCTCCAGGTTTACTATGGTATTCTTGCGGGTGTAGGAACTGAGGTAAATGGAACGGTCCGTATAAACCCCCATCTCTCCCAGCATAATCTGCAAATAATGATTGGCAGAAGGTTCTAAAACCACATATATTTCCCCGATAATTCCTATCTTTAAGGGATCGCGGTTCTCATCCCGCCGTACTCCTTGCAGGACTTTCAGCCCTTCTTGCCGGGCCTCATTTACCTCATCTTCTCCATTGGCTTCATCCACAAATTCCAGAGCTTTCCATAGAGCCCGGGTGGTATCCCCTCTTTTCTCTTCATAAGGCCTTATACTATGCGATTGCATCTCCATATCATCAATGGCTTTAATTTTTTCCCAGGCCACCTTCAAGACCTGAATAAAGGCTTTCACTGATAAGCCCCCGCTCACCCGCAAGCGGTGCAGCTTTCGCCAGAAGTCTCTCAAGTCACAGAGCGGTGGTTCAAAGGCAATCACCTTCACCTTTTTACCGATTTCATCCAGGATATACTGGTGCATCACCCAGTAATAACCGGCCCGGCAAGGCCCCATACCCCCAGAGGTCAGTATAATTTCCGCTCCTTTTTCCGCCACCTCCAGGTAGGTTCCCATCAATATCTTAAAGGGTATGCAGGCAAATTCCGGGGAATAACGCACCCCCAGATCCAGTGTTTTCTTGCTGGGCTCGGGGGGAACGATGCACTCATGACCCAGATGGTTCACCAGCCATTTGAACGCAATATAGGAATAACCCATATGGGGGAAACTGATTTTCATTTCCTCTCCCTCCGGTAACGCAACATATCTACAAAAGCTTCAATCCTGGTTCGGACTCCCGCTTCTCCCGTATGCTCATCAACGGCGATGGATAAGTAAGGCCGGTTGCCTCTCCGCCGGCTTTCTATCTCCAACAGCCTGTCCACCATGGAATCAGGCCCACAGGCAAAAGCCGTAAGGTGAATAACCCCCTCTATCTCCGGGCGCTGCATAAAATGCAAGGCTCCGTAAATCACCCGGTTGGAAAAATACCAGAATGTACTCTTGGGCAAGGTTTTGGCCTGCTGGTTCATCTTCCGGTCACTTATTATATCCTGAGTATATACCTTGACCTTTTCTTTTTCCAGTATAGCCAGCAATCCCGCATTAATATAAGCATCATAAAGCAGGTAAGGATATCCTACTACCGCTACCTGCAAATCATAATTCTCGTTACTCTTTTCCTTTTTTGGAATCGGATTCTTTTGTTCAATAATCTTCAGGGCTTCCAGAGGAAGCATCTCCTGGTAAAGCAGCCTGTTGTATTGACGTTGCTGTTCACGGGCCCTGTTGAAGGCCCGTTTAATCTCTTCCCTGCTGTTGCCCAAGCCCTTTCCGATTTCTTGCGAGAGCTGCCAGAGCCCGTCTTTTCCTTGCTTAAGGTCAACCCTGACATCTATGATTTCCGGCAGATCATCCATAGCCAGGCGAAGCATATCCGGCAAGCCCAGAAACTTGGGGCAAAAAGTTTCGGTGCCAAAATCCCCGTGGCTACGCACACTGACCAGGCGGGGGCAGAAAATATAATCAACCTTCCCCGCCAGAGCAGCAGCATGTCCGTGATAAAGTTTTATGGGGATGCAGGCATCGTTTACCGCCTCTTTGACGCCTCGATCAAGAATGGCTTTACTGGTAGCTGGCGAAAGTACCACTTCATGGCCTAGTTCCTCAAAAAAGGTCTTCCATAGCGGAAAATAGATAAAATAGGCCAGGGTTCTTGGGATCCCTATCTTAGACACTTGCAAAATCCTCTCCCTTCTCCCTCCTTCCTGCGAAAGCCAGGAGAAAAAAGCTAAGCTTTAACCCGTATATCCCCTATCCGGCGGGTGAAACGGGTCTTGTCGTAATGCTCCAACAATGGCAAGGTATACCTGCGCGAGGTGTTAAACAGGTCGCGGGCGGTGGCCAGGCTGAGCTCCTTTTCCCGGCCAAAATGTTCCTCCAGGATCTTCTTTCCTTCTTCCAGGGCCTGGGTAGAAAAATATATATCCCCGGAGAGCTTAATCAATAATCCCTGGTTGAGCAGGTAGGAAATGATTTCGATAAAATCCTCTCCATTAAGCTCTAGCTGCTGCTCTAATTCCTCCAGAGAAGGAGGGGTAAATAACTCTTTATCCATCATTTCCTGAATTTTTTCAATGGCCCGCTTTTCTTTCACTCCCGGCTCAGGGCTGTAGCCCGCCAGCCGAAGCTGGTTGTTCCGGCTGTTTATGCTTCCCCTATCCTCCAGGTATTTTATTATGGCATTAAAGCTTCGGGTATTAATGCTTTTGAAAAACCGGCTTCTCATCTCTTCCCGGGGATAACCCCCCCGCAGAGGATATTGCCGGTGGTATTCCTGCAAGCGGTTCCCTATCTCATCGTTTATCTTTTCTAAGCTCCGGGTGCTCATGTATTCCCCATTTTTTAAATCCCCTACTTTTTCGTCCAGGAGCAATTGTTCCAGCTCTTCTTTAATATGCTCTTCTTCATGGCCGGTTTTCCGTGCCAAATCAGAGCTGGTAAATGTGGCCTCAGCCGCTTCCATCTCCTGTAGAATCAGGTCATAGAGGCTGCCTTCTTCTTTCATTACCAGTTGCTCCAGAACCTCTTCCCGGAAGCGTTTCTGTTTGGGGGCATTTGGGTCAATTATGTTTCCGCCGCCAATGGTAGTCACCGGTGAATAATACCTGATTACAAAAGGGTCTCCTTTCTGGCAAACCACCGGTTTTTCCATGACAATTTGCGCATAGCTTTCTTGTCCCGGCTGCAGTTCGTCCCGATCCAGCAAAACCACCCGCCCTAGAGCCTCCTCAGTCCCCAGGTGGAATCTTATCCGGTTCCAGTTTTTCAGGGTTCTTTTGCTGGAAGACAAGAGCCTTAACCTGGTATCAACCCGGTAACTGGGATGGAGATAATCCGGGGTGGACAAGAGGTAACCCCTTTTTATCTCCGCTACTTCAATACCCTGCAGGTTGACCGCTACCCTCTGTCCCGCCAGGGCTTCCGTAACCCTGGCTCCGTGTACCTGCAGACTTCTGATTTTGACCGGTCGCTGCACCGGCATAAGTTCCAGGCTTTCACCGGTCTTTATTTGCCCCGACCACAGGGTACCGGTCACCACCGTGCCAAAACCAGCTATAGTAAAAACCCGGTCTATGGGCAAACGGGCCTGCCCCAACACCGGTTTCTCTTCAACCTGGGCCGCAATCTTTTCGATTTCCTCCAGCAATTGCTTTATCCCTTCTCCGCTGACGGCTGATACTGCTATCATGGGACTGTTTTTCAAGGCAGTCCCGGCCAGGTATTCCTTTATTTCCTCTTCCATCAGCATCAGCCATTCTTCGTCAACCAGGTCTTTTTTAGTAATAGCTACTACCCCCTGCTTAACCCCCAGCAATTCAATTATATCTAAATGTTCCCGGGTCTGGGGCATGATTCCTTCATCGGCAGCGATAACAAAGACCACCATATCAATCCCGAAAGCCCCAGCCAGCATATGCCGGATAAAGCGCTCGTGTCCCGGCACATCAACAATGGCCGCCTTATGGCCACTAGGCAGCATAAAGGGGGCAAATCCCAATTCAATGGAAATACCCCGCTGCTTTTCTTCCTTCAAACGGTCGGTATTAACTCCGGTCAAGGCTCTTACCAGAGTGGTTTTGCCGTGATCTATATGTCCTGCCGTTCCAATAATAAGCCGCTTCATCTATATATCCCCTTTTTCCTGGACAACTCCGGCAATCAAGTCCGCTACCTTTATCTCATCACCGGGTAGAAGGGTGCGCACACTCAAAAGCATTTTATCCTCCTGGCGCCGGGTAAGCAGAGCCGGGCTTCCCAATCGCAGTATTTTGGCCGCCTTCTCCAGGCCAGGTTGGCTGAATTCGATTTCCACCCCGAAGCCGGGAATTTTATAGGTGGGATAGGCTCCCCCGCCCACCATATCCTCCAGTTCCACCAGCTTAAGCTGTCTGATTCCCGATAAGCCTTCAGTCCTCATTTCCAGCAATTCCAACAGTCTTTCGGCCTTTTCCCTTAGCTCCTCCCGGCTTAAAGCCAGCATTTCTATTACCGGAATGTTTTTTTTCGGAGAACCTAGCAGATATTCCAGCAAGGTTCCTTCCAGAGCAGCGATAGTGAGTTTATCCACCCTTAACGCCCGGGTGAGCTGGTTTTTCTTCATGGCTTCTACCAGAGCCTTTTTCCCTACAATAATCCCTGCCTGGGGCCCTCCCAGTAGTTTGTCCCCGCTGAAGGTAACGATGTCCACCCCAGCCGCAACACAACGCTTCACCGCCGGTTCCTCCCGCAGTCCCCAGTCATCTTTATCATAAAAGATGCCACTGCCTAAATCCTGCATCACCGGCAGCTCTTTCTCCTGACCCAGCTTCACCAGTTCCTCCAAAGGGACCTCCTGGGTGAAACCCAGTATTTTGTAGTTGGAAGTGTGAGCCGCAAAAAGCAAGGCGGTTTCCTCATTGATGGCAGCGGCAAAATCGCTAATATAGGTTTTATTGGTTGTTCCCACTTCTACCAGCCTGGCCCCGCTTAGTTTCATTACTTCCGGAATACGGAAAGCTCCCCCTATCTCCACCAATTGTCCCCGGGAAACAATCACTTCCCGCTCCCGGGCCAGGGTGTTTAAGCCCAGTAGAACTGCGGCTGCATTATTGTTAACCACCAGGGCCGCTTCGGCACCAGTCAGGCGGGTCAATACTTCTTCCACATGTCCATAACGTTCTCCCCGCTCCCCCTTTTCCAGGTTAAATTCCAGGTTGTTATAGCTCCTGGCCATTCGCACCATATAGTCTATGGCCCCTTTACCCAGCGGAGCTCGTCCCAGATTGGTGTGAAGCACTACCCCGGTTCCATTTATCACTTCTTTCAGGCTCCCCCCGGCCAGGCGGGAAACCATATGCTCTACCTTCACCAATATCGCTTGCATCAGCTTCTCTTTCTTTATTTTCTCTTCTTTAAGAAAGAGTTCCCGGCGCAGTTCCTCAGTAGCACTGCGCACTACATCCACCATAAAATCGCGCTGGTAGACTTCTATTAGCTGTTTGATTCGCTCATTCTTAAGCATTTCGTCAATGGAGGGTATATTTTTCAAATTATTCATCTTAACCTCCCTGGTTTATACAGTAGTTCTAACGGTTGTTGAACGATGATTAAACCGTTGTTAAACCATCGTCGGTCAGTTTTTCCGGGGAATGTCTGCGGTATCTTAACGATGTTAAACGGTTGTTGAACAATCGTTTTTACCCGTAATAACCCAACATGGTCGCAACCCTAATAGTGACACCCTTAGGGTGAGGGCCACAACCGCCAATGAAAAGTAGCTTAATATGCGCTTGTATAATAAGATAAAATCGAGAATACCCCTTCTAATCACCGTTCTAAAGACCCTTCCATCCTCCGTCTTCCGCCTTCAGACAACCGACAACCAATAACTCCTCACCCCTTACCCCTCACTCCTCCAAGGGGTTAGTTCTTAATATTATAATACAAGAGCAGTGCCATGTCTTTTATACCCTGGTAAAGCAATACGGAAATTATTATTATCCCCAGTAAACCAAAAACCGGGTAAATCTTTCCTACCAGGGACGAAAAGCTCTGCATGGCCAGGGGCAAAGATAGGGTCATACACAATAGCAGACAACTTCCGAAACCTAAACCGGAGAAGTCAGCTATGCGTTGAGTAAAACCATAAGCATTGGCTATGGCGGTAGTTAGTATCCCAATCCATAGTATCAGAGTATAGAACTGTTTAACCCCAGGCGATATTCTTCCCATAAGATAGAGCATGGGCACTTCATAGTGCATAATCGCCGGTAAAAATTTGCATAAAGACAGGTAGCTCAGTACCACCAGTATCCCCAGCATAAGCCCACCCCATGCAGCCCCAGCTATGCCTTCCCGGCAGTTGCTGAGGCTTTGGTATTCACTTAATACCACCATCGCTAAAGAAAAATTGTAAGCCACATAGAGTATGCTGGATATTATCCAAAACCTGCTATTAACCGGGCAGAGGTAAACACTATAGCTTCCCAGTGCCTGGCTTTCCATAAAAAAGACTACATAGCCGGTGACGAGCAACAAGAAAAGGATTTTTACGGGAACCAGCATATTAAAAGAGAATATTAAACCTTTTTTACCGGAGAACAAAAAGAATATAACCATTAAATATGTTAGCAAAATCCCCAGGCTTTTCGGTAAATAAAGGTGTTCTTCAAATACCGCCCCACTGGCAGATAACATGGTGCTGATACCCAGAAACAAAAATGCTGCCAGTAGCCAGTCAATTAGCTTTCCGCCTTTATTACCCATAAGACCAGCCAGCAAATCTTGATAATTGGATACCTGATGGCGATGGGCTAAATAAAGCAACATTCCCCCACATAGCGCAAAAGCGAAGGTGGCCAGAAGCGTACCTTTTAAACCATCACTGCCATAGACAACAAAAAACTGGATAATCTCTTGCCCCGAGGCAAAGCCCGCCCCAATTACCGCCCCCAGATAACCCATAACTAGCACTAATCTGGTTTTTATTTATAGCCTCCTCCTCATCTGATACCTTTTTATTCCATGCTTATTCTTATCTTTTTTATTTACGCATAAATATTTTTCCAGCCGTCAAGAATAAAGATAAAAGTCTAGGAGGAGAAGCAGTGGAGTTACCCAAGCTGAGCCGGCAAAATTGTAAAGATTCTTTTCATTGTGATGACCCTCTGTGTTTTAGTAAAATGGAGCGTAGCATTAGCTTCCTTTTGCAGGATTTAAACCAGGACTATAGCCGAGAAATAGTTTATCTTTGTATTGGTACCGACCGGGCAACCGGAGATTGCCTGGGGCCGCTGGTAGGCACCCGCTTGCAATCCCTCCTTCGCTCAGCTCATATTTACGGCACTCTGGAAAAACCCGTACATGCTACCAATCTGGATCATTTTCTTAATATTATTAACGCTGAGCACCATAATCCATTGCTGGTTGCTATTGATGCTTGTTTGGGCAATGCCGATAGAATTGGTTATATAAATGTAAAAAAAGGAAGTCTCAAGCCCGGTACGGCTTTGCGAAAGGTATTACCTGAGGTGGGTGATTTCCATATTTCCGGGGTAGTAAATATTGGCGGTTTCCTGGAACATATGGTTTTACAGAATACCCGGCTTTACACCGTCTATAAGATGGCCGATATAATTGCCAAAGGCTTATGCCTGGCCCATTCCGGCTTTAAGCGCCATAGCCTGGCGGCTTGCCAGGCCAGTACCTTGAATCAATAAGCTGGAGATTAACTCTATATATTTAAGCATCGGAAGAAACTGTGGCGCAGTTTCAACACAGCGCTGCAACGAGGAGGGGCACTATAGTCTGCTGCCTGTTTTGTTAATAGGAACTTTGGCCGCTTAGCGGGGGGTATTTTTCACTTCATTATATGTTCTTGGCTACTGCCACTGTATTCCCCTTTTTCAGCTCAACTTTTTCCTGTGGGCGAATCATCTTGGAAGTACCATCAATAAAACCACCTTCTTCTATAGAAATTAGACTGCAACTGGCATCTCCCAAAATAGAACCGGTTGCGGTGATTTCCAATCTCCCTCTGGCCTCTATATTTCCCTCTATTCTCCCAGCCAGAACAAGGTTGTCCACCAATATTTCACCTTTGATTTTCCCCTTTTCTCCCACAATAAGGTCACCTTTTACATCCACTTTCCCCTCAACATTACCATCAATACGAATTGAACCGGAAGAACGAATCTCTCCCTTGACTTGTACTCCATGCGAGATTAAGCTTTCAATACTTTGCTGTTTTCCTTTTTTCCACAACCTAATCCACAACCTTTCTCGCTAATCCAACCCGTCTTCTCCCCTCAGGGCAGATAGTTAACCGGGCTTACGCTTTCATTGTTTTTCATTATGCTAAAGTGCAGGTGGGGGCCGGTACTGTTACCGGTATTCCCCAGGCGGGCTATTGTTTCTCCCTTTTTGACTTTGTCACCCTTATTGACCAGGATAGCACTATTATGCCCGTAGCGGCTAATAAAGCCATACCCATGATCAATCTCTACGGTTTTTCCATAAACGGCCTTCCATCCAGCAAAGATGACCTTCCCATCTCCCGCTGCCAGCACCTCTGTTCCCACAGCCTCTACAATGTCAATGCCATCGTGAAAACTCGACTTACTGCTGCGGAAAGGAGATTTTCTCCAGCCATAGGGTGAAGATATCTCCCCGTTTACCGGCCATTGGTTGGGACGACTTCTATAATATGTTCCTCGCTGGCTAACCTCGGACAGCATGCCGTTTATCTCATCCTCCTGCCGGTTTATCTCCCTTTTAATATTTCGGGTCGCTTCTAAAACATCTTCACCTTCATTTTCCGCTCCTCCGACTCCACTTACTATTGTTCCTCGGGAGGGTTTTTTATTAACTTCCGCTTCCGGCATAATTCCCATCAATTTTTTTATTTCGTTTTGTGTTCGACCTATACCCTCCTGCTGCTTTCGAATATTTTGAATTTCTTTTCCTAGCAGTTCTATGGTTTCATCCTTTTTTAGGCTTTCCATCTTAATATTTTCCACCGAGCTTATCTCCGACTGGCTCTGAATAAACAGGTAAGTTATCATAGCAGAAAGCAGTACTATGCTGGATAAAAGCAAACTACCCGCCAAAATATATTTTCTGGCCAAGCCTATATGAAGCGCCTTTCCAGTTTTTCCGGGAATTATTATAAAAGTGAAGCTATCATTAGTCTTTTTTCTTGGGCTTTTTTTCCGGATTTTCACAATGTACCTCGTTAGATCTTAGATGCTTTTTGTCTTACCATAATAGCAATATTTTTCTATCTTGTAAAACCGCCCAGCTTTTTAGTCCCCAAAACTCATAAATAAGCTAGATTTATAAATTACACAACAAAGTTTAAGCTTAGGGGATAATTTCATAATACCGTCTTAGTTATTATCTCTTGTTTAAAACCTTTTTGGGCCATTTTCCCGTAATTATTATGCCATTATTGAACCCTATTTACTCCGCTGTCATAATATAATCTGCGATTAGTCCCTTGGATTTTGTTCCTCCCTAACTTAGAATGAATATATATAGAATGTGACTGGAGAGGAAAAATGGGGGTGGTTCAATGTCAGATAGAAAGCCATATAAATTGCTTATACTGGACATTATAGACAGCATAGCCACTGTCACTCTGCATGCTTCGCCGGTAAACGCTCTTTCTCAATTATTGCTCGATGAAATCTCCACCTGCTTTTTCAAGATATCCCAGATTCAGCCCCGGGCTGTTATTCTCACTGGTAATATGAACTATGGCTTCTCTGCCGGCGCCAATATACGAGAACTGGTAAATCAGAACCCGCAAAGCAATCGCCAGTTTTTCGCCAACCTTTACCAGTTATTTAATCAACTTGAAAATATCCCCTTCCCGTTTATTGTTGCCATTAACCGATTTGCTATGGGCGCAGGTCTGGAACTTGCTCTCTGTGCTGATATTCGGGTTATGGATGATAATGCCCGGGTGGCAGCAGCTGGAGTAAATATGGGCCTGGTTTTCGGAACCCAGAGGCTTTCTCGGTTGGTTGGTTTAGGCCAGGCCAAAAGTATGGTATTAACCGGTCGCCAGGTATTTGCCCACGAGGCATATGATATCGGCCTGGTCCAGTATTTGAGTCCGCCGGGGCAAGCACTAAACCAGGCTTGGAAATTGGCGGAACTTATAGCTCAAAAATCATCCCTGTCTGTTCGAGGGGCAAAAAAGGTTTTAAACGCTGGTTTTGATCTCCCTATAGATAAAGGTCTTCACCTGGAATTCGAGCAATTGGAGAAAATGCTGGCTAGCGAGGACTTCCAACAACGCACACGGGCCTTTTTGAATAAGACCGCTAAGAACTGATGGATATCGAATTTAAGATAGACCCCCTTATTGTGTTTTTCTATACTTTTCAGATATTCAAGTAAGATTCCACTGCAAAAACCCCTTTTGTTGCATAAGGGTTGAATAAATATACAAAACGCTGGCGAAGGTGAAAGCGGGCGGTCGAAGACCGTCCTTACAATGCTTTGCAGTCGCTATTAAGGTTGTTGCGCCTGATTCGAAACGATATGGGGGTCGTTCCCTAAGTACCCTTCGGTCGCTTTTAAGGGAGTTGAGCGATATATTTATACAAGCCGATGAATATTAATAACTTTTTGCAGTGGAGTCAAGTAATAATTTTAAATGCTCTTAGATTTTACTTGGGCGGGTTTGAATTGTTCTATTGCAAAAGAAGCAGAAATGTTTCACGTGAAACATTTCTGCATTTACTGAGACTAACTATAGATTTTCTGTTTTTCCGGCAGGAGAATCTTACTCCAAGCCTATAAGCTCTACTATTCGTTCCAGATCTTCCAGGCTATAAAAGCTTATTTCAATGGTTCCTCCCCTGCCCTTTTGCATCACTTTCGTCCGGGAACTAAAATAGCTCTCCATTCGCTCTTCCAATTCCATTATTACCGGATCTCTCTTTTTCTCTACCTGCTTTCTTTTTATAATTGACTTGGCCTTCTTTTCAGTTTCCCTTACCGAAAGTCTCCCGGCAACTATCTCTTTTGCCGCTGCGATTTGTTCCGCCGCGGTTGGCAGGGATAAAATAGCCCGGGCATGTCCGGCTGTTATCTCTTGCCTTTCCAGCATCGTCAATACCTGCTCCGGGAGAGCAAGCATTCGCACCATGTTGGCTATATGGGGACGACTTTTACCAAGCTTCTCTGCCAGTACTTCCTGGGTATAGCCGTAATTATCCATCATATATTTGTAGGCCATGGCCTCTTCAACGGCACTCAAATCATCTCGTTGTATATTTTCCACCAAGGAAACTTCGGCCGCCTGAACATCATCCATTTCTCTTATTAAAGCCGGCACCTGTATTAAGCCAGCTATTTGAGCAGCCCGCCAGCGTCGCTCTCCCGCCACCAGTTCAAAGCCATCCTGCCTATGCCGTACAATAAGTGGTTGTAGCAAACCATGCTCCTGGATAGAATCTGCCAGTTCTTGAAGGGACTTTTCATCAAAGTTTTTTCGTGGCTGATCTTTGCGTAATACTATTTCGTCCACTTTGATCTGTGTAAGTTCCTGCGTCTCATCAAAAGCTAATTCGTTAGACAGTAATGCTTCAAGTCCTCTACCAAGACCTCTTCCCTTTTTTTGCACGTTCCAACACCTCCATGGCCAGTTCCCTGTATTCCTCGGCTCCTCTTGATCGCGGGTCATAAATAACCGCCGGCTGCCCATGACTGGGGGCTTCACTAAGCCTTACATTACGGGGAATAATGGTCTGGTATATTTCTTTAGGGAAATAGCGTTTTACTTCATCTACCACCTGTATGGCCAGATTGGTTCTTCCATCAAACATAGTCATGGCTATTCCCTCCAGCTTCAAGCTACGGTTAAGTCTTTTTCTAACCAATAGGATAGTATCCATCAGCTGACTCAAACCTTCCAGGGCATAGTACTCGCATTGCAGCGGAATCAGAACTGAATTACTGGCTACCAGCGCATTGATCGTCAATAGTCCCAATGATGGAGGACAATCCAGGAATATATAATCATAAGCCTCCTTAATGGGCTTGAGCGCATTTGCCATGTAGTGTTCCCGGTTTTCCCGTGTAGCCAGTTCTACCTCAGCCCCAGCCAGTTGAATGGTGGCTGGAATTATCTCCAATCCATCTACCTCAGTAGCAGTAATAACCTCTTTGGCCGGTAAACCTTCAACTAACCAATTATAAACGCAATTCTTTAAACGTTTCCGGTTGATACCCAGGCCACTGCTGGCGTTTCCCTGAGGATCACAATCTATTAGCAGCACCTTCTGCTCCCCCAGGGCAATACTAGCCGCCAGATTTATGGCGGTAGTAGTTTTGCCCACACCCCCTTTTTGATTTGCAATCGCAATAATCTTTGCCATTAACCTTGTCCACCTTTCCCCAACCTGCCTTTCTTATTTCGCCTGTCCAAACTCTAATTCCTGCCCCAAAACAAAAAAAGCGGGTATTCCCGCTTTGAATTTCTTATTCTATAAAGCCAATTGTTGGGTTTTCTTATGTTTTCCAATCCTTATAGTAATCTCGTATTCGCTATCTACATCCTTTTCCACCATAACAATATCAATCCCGGTCTGTCGTGCTCGTTTAACCGTCTCTCTGATAGTGTTTAAGAAAATACGAGCATCTCTTATTACCATGGATACACTCTGCCCTTTGGGTTTCCTTCCTATTTCCTGGGGAATGTTGTTACGACTGATTCCTTCCACCAGCTCTTCCGTTTCTTTCACGGTTAGTTCTTTCTCATATATCTGTTTTACCACCTCCAGTTGCATCTCCGCCGAGTTCAATTTTAGCAAGGCTCTAGCATGTCTCTCACTTATACGTTCGGGTAGAATTAGGCTCTGCACCGAAAGTGGTAATTTTAAAAGACGAATCTTGTTGGCGATAGCCGCTTGGCTCTTCCCAATCTTTCTTGCCAGTTCCTCCTGGGTTAATCCAAAGCCGTTAATTAAACGATTATAGGCATTGGCTTCTTCGAAATAATTTAATTCTCGTCTTTGCAGGTTTTCAATCAGCGAGATGGTAGCTACCCTTTCATCATCCATCTCCTGAATTATGGCTGGTATTTCTCTTATCCCCAGCAGGCAGCAGGCTCGAAATCTGCGTTCTCCCGCAATTATTTGAAAGCCATCATCGCGTGTCCGGACGATAATGGGTTGAATTATGCCATAAGCTTCAATCGACTGAGCTAGTTCCATCATTTCCCTCTCATCGAAATCCTTGCGGGGTTGAAAGGGGTTAGGGTAGAGTTTCTCTACCGGTATTCCAGTAACCTTCACCTCACTGCTTTTTCCCAGTAGTCTTTCCAGTTGTTTTAATACCATCAGTATCCCTCCCTATAATGGCCTTTTGGCTGGAATCCCCACCCTTCTTGGGTATTTTGCGGGGGTATCCCGCTCCTTTTCTACTACTACTATGGCCCTATCCCGTTCTGCCATCAAGCTATAGGTAAAAATATCAACTACTTTTCCCCCCAATATATCCAGGGCGTTGGCAGCCTGCTCAATTTCCCGAGAATAATTCTTTCCTTTCCATAGCAAAAGCTTTCCCCCAAGACGAAGCAAGGGCAGGCCATATTCCAACACTATATTCATCATGGCCAGAGCCCGGCAACTGCAAAAATCAAAGCTATTGCGCAACTCACTGCGCCCCACCTCTTCTATCCGCTTACGCAGCACCTGGCAATTCTTCAATCCACAGCGGTTGATAACCGCTTGTAAAAACTCTGTTTTTTTTAGATCTGATTCCAAGAGAAGGAATTCTCCCTCTGGGCAATAGATGGCCAGTACCAGTCCAGGGAAGCCGGCACCACTGCCGATATCTACAACTCTGCTTCCTTTTAAATCCATAAAATTTAATAAACTGCGGCTATCTTCAATATGTTTTTCTAATTCAACCGGCAGGCTTTTACGACTCACCAGGTTATGCCGGGAATTCTCCTCAATCAGCATTTCTTTAAAAGTCTTTACATTATATTCCACATCGACCTCTTATTTCCTTCTTTTCTTTTCCAAAAAAATTAAAAGAACATTTATATCCGCCGGATTAACCCCGGCAATCCTTGATGCCTGGCCAACAGAAGCCGGTAAAATTATTTTTAATTTTTGCACAGCTTCCTGGGACAAACCATAGACTTCATCATAATTAATATCCGGAGGTATCATTTTATTTTCCAGTTTTTCAAAGCGTTTAACCTGTTCCTTTTGCTTCTCAATATAGCCTTCATATTTAGCTTGTATCTCCAATTGCTCCAGTATATCCGGATCATTGTCCCGCAGCCAGCCTTTTTCCACATAATCATATATACTCAGTTCCGGGCGCCGGAGTAATTCCCAGAGGGAGACTCGATCCCTTATTGCTGCCGTGTTTTTGCCGGATAAAAAATCCGCCATCTCTTCATCTGCCGGGGTAAATGAGCTGAATTTGAGTTCATTGCTCTCCACCTCCAATATCTCCTCTTTTTGCTGATAGGCCATCCACCTGTTATCATCTACCAGACCAATCTGGCGGCCTTTTTCCGTTAATCTCAAATCAGCGTTATCCTGCCGCAAAAGCAAGCGGTACTCCGCTCGTGAAGTCAACAAACGATATGGTTCCACAATTTCTTTATTAATCAGGTCATCAATCATCACGGCTATATAGGCTTCACTCCGTTTTAAAATAAACGGCTCTTTTTCCTTAACTTGCAAAGCTGCATTAATTCCTGCAATCAAGCCCTGGGCAGCAGCTTCTTCATAACCGGAAGTTCCATTTATTTGGCCGGCAGTAAACAAACCCTCCACCGTTTTACATTCCAGGCTTAGTTTAAGCTGGGAAGGGTAAATAATATCATACTCTATGGCATAGCCGGTTCGCATAATACGAACATTCTCCAAGCCAGGGATGCTTTTTAAGACTTCTATTTGCACATCTTCAGGCAAACTGGTATTTAAACCTTGCACATACATTTCGTCGGTGTCTCTTCCCTCTGGTTCAATAAACAGCTGGTGAGAATCCTTATGGGAAAAACGAACTACTTTGTCCTCAAAAGAGGGGCAGTATCGCGTACCAATACCTTTGATAATCCCGGTATACATGGGGGCGCGGTCCAGATTATTCATTACAATCTGGTGGGTTTTTTTATTGCTATGGGTTAACCAGCAGGGTAGCTGTGGTCGGTTGATAAGGGGACTAATAAAAGAGAAACGTAAAGGCCGTTTATCTCCTGGTTGCTCAATCATTTTGGAGAAGTCTACACTCTTACTGTCTATGCGCGGTGGGGTTCCAGTTTTAAATCGCCCCAGGCGTAATCCCATTCTTTTAAGACTTTCCGAAAGACGGGCTGCCGGAAACTGATTTCCTGGTCCTCCATCAAAAGAAATATCACCGACTATTATTCTCCCCTTCAAATAAGTTCCGGTAGTGAGAACCAGTGCTTGACATTCGAACCTGGCTCCAGTCCTGGTAACTATTGCTTTCACCCGGCCAGCCGACAACTCTATATCCTCAACCTCGGCCATCAAAATATCTAGTTTTTTCTGATTGAAGAGGGTCTTCAACATTTCCAGGTGATACTGGCGCTTGTCGGCTTGGGCTCTTAATGCTTGCACAGCGGGGCCTTTGCCGGTGTTAATAGTACGGATCTGTACATTGGCCTTATCGATATTTAGCGCCATTTCCCCTCCCAGGGCATCAATTTCCCTTACTACTTGAGCCTTGGCCGGCCCTCCAATGGAAGGATTGCAGGGCATCAATGCAATATGGTCTATACTCATGGTAACCAGCAAGGTTTGGCATCCCATGCGCGCCGAAGCCAGGGCTGCTTCACAGCCCGCATGCCCGGCCCCAATTACTATCACCTCATAGCTTCCTGCCTTATAAATCATAACTTCCCCCATTTAAAAAATTACTCTAATGCGAAACTCTTTGCAAAAGGGTTGCATAAATATATAAGCGATGGCGAAGCATAGATGCAGCACCTGTCGGGCACGACTGATGCCCCCTACGGTCGCAATTAAGGGAGCTGAGCGGTATATTTATGCAATCACCCTATCTCCAACCGGCTATTTCCCTATGCAAAAATCATGGAATATTCTTTCTATGACTTCTTCCTTTAAGTTTTTGCCGCTTATTTCCCCCAGAGCCTCCAAAGCTCCCCATATATCCACTCCCAGGCAATCCAATGAGACCTTTCCCATTGCCGCCAGGCTTTCTTCTATATGTCTTTTCGCCGTTAATAAAGCATTTTTTTGCCGCAGGTTAATCATTACCTCCATGTCATCACTCTGTAGTTGACCGGAGAGAACAGCTTTCTCAATGCTCTCCTCCAGTTCTTCCAAACCGGTTTCTTCAATAATACTTCCTCTGACTATCTTAACTCCGGGAAAGAGCTGTTCCAGCTCAGCTTCACTTATATTCTTTTCTTCCAGGTCTTCTTTGTTAACCAGTACTATTTTATTCTTCTTCTCAATCTTTTCGTAAATCTTCCGGTCTTCCTGATCTATCCCGGTTCCCACATCTAATATAAAAAGCACCAGATCTGCTTCGCTGATTACTTCCTGGCTTCTTTCTATCCCGATTCGCTCCACCAGGTCTTCCGTAGAGCGTATTCCTGCGGTATCCTTTAACTTTACCGGTATCCCTCTAATGTTTATATAATCTTCAATAATATCCCGCGTAGTACCAGGAATACTGGTTACGATAGCTTTCTCTTTTCTGAGCAGAGCATTAAGTAAACTGGACTTGCCTACATTGGGCTTGCCGCAAATGGCAACATTGATTCCCTCTCGGTATATCTCGGCCCTTTCGCCTGCCAACAAGAGCTTGTCTATCCGATTCTTTACTTCTTGTAGCTTCCCCTGAGCCGCACTATAATCCAGGTCCCCCACCTCATCCGGGAAGTCCAAGCTGGCTTCCAGCATAGCATTTACTTCTATCATCTGATCCTCCAGCAGATTAATCTCCTGGCTGTTTCTTCCGGCCAGTTGCTTTAAGGCCAAGTTCATTCCCCGTTCGGTTTTGGCCCGGATAACTTCGATCACTGCTTCTGCCTGGCTTACATCCAGCCGCCCATTTAAAAAAGCTCTCCGGGTAAATTCCCCCGGCTGTGCCAGTCTTACTCCTTGCCACATTACCGCCTCCAGGCAGCGCCTGGCCGGCAAAGTTCCTCCGTGACAGTTAATTTCTACCACATCTTCCCCGGTGTAGCTACGGGGAGCCCGCATTAATCCCAGGAGAACTTCATCAATAATCTCCATTTTCTCATCACACAACCAACCCAGACTAAGTGAATAGCCTTCTTTATCCGAAAGCTTAATCCCCGCCCGGTAAGGTTTGAATATTCGTTCCACCTTTTCTATTACGTCATTTCCACTTAGCCTTACAATAGCTATTCCACCTTCCCCCGGTGCGGTGGAGATGGCCGCAATATCATCACCGATCATTCTTTTCCCCTCACTTTAAACCTGGCTGATAATGCAAGACCCCTATTATTGCATAGGGTTTGCATAAATATACAAGCGAGCGTTGGCGAGCGGTATATTTATACAAGCCAATGATTGTAAAAATAACTCTTTGCAGTGACCTCAACAGTTCTTTTAGATATATTACCAAAAGCGACCGGCAAATACACTTAAGTACTAAAATTAAAAAGGAGGCCCTTTCCCTGGGCCTCCATCACTGTCGTTTTTATTTCTTTAAAGATATTACCACTTTTCTATTGGGCTCGTCTCCTAGCGAAAAGGTAGTTATCTGGGGGTCAGCCTGAAGAATGGTATGTACTATTCTTCTTTCCTGGGAACTCATTGGCCTCATAACTACATTTTTTTTGGTTTTCTTAACCTTGTCTGATAGTCTTAAAGCCAACGCTTCCAGTGATTCCTCTCTTTTCTTGCGATAGTCTTCCACATCTAACAAAACTCGAATTCTTTCCTCACGCTGCCGGTTAATGATTAAGCCGATAATGTATTGTACTGCATTTAATGTTTCGCCTTTACGTCCAATCAAAAGACCCATGTCCTTACCTATAATGTTTACTCTAACCCGGCCGCTTTCACATTCCACTTGATTAATCTGATAATCGATTTTCATCCGGTTCAGTAGATCTTCTACCACCTGGCGAACTTCTTCTTCCGGTTTCTTCACCAGGGAAACCCTTACTACAGCAGGTTTTTTCCCTACCAGACCTAGTATTCCTTTACTGGGTTCTTCCAGTACTTCAATAGAAACATCCTCAATGGCACATTCTAGTTCATCCAGGGCCGCTTTGACAGCTTCATCAACGTTTTTTCCCTTTTTTTCTACTATTTGGACTTCCATTAACCTTCTTTCCTCCTTTTTCCCTCCCTGCTACCTTTTCCTTGGCCACAGTATCCTGACCACTTGATTCCTCCAGTGTTTCCTTCTCCATTTCCAGCTGAACTCCTGTTCCAGTAGCAGTAGCAGTAGCAGTAGCAGTAGCAGTAGCCAATTTTGCTTTATTACTGCTCCAGTTGATATAAAGCTGCTGTAAAATTCCTAAAATATTAAAAGTTACCCAGTATAAAGGTAAGCCTGCCGGCATGGTGGCTGCTATCCAGGCCATAAAAAGTGGCATTACATACAACATGGACTTTTGCGTGGGATCTTTGGTGTCTACCATAGAAACGCGTTGCTGTATAAAGGTGGTTGCCGCCGCTAAAACTGCCAGAATATACCAGGGGTCAGAACTGCCAATGTTAGGTATCCATAAAAATCGGGCATGTTCCTCTACCGCAAATTTAAAGTTGAACAATGATTGGTAAAATGCAATAAATATCGGCATCTGTATCAATAGGGGCAAGCACCCTCCCAGAGGATTAACCCCATGTTCTTTATACAGCTCCATTACTTTTAATTGCATGGTTTGCGGGTCATCTTTATATTTGTCCTGGATATATTTCATCCGTGGTTGAATTTCTTGCATAGCCCGCATGGATTTTAGCTGTTTATGCGTTATCGGAAAAAGAACGATTTTTATTACTATGGTCATAAAGATAATAGCCAGACCGTAATTTGCTACACCCAGGCTATCGGTAATACCATACATAAACTGAATTACACTGGCAAACCACTGAACAAAAGAATGCCACAAATTTCCTCCTGCCTATCAAATCCTCTAGTCTTTGATGACAGGTTCCACCTCCTTCTAGCGAAGCAAATGCCCGCGAGGTAACCTAATATCAAGGTACCGGATCATAGCCACCCGGATTGTATGGATGACATCTGGCCAGTCTTTTTACAGTTAACCAGCCTCCTTTGACTATTCCGTATTTCCTTAAGGCCTCAATGGAATAGTTGGAACAGGAAGGATAGAAACGACATGAAGCAGGCTTG
This sequence comes from Syntrophomonas wolfei subsp. wolfei str. Goettingen G311, assembly GCF_000014725.1. GTDB lineage: Bacteria > Bacillota > Syntrophomonadia > Syntrophomonadales > Syntrophomonadaceae > Syntrophomonas > Syntrophomonas wolfei. The sequence goes on from NC_008346.1 coordinate 2,935,411, forward strand.
AAAAAGGTTGCCTTTTGATATATTTTAATCAATTTTATTAGCATTTCTTGCAAAAAGTCCCGCCTTCTTCATAATGGCAATATAATCTTTTTCCATACCTTCAAAAGAACTTTTCCCAATACCAGCTCTAGCTACCAGGACAATATCATGCTTGTTCTTTACTTGTCCCTGATATTCACGCACTATGGCTCGCAACTGTCTTTTTATCCTATTCCTTATTACCGCCATACCGATTTTTTTGTTGGTAATGAAACCAAAACGATTATTGTCCAAGGCATTTTCTACATAATAAATTATTAAAAATCGCCCCGATAACCGCTTACCTTTTTCAAAAACATTACGATATTCTCTACTAGTTCTGATTCTTGCCTTTTTATCCAGCATAAAAACCTTCCCTGGGGAAAATAAAAGGCCGCTTTTACGACCTAGGCGGAAATACTTTTTCTTCCCTTTTTTCTCCTGTTGGCCAATACTTTTCTTCCTCCTGCGCTGGCCATCCTGGCTCGAAAACCATGTTCTCTTTTTCTTTGCCTGTTCTTCGGCTGAAATGTTCTTTTCACTATATTACTTGCCTCCTACTTGGTGAGCTATAATCTTATCTATAAAGCTCACCTATAAAATCATATAAATACCCTACCATTATATTGATTAAACCCTTTCAATGTCAAGAAAACAACGAATTCTGCTCACTTCAAATTTTGAATTTTTTCTGCTATGATTATACTATATTTGTGCTTTAATCCCAATTAGCCTGTATTAATCTCTTTTTTTATCATTTTAAAAAT